>NZ_JBSGVS010000088.1:0-28353 GCF_053608565.1 Streptomyces sp. NPDC055025
CCGCGCTGCCGCCCCGGGGGGCGCGGGGGCCACACCGACAACCACGAGACGCACGATGCGGGGGGGCCACCGGGAAGGTGGCCCGCCCTCACTCGTTCATTCGTCTTCCGCGGTCCCCACGGGGACCTAGCGGACCGGGGTCCCCAGGATCGCCCGCAGGTCCGCCGCGTTCGCCTGGGTGATCTTCCACAGCTCCTGCTGCCGGCCGTGCACATCGGCGACGGACGCGGCGTGGTCGTCCAGCAGCCCCACCGCGCGCTCGGTCAGCACCGCGCCGAGGTTCTTGTCGTGGACGGACACTCCCCACTCCGGGCGCTCGATGTCGGCCAGGAAGTACGCCATCTTCGGGTGCGAGATCAGGCTGATGATCGGCGTCCCGCAGCCGAACGGGATCATTCCCGCGTGTCCGCGCATGCCGATGACCAGCTTCGTACGGGCGTAGGTGTCGCGGATCTCGTCGTTCTCGAAGTCGTACATCGGGATGACCGGCATCGAGATACCGTGCTCGCGCCGCAGATCGAAGGCCATCTTCTCGTCGTCGAGCGAGTGCGCCACACACTTCACCTCGGCGTGCTCGCCCAGCGCGCGCACCGCCTTGGCCATCTCCGCGAGGAAGTGCGCGTAGTCGTGGCCGAACCGCAGCCCGGCCCGGTCGTAGGCGGCGTTGATCAGGACCGTGTCCTCGCGGAACGCGGGATCGGTCCAGCCGTCGACGAGCTGGCGGGTGACGGTGGTCGGGCAGGGCTGGAAGCGCACCTTGTCCTGGAGCTCGGCCGGCAGCAGCGCGCGGACCTTCTCGATCGAGCCGTGGTTGCGGAGCCCGAAGAAGGAGGCCTGCTCGACGAGCAGCCGCAGGCTGGCGTTGAAGCGCCCGGCCCGGTACGACTGGCCGTCGAAGGCGTTGAAGCCGACCGCGTACACCACGATGGGCACATCGATCCGGCTGAGGTGCTCGTCCGGGACGTTCCACTGCCACGCGCTGTTGCCGTTGGGCGCGGTGTCCGGGATGAACAGCCCGCCGCCGCCGATGACCAGTCCGCGCCGGGCGTTGACCCGCTCCAGCGCCGCCTCGTCGAAGTAGCGGTGGGCATGGATCGAGTGCCAGCGACGGGACCCGGTGTCGGCGTCGAAGGTCAGCCGCACGGACTCCGGCAGCAGCTTGTCGCCCGCGTTGCCCTGCTGGGGCATGTAGAAGGCCACATGGGCGAGCTGGTCCTCGGGGGCGCCCTCCCGGGGCCCCGGTACGTCCTGCGTACGCAGCCGCATCAGCCGGTTGGCCCGGTGGGTGGGGTCGACGGAGAGCCCGTCCAGCGCGTAGCTGCGCGCCGTCTCGTCGTCGCCGTGGATCCAGGCGATCTGGGCCAGCCGGGAGTAGCCGGTCGCCGCCCGGTTGGGGGCGGAGGTGGCCAGCAGGAGCTGGGCCTCCGCCTCCTCGTAGCGGGACACGCTCATCAGCGCGTGTCCGTACACCTCGTGCGGCCAGGCGGCGTCCACGGGGATGTGCACGGACCCGAGGATGTCCACCGCTTCCTGGAACTCGCCCGCGCCGATGTGCGCCAGCGCCACCCGGCGCGCGCTCTCCACATCGCCGGTACGGGCGACATGCGGGGCGCCGAAGTGCACGAGCAGATCGTGGTGGGTGGTCCCGGGCGCCGCCATGTACGCGGCGTGGAACTCGGCGTCGGACAGCTCGTACTCGCGCCAGCGGCTCTCGGCCTTGCCGTAGCCCTGCTCACCGCCCTGCCAGGGCTTGTGCCGCCCGGTGAAGTGCAGGATCGCCGTCTCGTCGGGTACGGCCAGATCGCCGGAGAGCCGCCGCTTGACGAAGTTGTAGCGGCTGTCGAGCTGGAGGAAGTCACCGTCCAGGACCGCGTTGAGGATGCCCTGGTCGTGCTTGTCCAGTTCGTAGTCACCGCTGCGGCCCACGGCGTCGATCCGCGCGCAGAACTCGTCGCTCAGATACTCGCGCTGGATGACCAGGAGCCCGCTGTTGAGCTTGTGCTGGCCGTAGAAGAACTGCGGTACGGCCGCCAGCCCCTCGCGCAGCCTCAGCAGCTCGCCCAGATCGCCCAGCACCACCATGTCGGTGTCCAGGGTGATCACGGTGTCGTAGTCGCGGATGCGGAACACGTCGAGGATGAAGTACGCCTTGCGCACCAGGTAGTTGTCCTGGTCGCCCTTGGCGTACGAGTCGTAGCGGGCCGCGTCGACGCGGCGCAGTTCGATACGCGGGTGCAGGGCGCGGATCTTGGCTATGGAGGAGGGCCGCAGATCGTCGTGGAGGACGATGAAGTCCTCGCACACCCCGGGGTTGGAGAGGGCGAGACTGCGCAGCAGCACCAGGAAGCCCGGCAGATAGTTCTCGTCGACGAAGCTCGCGAACGCGACGCGCCGCTTGCCCGTGAGCGCGTGGGCCGACGCGGCGGCGGCGGTGCGGCCGACGGCGGAGAAGGTGGTGGCGGTCATCGCAGGGAGATCCTCGCATCGGTCACGCTCTGGGCGCGTTCCATGACCCACGCCTTCTCGCTGGTGTACTCGTGGACGGAGGTGATGGGCATCTTCATCGCCTCCTTGAGGCGGTAGGCGCCGCTCTCGTAGAAGTCGAAGCCGATCAGATCGAGCTTCGGGCTGACGTCCAGGAAGTCCAGCAGCCAGAGCATGTTGAAACCGCTGGTCGGGATGGAGCTCCAGACATCGGCGCCCAGCTTGCCGATGTTGCGCACCGGCCAGCGCAGGGACTCGTCGCCCAGATACTGCTGGGCCCCGGGCACCAGCCGGTTGCGCAGGGAGTACTTCCAGTCGCCCGAGATCCCGCCGAATATCAGCCGCGTGGTGACCTTCTGGTCCCAGTTGAAGCCGTGCTTGTGGATGGAGACATGGATGTCGGTGCGCTTGCCGGTGGCCGGTGCGTCGATCTTGTACGAGTTGAAGCGGACGACGAGGTCGTACGCGTCTATCTCGCGGCCCAGCGATCCGTTCCCGACCCGCTGGGAGTTGGCGATCAGGCAGATGGACTTGCCGGCTATCTGATTGCGGAACTCACCGAGGGTGAGCCACTCGACATCGCCGAAGGTGGGGTCCGCGACCGGGCCGCGCTGCCGGTTCCTGCGCTGCTCGGCGTAGAGGCCGACGAGATCCCGCAGCTCGGAGGCGTCGCCCCCGTTCACACCGATCCGCAGGTCGAGGTAGTGCGCGATGGCGTCCTGGAGGTCCGGCAGCGGATAGGCCGCGTCCCTGGCCATGGTGAGCAGCGCGCCGACCAGCCGGGGCTCGGCCTGGGCCCAGTCGCCGAGGTCGTGCAGGGCGAGACCCTCGGCCCAGACGTCGGTGGCGGGTCCGCCGTGGAGCGCGGCTCTGGGGGACTCGCTCTCCAGCAGCCGCAGCAGCTCCTCCTGGCGCTGCCGGCCGATGCGCATACCGGCGTTCTTGGACACGACGCCGAATCCGTCGTCGTCGGTGAGCGCGAGGTAGCGGTCGTACGCCTCGATGGTCCCGGCCTCGTCGCCCAGGGCCTCCAGCGTTCTGGCCCGCAGCCGCCAGCCGGCCCGCGATCCCTTGCGGGCGGTGAGCACGGTGTCGCTGATGACCGCGGCGAGCTTCAGCTCGTCGTCGTAACGGCACTCCAGGGCCTTGTTGCCGACGGCCAGCAGGGCGTCGAGCAGCTCGCTGCTGAGGAGGCCGCCGCTGCCGGTGGCGGCCTTGGCACCGCGCCGGAGCAGTGCGGTGGCGCCGCCTCCGGACGAGGCCGCGGCGCGGGACGCGGAGGACTGCGTCAGGGCGTAGGTGGCGAGCAGACCGCGCAGCTTCTCCGCGAGCTCGATGCGCTTGCGGTCCAGGCTGGCGACAAGTTTGCCGCTGTGAACCGCACAGGCCTGGATGCAGTCCTCCAGCTCGACCGGGTTGATCCGGGCCTGTGGTGCTCCGCTGTCGGGCGTAACGGCCGGACTCCCCCCGTTACGCGGCCTCGGCCATCGGTTACGGCCCATTGTCATGCTTCTCCAAGCGTTTGCCGCCCCGCTGACGAATGGCGGGTCGGCAACAAGCTAGGAAACGGACACGACTCAAAGGTGAACTCAATACATCCGTCCGGGAAACGTCGGTCCTCGGCCGGCCAGGAACCGTACCGCTCGAACTGACATTCGCCACTGTGCGCTCGGGACGGTCACGCGACGTGCGGCTTTCCCGTCAGGCGCTCCCCGTCAGGCGCTGCTCGGTCAGGCGCTGCTCAGGGTGAGCTTGACGGCGAAACCGAGGAACAGCGCTCCCGCCGCCGAGGTCATCCCCGCCGAGAGGCGCTTGCGGCGGCGGAAGGCGGCGGCCAGGTGGGTGCCGCCGAAGATGAGGGCCGAGAGATAGAGGGCGCTGGCCAGATTGGCGAGAAGCCCGAGCAGGACGAACGACAGCGCGGGGTGCGCGTACACCGGGTCGACGAACTGCACGAAGAAGGAAATGAAGAACAGGATCGCCTTCGGATTGAACAGGCTGATCAGCAGGGCCCTGCGGTAGGGCCGCTCCACCGTGGCGGGTGCCTCGGGCGCGGTGCCGGGCGCGGTGGCGGGTGCCTCGGGCGCGGCGGCCTCCTCGCGCTCGTGCCGGGTGCGCCAGAGCGCCCACGCGGCGCGCATCATCCCGACCGCGAGCCAGGTGAGATATCCGGCGCCCGCGTATTTGACGATCCCGAAGAGCAGTTCGTTGCCCTGGAGGAGGGAGGCGACACCCGCGGCGGAGAGCGCCATCAGGACGGTGTCGCCGCACCACACACCGGCGGCGGCGCTGTAGCCCGCGCGTATCCCGCGGCGGGCCGCGACCGAGAGCACATAGAGCGAGTTGGGCCCCGGCAGCAGAACGATCAGAACGAGGCCGACCAGATATGTCGGCAGGTCAGTGACACCCAGCATGGAGCGGAGTGTCGCACACGCGCGCGAATGGACGCATATGAGTTCAGCAGGCGTACACGCACCCGCTCCCCAGGTCCCGGACCCCGGACCCCGGTAGGTCCCGGACCCCGCTCCCCGCCCTCGTACCGGCCCCGGACCGCCCCCGGACCGGTCTCCCGGACCCGCCCCCGGAGCGGTCTCAGAACGCGTCCGACGGCACGTACGTCCCCCACACCTCGCGCAGCGCGTCGCAGACCTCCCCCACCGTCGCCCGCGCCCGCAGCGCCGTCCTCATCGGCGGGAGCACGTTGTCCGTGCCCTCCGCCGCCTTCCGCAGCCCGGTGAGCGCCCCCGCCACCGCGCCCCGGTCGCGCTCCGCCCGCAGCCGGGCCAGCCGGGCCGCCTGCCGGGCCTCGATCGCGGGATCGACCCGCAGCGGCTCGTACGGTTCCTCCTCGGTCTCGTCGAGGGGATAGCGGTTGACGCCCACCACCACGCGTTCGCCGCTCTCGGTCTCCCGGGCGACGGTGTACGCGCTGCGCTCGATCTCGCCCTTCTGGAAGCCCCGTTCGATCGCCTCGACCGCGCCGCCGAGATCCTCGACCCGGGTCATCAGCGCGAGCGCCGCCGCCTCCAGCTCGTCCGTCATCCGCTCCACGGCGTACGAACCGGCGAACGGGTCGACCGTGGCGGTGACATCGGTCTCGTACGCGAGAACCTGCTGCGTACGCAGGGCGAGCCGGGCCGCCTTGTCCGTCGGCAGGGCGATGGCCTCGTCGTAGGAGTTGGTGTGCAGCGACTGCGTACCGCCGAGGACCGCCGCGAGCCCCTGCACCGCCACCCGGACGAGATTGACCTCGGGCTGCTGCGCGGTGAGCTGTACGCCCGCCGTCTGCGTATGGAAGCGCAGCATCCACGACCTGGGGTCGCGGGCCCCGAACTCGTCCCGCATGATCCTGGCCCAGATCCGGCGCGCGGCACGGAACTTGGCGATCTCTTCGAGGATCGTCGTTCGCGAGACGAAGAAGAAGGAGAGCCGGGGCGCGAAGTCGTCGACGTCCATCCCGGCGGCGATGGCGGTCCGCACGTACTCGATGCCGTCGGCCAGGGTGAACGCGATCTCCTGCGCGGGCGTGGCCCCCGCCTCCGCCATGTGGTAACCGGAGATCGAGATGGTGTTCCACCGGGGCAGTTCGGCGCGGCAGTAGCGGAAGATGTCCGCGGTCAGCCGCAGCGAGGGCCTGGGCGGGAAGATGTACGTGCCGCGCGCGATGTACTCCTTCAGCACGTCGTTCTGGACGGTGCCGGTCAGCGCGGTGGCGGGCACCCCCTGCTCCTCGGCCACCAGTTGGTAGAGCAGCAGCAGGAGGGCGGCGGGCGCGTTGATCGTCATCGAGGTGGAGACCTGGCCGAGCGGGATCCCGTCGAACAGCACCCGCATGTCGTCGGCCGAGTCGATCGCGACCCCGACCTTGCCGACCTCGCCGCTCGCGATCGGGGCGTCGCTGTCGTACCCCATCTGGGTCGGCAGATCGAAGGCGACGGACAGACCGGTCGTACCGTGGGCGATCAACCGCCGGTAGCGGGCGTTGGATTCGGCGGCCGTGCCGAAGCCCGCGTACTGGCGCATCGTCCACGGCCGGCCCCGGTACATCGACGGATGAATCCCGCGGGTGAAGGGGTACGAGCCGGGCTCGCCGAGCTTCTCCGCGGGGTCCCAGCCGGCCAGGGCGCCGGGGCCGTAGACCGGCTCGACGGGCAGTCCGCTCTCGGTCGTCCGGCCACCGCCCCCGCCGCTCCGGGCCCCGCCCCCGCCCCCTCCGCCGGGGTCACCGCTCCCGTCGCTTCCGGCCCCGCTCCCGTCGCTCCTGGCACCGCCGGGCTCGCTCGCCATCTGTTCCGCCTCCCGCTGGTCCACCCGTCACCGCCACGGCTTCCTGACGGACTGTAGTGGCGGACACACGCCGGGCGACGGGGCACACGCGGGAGGCCGGCGCGGAGGACGGTCCTTGGCGTGGCACGTCAGGAGCGGTCCCCCCGCACGGCGGCGAGGGGACCGCGCCGATCACACATCCGGGATCACGCCCGCCCCAGGGGACCGGGCAGACATGGAGGGGACGGCCCGGACCGTCAGAAGACCCTCAGTTCGTTTTGAAAGTGGAAATGACGGTCGCGCACTGACCGGCGACATCCTCGTACCAGGCGGTCCAGGTATTGGTCGAGTAACTGTTCAAGCTGCACCAGACCGTGCCGCTTGTCGTCATGACCTGAACGGCCTTCGCCCAGCCGAACTCATAGGCATTGAGGAAGAATGCGGCGCGACCGCCGTGCGGCATTTCCTTCCAACCCCCCGAACCCGGCCACGCGTGCCAGATCGTTCCGGAGGGGGCGATTCCGAAGCACTCCTGCGTACCGCTCGCGAAGAGGTAGACCCCGGCCGGGCTGTTGCTGTTGGCGGCGAAGGTCCCTTGATACGTGTAGCAGGAGAATGCCGCGGCTATGTTCTCCTGCGGGCTCACGAGGGTGCCGTGCACCATCTGTCTGCTGTCGCCCGAAGGCACACCAGGGCCCTGGGCCGAGGCCGGAGCGGCGAGTGCGACAAGTGCGGCCAGCGCCGTCAGCGTTGCGAAGGGCAGACGAGATTTCACAGGTACTCCCTTGAGATCGAGTCAGCGGGCGGGCGGAACGCGCCGAGAGCCCGTCGCCGTGACAACCACGAACCCTCTGCCCGAACAGGGCGACAAAAAGACGTCACCCCGTCAGGCATTTGCGACATCGGGGAAACACCGCACGGGACTCCCGACGCGGGAGGTCACACCATGCGTCGCTTCCGTCACTCAAGGTAAAATTATGGGCGGATCGTGGTTATAGATCAATTGCGCGCCAAATGAACAGGTGCTGAGGGAACGTCAATTTCTGAATGAACAATTGAGTTGAAAGGTGTCAACAGGTGAGGCGGCGATCACCCGCACGGCCTCGACGGCTCGGGCTGGATCGATGACCGGATCGGCGCCCGCCCGCTTGCGGCAACCCTTCCCCGCGGACAACTGTCCGAGGGGACACTGAAGGAACACGCGCCATGGGACTCGGAGTACGGGGAGGGACACGGGGATGGCGATGTTCAGGACATCGGCCCTGCGGACGGGGCTCGTCGCGACCGCCGTGCTGGCTGTGAGCGTCGGCTGTACGGTGCGGCCGGGCGGCAGCGGGCCGCTGACGGACGCCAGGCCGGGCGGCACGCCGGTGGGGGCGCGTGCCACACCGGGGAACGGGCCGGCCGAGCCGTCGCGGACGGAGTCCGGGGAACCGTCGGCGCGCCCCGCGGCCGACCGTACGACTCCCCCGCCTCCCCCGCCCGCCCCGAGCGAGAGCGCGCCGCGGACCGCGCCGGACCCGGCCCCCGAGCCGGAGCCGGAGCCGCTGATGGCGAGCGGCGACGAGAGCGAGCAGGTACGCGAACTCCAGGCCCGACTGCGGCAGACAGGCCATTTCGACCGCGCTCCCACCGGCTACTACGGCTCGGTCACGGCCGCCGCCGTCTCCTCCTTCCAGACCGGGCGCGGTCTGGACCCCACCGGCGAGACGGACGCCGTCACCTGGGAGAGGCTGCTCGCGGTGACGGACAGGCCGACCCGCGACGAACTGCGCCCGCCCACCACCGAGCCGGTCGCCGAGCCCGATCCGCGGTGTCTGAAGGGGCGGGTGATGTGCATCAGCAAGAACAGCCGCACGCTCTCCTGGATGGTCGACGGCACGGTGAAGTCCTCGATGGACGTCCGCTTCGGCTCGCAGTACACCCCGACCCGCGAGGGCACGTTCGAGGTGGGCTGGAAGTCGCGGCACCATGTCTCGACGCTCTACGACACACCCATGCCGTACGCGATGTTCTTCAGCGGCGGCCAAGCGGTCCACTACTCGGCGGACTTCGCCGCCCGCGGCTACGAGGGCGCCTCGCACGGCTGTGTCAACGTACGGGACGAGACGAAGATCGCCGCGCTCTTCGACGAGGTCCGCACGGGCGACAAGGTCGTCATCTACTGGTAGATCCGCCGGCGTAGGACAGCCGGGTCCGACGCGGATGTCCGTATCCGAACGGCCGGAGCGTGAGTGGCGCGGGCGGGACCGGGGGAACGTGACCCGCCCGCGCCGAGTGCGCTGAGCCGAAGGTACGGGGGGAACCCCGGCTCGATGCGCGGCCGATGACCAGTCGGCTCACTCTTAACTGCGTCGCGGCGCGAAAAAACGTCACACTTGTCGGTCGGCGAGGGGAAAGCGGCAGGTCAGAGAATTTCCAGCGCGGAGTCGACCGGGCTTGTGCCGGGGGCCGGTTCCGGGTCCGGGACCGGGTGCGTGATGGACGGTTCGGGTGTCAGGAGGGGCGTGGGGGACGGCGTCCAGAGGACGGGACCGTCCGGCGGTCCGTCGCCCGTTCCGCCGCCACCGCCGCCCGCGCCGCCGTTCCCGCCACCGCCGTTCCCGCCGTTGTCGTTCCCGCCGTTGCCATGGCCGCCGTGCCCGTCGCCGTTGCCGTTCTCGGAGCCGTGCCCGTCGTCGATGCCATTGCCGACGCCGTTGCGGACCGACCCGTCGCCCCTGCCGTCATGGTCCCCGCCGGCGCCGCTCGAACCCTTGCCGCCCTTGCCGCCCGTGGCGCTCCTGCCGTCCAACAGCCGGTCGCAGAAGCGTTTCGCTCCCCCGTGGCCGTCGGCCGCCGACTTCAGGGCCCGCCTGCGCTCCTCGTCGATCGTGCCGCCGCGATGGGCACGGCAGGCGTCGAGCGTCTCGCGGTAGAGCATGCCCGCCCGGTGTCCCTGCGCGGAGGCCGACAAGCCGCTCCCGGCGAGGGCGCCGCCGTCCTCGTCCCGCCCGGAGTCGCCGTCCCGCGCGTGCGCGCCGCCCGAGCCCTCCTCGGACGAGGGATGCGGCGTGAGCCCTTTCTCACCGTCCGGTCCCGGAGTCTCCGAGGGACCGGCGGTGTCCCGGCCGCCGTCGGACGGCCCGGAGAGGCGCGGACCCGGAGAAGTCACCGACGAGACGGAGTTGGCGGGTACGGGATCCTGCTCGCCGGCGAAGAGCGGGGGCATGACCCCGGCGCTCGCCGCGACGGCGATACCGCCGAGCGCGCAGCCGGCCACCGCCACGGCGAGTCCCCTCCGCACGGGGCGGCCGAGGCGTGGTGCGCCGATGTCACCGGGCGCGGGAGCGAGCCGTACCGCACCCAGCAGACTCTCACCGACGCCAAGCCCGGAGCCGAGGCCGGCGCCAAGACCGGAGCCGAGACCGAGGCCGGCACCGGCACCGGCGCCCACCGCTGTCGTGCCTGTCGCGCTCTCACCCGCCGTGCCCGCACGGCGGAAAGCGGCCAGGGCGGCGGCCTCGCCGGGGAGTTCGGCATCGTTTGCGTACGTGACGGCGGCCATGTTCCGCAAGGCCTCGGCGAGCCGTTCCGTTCTGGCCAGGACGTCCTCGTCCAGGGCCTCCACGGGCTCACCTCGCAGCAATCTCTCCGCCACGTCCTTGTCGAGCCACGCGTCACGCTCGTCGGCCATCACATGTCCCTCTGCGTCCGCAGGCGCGAATGCGTCACACCCGCGGACGCCGCGACCTCCGGTCGAGCGGTGCGCTGCTGCGGTACGACACCGAGTCCGCCGCCGTGACCTGCGGAGGCACGGTGCGCGGTGCGGCGGCCGCCGCTGTCGGGTGCGTCACCGGTTCCGGTGGCCGCCGCACCGGACGTACGGGCCGACGTACCGGCCGACGTACCGGCCGCCGGTGCGGCCGACGCGCCGCCCGCACCGGTGCCGGGCGGCCCGTCCCCGAAGTAAGCGTTTTCCCGAGAGCCGTCGGTGCCACCGGCGTTATCGGGATAACCGGGACGCTCCTCGTCGGAGTCGAGCAGTTCGGCCAGCCGCTTGAGCCCGCGGTGCGCGGCCGTCCGTACCGCGCCGGGCCGCTTGCCCAGCGTGCGCGCCGCGCTCTTCGCGTCGAGTCCGACCACCACCCGCAGCACGACGGCCTCGGCCTGGTCCTGCGGCAGCCGCGCTATCAGCGCCATCGTCCGGCCGGTGGCGAGCGCCTCCATGGCCTCGTCCTCCGTGTCGGACTCGGCGGGCTGGCCGGTCAGCTCGGTCTCGTCGGCGCCGATGGCCGGGCGCCTGCCGCGCATCCGGATGTGGTCGAGCGCGCGGTTACGGGCGATACGCGCGGCCCAGCCGCGGAAGCGGTCGGCGTCCCCGGTGAACCGGGCGAGGTCACGGGCGATCTGGAGCCATGCCTCGGAGGCCACGTCCTCGGCGTCCGGTTCACCGACGAGTGTCCGTAGATAGCCCAACAGCCGCGGGTGCACCGCGCGGTACACAGTACGGAAGGCGTCCTCGTCCCCGTCCTGTGCCGCGAGCACCGCGGCGGTCAGCTCCGCGTCGTCCCCCAGCACTCCCACAACCTGTCCTGAAATCGCGGCTGGTCACTGCCGCGCCGCCCCACGCGTTCCTGAACGCTACGGCCTTCCCGCCCTCTCGTCCATGACTTGTACAACCTGCAACAACTTGCTGACGTTATGCGGTGTGACAGAAAACGCATCCATGGCGCTGAGATGAGTACGGGGCCGCACCGCGGCTCCGGTGGACGGCGACCGGGGCCTCTCCTGTGGGGGGTGGCGGCCCCGGTCGTCCTCCTGTCTGCCCCTGCTCTGACCAGGCAAGATGCGGGTCGCGGGGCCTCCGCACGACCAAGGCGGGACCAACGCGGCCGGCAATCATCCGATCCTCCCGAGGCCAACGCGCCGCGTCGGCGCGGAAAAACACGCGTTCTGTGTCCGGAGGTCAACCCGGTATGGCACTGGGTCAGCTCGGCCCCGGACCCGCTCACCCCACTCCGGATCCCAGCGGCGCGGTAGGAAAACGGCTCCCCGAGCGGCTACAGCCAATCCCACTGAGACGCATCTTGTCGAAGTACACTTAGACAAAATGCGTCGCAGCCGACATGTGGGAGACCCGGTGAAGACCAGCCTGCTCGCCAAGCCGGATGACGTGGTCGACCGGGACCGGGAGTGGGGCCTGCTCGCGGAGTTCCTCTCCGATCCGGATCCCGCGATGCGGCTCGGCATCGTGTCCGGGCGGCGTCGGCACGGGAAGTCGTACCTGTTGCAGGCCCTGTCCGAGCAGGTCGGCGGCTTGTATGTCACGGCGGTCCGGGAGGAGGGGCGGCTGCCCGCGATCCAGCGGTTCAGCGATGCGATCGCCGCCCATGCGGGCCTGCGGCCCGGCAGTCTGCGCCTGACCGGTTGGCGGGATGTACTGTCCAACGCCCTGGACGTGACGGCCCGTTCACCTCACCCGCTCCTGGTGATCGACGAGTTGCCCTATCTGCTCCAGCACTCGCCCGAGATCCCGGGCCTGCTCCAGCAGCTTTACGACGAGCACCAGCGCGGTTCCCGCCCCAGCGCCGGACCGGGCCCACGGTTGATCCTGTGCGGTTCCGCGATGAGTGTCATGCACGAACTGCTCTCGGGGACGAAGCCGCTGCGCGGCCGGGCCGTGGTCGATCTGCGGCTGGGACCCTTCGACTACCGGGGCAGCCGCACCTTCTGGCAGATCACCGACCCGCTGACCGCGCTGAAAGTGCACGCCGTCCTCGGCGGCGCACCCGGCTACCGGCCGGTGGCCGCCCGCCCGCATCCCGACGACGGCTTCGACACCTGGCTCGCCCACACCCTGCTCGACCCCGGCCGGGCGGTGTACTCACGGACCGAGACCGAGTACCTGCTACGCGAGGACCCGAGGATCACCCAGCACACGCTGTACTACGACATCCTCACCGCCATCGCCCAGGGCGCCACCACGCCCAGCAAGATCGGCGCGGCCCTTGAGCGTCCGCGCAACGCCGTCGCCCACCCGCTCGGCGTACTGGAGTCGACCGGCTACATCCGGCGCGAGCAGGACATCCTGCGCACCCGGCACCCGGTCATCACGCTTGCCGACCCGGTCATCCGCTTCAACCAGTTGATCACCCTCCCGCAGGCCGCCGCGGTCGAGCAGGGATTCGCCGAAGAGGTCTGGCGGCAAGCCGCCCCGACCTTCAACTCCAAGATCCTCGGCCCGCACTTCGAGGACCTGGCCCGCGACTTCACACGCCTCTACGCCCACACCCTGCTGCCCTCAGGTCTGCCCGGACCACTCGGCACCACCGAGGTCGCCGACCAAGCCGCCCGGACGAAACACGAGGTCGACGTCATCGCCCTGGCCGCCGGCGAGCGCCCGCAGGCACCCCGCGCGAAGATCGCGCTCCTTGGAGAGGCCAAAGCCACCGCCGCCCGCCGGGGCACCGGAGACCTGGAACGCCTGGAACACATCCGCGAACTGCTCACCGCCCAGGGCTACGACACCACCGGCACCATCCTGGCCCTGTACTCGCTGCACGGCTTCTACCCCGACCTGATCGAGCTGGGCGCCCGCCGACACGACGTCCTCCTGGTCGACTTGCCCACGCTCTATTCGGTATGAGGCGAAGCCTTCAGTTCCCGCGGGGTACGGGCGTCCACGCGCGGCCGGTCGTACGGCGGCAGTGCTCCGGGGGCGCCCACGCGCCGCTCCGCGCGTCAGGCCTGCGCCCTGGCACGGCGTGAGACGACCGCGCGCAGGACCCGCTGTCCCTCGGTCGACAGATCCAGGGCCTGGCGCACACCGGCGGGCCCGTCCGTCTCGGCCAGGATCTCCAGGATCCTGATCTGGCGCCGGAGTTCACCGGCGACCAGCGGGCCGACACCGTCCGTGCCCTCGGCGCCGTCCACCGCGTCGGACACGGCGACCGTGTCCTCGCGGGCCCGTGCCAGCCGCTCAGCGGCGGCGGCGCCCCCGCTCTCGCCCACCGAGTCGAGTCTCTGATGGATCTCCAGCGCGGCGACCGAGCAGGTCTCCGCCCAGTCCCGCAGCGGTCCGGCCGCCCACTCCGAGGGCGCGGAGGCGAGCATGGTCCGTACGAGCACGACACTCTCGTCCGGCGAAGCGCCGTCCGGCTCCGGCGCCACGCCCGGCCCGGCGCCCGCGACGGCGGCGGTCGTGGCGGCGGTCGTGGCATCCAGGGCCTGCCGGGACGCGGCCAGCCGCTCCGGCCAGTCCCGCTCACGGACCGCCACACCCGCCCACAGCGGCCGCAGCACATCGGCGTCGTCCGCGAGCAGCGGCAGACATCGGTCGAGGCAGGCGAGTCCGCTCGCGGCCAGGCCGCGGGCATCCGCCTGTGCGATCAGCTTCACCAGGCTCATTCAAGTCTCCCGTCGCGGAAGCGGTACCGGCCGTACTGATCACTACTGCGCCGGGCGGCTGGAATACGTCACTCGATCACCGCGCGTAGACCACCCGCGACCCCTTCCGGGCCGCGTACGGACCGATCCATCAGGTCCGGAACACCACGAAAATCCGGTACGCCCGGAATCGCGGACCCGTCGAGCGGCCGGAAGAGGAGCACATCGGCGAATGATTCCGGCCGCCGCCCGCCCGGCACTTCACCGGGGTGCCGCGGCGCCCGTCGACCGGGCGAGCGTTTCTGATGGAGCGTCAGTCCGGCCCGTACAGCCCGGAACGTCAGCCCGGAACGTACGTCCCCGGCCCGCTCACGCGGCGCCGCCCACCTTCGTGGCGAGCGCCGTGAAACCGCTCCAGTTCAGCGACGGCTTCGCCGGGTTCCACAGCTTCTGGGTCAGCGCGGCCAGGGGCAGCCGGATCCCGCGCGCCACCTGTTCCTCGGTCTGCGCGTTGGGGAAGTCGCCCCAGACCGCGAGCCGTCCGCCGAGGATCTGCTTCGAGTACTTCGCGTCGACCGGTTTCGTCCCGCGCAGCACCAGCGGGGTCCACTGCTCGTAGATCCGCTGACCGGTCGGGTACATGAAGTTGTTCGGCTGGCCGAGCACGTAATACAGGTACTCGTCATTGAGGTTGACCATCGGGCGGCCCTCGTCCAGATACTCCGTGGGCGGCCTGGCCCCGATCTCCCGGCCCGTCCAGTACTCGATCTCCAGGTCCTTGTCGGCCCGCACGACACCGTCCCGGAAGACACCGTCGTTCCACACCTTGAGCGTTCTCCCGAAGGGGCGCAGCACCGCGGCGCGGTCGTTCGTCCAGGCCGTCGTCAGATCCTGGATCCGGCCCTGGGCGCCGTACTTCTTCACGGCCAGCGCGGCCAGCTCCGGGTACGACGCCTCGGGGTTCGCGACCACCAGCGCCTGGTACTCGTCCCCGCCGAGATGCCAGAACCGGCCCTTGAAGAGCCCGGCGAACTCACGCAGCAGTTCGTCGATGAGCCGCGCCGACGCGGGCTTGGAGATGTCGATCGCGCCCTTGGTGGCCACACCGTCCGCGTTACGGAGCTGGAGCGAGGGATAGGCGGCCAGCACCGCGCCGAGATGTCCCGGGGAGTCGATCTCCGGGACGACCGTGATGTGCAGCCGGTCCGCGAGGTCCAGGATCTTCCTGACCTCGGCCTTGGAGAGACGCTGCTTGGAGACGATCTCGGGATGGGTGGTGGACTCGATACGGAAGCCCTGGTCGTCGGAGAAGTGCAGCCCGAGCATATTGAGCTTGAGGTCGGCCATCTCGCGCAGCCGGTCCTCGATCCACCCCGGGGTGTAGTACTTGCGCGCGATGTCGAGGTTCAGCCCGCGCTGCGGCCTGCCGGGGCTGTCCCGTACGACGCCCTCGGGCATCACCCCGTCGGCGCGCAGCGACTGCTTGAGCGTGCGGGTGCCGTAGAAGACACCGGCCTGATCGGGTCCGGTGATCCGCACCCGGCCGCCGCTCGTGGTGAGGGTGTACGACTCGGCGGCGCCGCTTCCGCTCCTGAGGGCCAGCTCGACATCGCCGGCGCGGGCGGCGGCCGTACCCCGGTAGGCGATCCTCAGCTCCTCGGAGAGCAGCTTCCCCTCGTCGGCGAGACCCTCGCTGCCACTCGCGAGGACGACACCGCTGCCGGAGGACGGCTTCCAGCCGGGGCCGCGGGCGGCCTTGTGCTCGCGTACGGAGGGGATACCGCGCGGCGCCCGGGAGAGCGGGAATGTCTTCGAGGGCGAGGGCGCGGCGGCCAGTGAGGAATGCGGGGAGGCGCGGTCCAAGGAGGCCGCGTCGGAGGCGGCGGCGCTCGACGGCTCCGTCCCGTCTCCCGCGCCCGCGCTCCCGTTCCCGGAGTCACAGGCGGCCATCGTGGCGGCGGCGGCCATCGCGACCACCGCCCCGACTATCCGAGAACTCCGGGGAATCCGGGATATTCGTATCACTCCGTAACCTCCCAAAGAGGGCCAGACGCACCCCCCGCACCGCGAAAGTGCGGCGCACTTACGGTGAAGATCCCACGGCGGCGTCCACCATGCGCCGGGAAACTCTCCCATCCGGGTGAAAATCGCGCGTCCGTCGGACGTACCCCCCGGCGCGTCGATAGCGTTACGGCGCATCCGCCCCTTGTGGCCCAGCCGTCACACGGCGGGTCCGATCAGCCCATCGACAGGTCCAGCAGACCCACCCGGCCGGCCCGACCGACGCACCGGCCGCGTCAACCGATGTCCCCTTTCCCACGTCTGTCCTTACGTCCGGCCTCCACCCCACTTCCGGCCTCCGCTCCATGGCCGGCCTCCGCCCACGACCTCCGCCGCCCGCCGCGTTCGAGGAGCCCCCGCTGTCCAGCGCATCCCACGCCGGCCACCCGAACGGCCTCCACCGTTTCAACACCGCCGCGCCACTCGCCGCCGAAGCCGCGCTGCTCACCTGCTGCGGCAGCCGCCGCTGGGCCCAGCGCCTCGCCGCGCACCGCCCGTACCCGGATCTCGACACCCTGCTCGCCGCCGCCGACGAGGCGAGCTACGACCTCTCCCAGGCCGATCTCACCGAAGCGCTCGCCGACGAGTCGTCCTCGGGTCCGCCGCACAGCGCCCCGGCCGCCGCCCGTACCGCCCTGCGCGCCGCGCACGCCGCGTACGAGAGCAGCTTCGGCCACGCCTTCGTGATCAGCCTCGACGGCCACCGGCCCGAGGAGTATCTCGACGAGGTGCTCGCGGGCATCCACACCCGGCTCTCCCATGAACCCGACCACGAGCGGGCCGTCGCCGCGGACCAGCTGCGGCGCCTCGCCCGGAGCCGGATCACGCTGCTGGTCGGGCCGCCCCGGGAGCCGGGGGACCCCGGCCGCACGGCCGACCCCGCGCCCCCTGTCCCGCGACCCGGCTTCACGGCCCGCCCAGGCCATCCGGGCCATCCAGGCCATCCGGACCAGACGGGCCATACGGTCCACGCAAGCCATACGGGCCATTCGGGATGCGGGCCCTCGGGAGCCGGGCAGCAGGGCTGCCCCGATAGCCCGTCCGTGGCTGTTTGATTGCCTGTTTGATCACACCTACGGGCCCCCGGGCGGAGGAACCGACAACTCGTCGCTACCATGGCCAGGGCCGGAGGACCGTACCCGGCCGGGCGCGACCGACACCACTGTGCTTATCGAGTAGAAGATGGCGGCCGGCTCCCCCGATCACCGCTCCCGGAGGGTTTTTCCGTGCCGGCTGGAACGCTGTACCGCGGCCGGGAAGGAATGTGGTCCTGGGTGGCTCATCGAGTCACCGGCGTCCTCATCTTCTTCTTCCTGTTCGTACACGTGCTGGACACCGCTCTCGTCCGTGTCTCCCCCGAGGCCTACGACGATGTCGTAGCGACCTACAAGAACCCGGTCGTCGCGCTGCTCGAGTACGGCCTTGTGGCCGCCATCCTCTTCCACGCGCTCAACGGCCTGCGCGTCATCGCCGTGGACTTCTGGTCCAAGGGCCCGCGCTATCAGAAGCAGATGCTCTGGACCGCCGTGGGTATCTGGCTCGTCCTGATGGTGGGCGCCCTCTACCCCGTGCTCGGCCACGCCGTACGCCAAGTCTTCGGGAGCTGAGAGTCCGCCCATGTCTACCAACAACACTGTCGCCGACACCACCTCCGCGATCGGTGACGTCGAGGGCGAGAGCCTGTACGACGCCGACTTCCCGGCCCCTCTCATCGAGGCGCCGCGCAAGCGGACCGGCAAGACCCCGAAGTCGACCCGCGGCAACTTCGAGATGGCCGCGTGGCTCTTCATGCGCCTCTCAGGTGTCGTGCTGGTCGTCCTGGTCATCGGCCATCTGATCATCCAGCTCGTCCTGGACGGCGGGGTGTCCAAGATCGGCTTCGCCTTTGTGGCGGGCCGCTGGGCCTCCCCGTTCTGGCAGGTCTGGGATCTGCTGATGCTGTGGCTGGCGATGCTGCACGGCGGCAACGGCCTCCGTACGGTCATCAACGACTACGCGGAGCGCGCCACGACGCGCCTGTGGCTCAAGGGCCTGCTGTACACCGCCACGGTGTTCACCATCCTTCTCGGCTCGCTGGTGATCTTCACCTTCGACCCGAACATCCGCTAAAGCCGGGGCTGACGAGACTCACTATGAAGATCCACAAGTACGACACCGTCATCGTCGGCGCCGGTGGCGCCGGTATGCGCGCGGCCATCGAGTCGACCAAGCGCAGCCGTACCGCAGTGCTGACGAAGCTCTACCCGACCCGGTCCCACACGGGCGCCGCGCAGGGCGGCATGGCCGCCGCGCTCGCCAACGTGGAGGAGGACAACTGGGAGTGGCACACCTTCGACACGGTCAAGGGCGGTGACTACCTGGTCGACCAGGACGCCGCCGAGATCCTGGCGAAGGAGGCCATCGACGCGGTCCTCGACCTGGAGAAGATGGGCCTGCCGTTCAACCGGACGCCCGACGGCACCATCGACCAGCGCCGCTTCGGCGGCCACTCCCGCAACCACGGCGAGGCCCCCGTCCGCCGGTCCTGCTACGCCGCGGACCGTACGGGCCACATGATCCTCCAGACGCTGTACCAGAACTGCGTCAAGGAGGGCGTGGAGTTCTTCAACGAGTTCTACGTCCTGGACCAGCTCATCACCGAGGTCGACGGCGTCAAGAAGTCCGCCGGTGTGGTCGCGTACGAGCTGGCCACCGGTGAGATCCATGTCTTCCGGGCGAAGTCCGTCATCTACGCGTCCGGCGGCACCGGCAAGTTCTTCAAGGTGACCTCCAACGCGCACACCCTGACCGGTGACGGGCAGGCCGCGTGCTACCGGCGCGGACTGCCGCTGGAGGACATGGAGTTCTTCCAGTTCCACCCGACGGGCATCTGGCGCATGGGCATCCTGCTGACGGAGGGCGCCCGCGGTGAGGGCGGCATCCTCCGCAACAAGGACGGCGAGCGCTTCATGGAGAAGTACGCGCCCGTCATGAAGGACCTCGCCTCCCGCGACGTGGTGTCCCGGTCCATCTACACGGAGATCCGCGAGGGCCGCGGCTGCGGTCCCGAGGGCGACCATGTCTATCTGGACCTCACGCATCTCCCGCCGGAGCAGCTCGACGCCAAGCTGCCCGACATCACCGAGTTCGCGCGCACGTATCTGGGCATCGAGCCGTACACCGACCCGATCCCGATCCAGCCGACCGCGCACTACGCCATGGGCGGCATCCCGACCAATGTCCAGGGCGAGGTCCTCGCCGACAACACGACGGTCGTCCCCGGTCTCTACGCGGCCGGCGAGGTCGCGTGTGTCTCCGTGCACGGTGCCAACCGCCTCGGCACCAACTCGCTGCTGGACATCAATGTCTTCGGCCGCCGGTCCGGTATCGCCGCCGCCGAGTACGCCGCGAAGCACGACTACGTCGAGCTGCCCGAGAACCCGGCGGCGCAGGTCGAGGCGCAGGTCGAGCGGCTGCGCGCGTCCACCGGCGGGGAGCGGGTCGCCACGCTGCGGCTCGAACTCCAGGAGTGCATGGACGCCAATGTGATGGTGTTCCGTACGGAGCAGACCATCAAGACGGCGGTCGAGAAGATCGGCGAGCTGCGCGAGCGCTATCTGAACGTGTCCGTCCAGGACAAGGGCCGGCGCTTCAACACGGATCTGCTGGAGGCCGTCGAGCTGGGGAACCTGCTCGATCTGGCCGAGGTGATGGCCGTGTCCGCGCTCGCCCGCAAGGAGTCCCGCGGCGGTCACTACCGCGAGGACTACCCCAACCGCGACGATGTGAACTTCATGCGCCACACCATGGCGTACCGCGAGGTCGGCGACGACGGCAACGAGTCCATCCGTCTCGACTACAAGCCGGTCGTCCAGACCCGCTACCAGCCGATGGAGCGTAAGTACTGATGGCTACCCCCGTACTGGACAAGGTCGAGGCGGAGTCCGCCGCCTCCCCGTACATCACGGTCACGTTCCGGATCCGCCGCTTCAACCCCGAGGTCTCCGACGAGGCCCAGTGGCAGGACTTCCAGATCGACATCGACCCCAAGGAGCGCGTGCTCGACGGTCTCCACAAGATCAAGTGGGAACTGGACGGCTCGCTCACCTTCCGGCGCTCCTGCGCGCACGGCATCTGCGGCTCGGACGCGATGCGTATCAACGGCCGCAACCGGCTGGCGTGCAAGACGCTGATCAAGGACATCAACCCGGACAAGCCGATCACGGTCGAGCCCATAAAGGGGCTCACGGTCCAGAAGGACCTGATCGTGGACATGGAGCCGTTCTTCCAGGCCTACCGCGACGTGATGCCCTTCCTGGTCACCTCCGGCAACGAGCCCACCCGGGAGCGGCTCCAGTCCGCCGAGGAGCGCGAGCGCTTCGACGACACCACGAAGTGCATCCTGTGCGCCGCGTGCACCTCGTCCTGCCCGGTCTTCTGGAACGACGGCCAGTACTTCGGTCCCGCCGCGATCGTGAACGCGCACCGCTTCATCTTCGACTCGCGTGACGAGGCCGCCGAGCAGCGCCTGGAGATCCTCAACGACAAGGACGGCGTGTGGCGTTGCCGCACGACGTTCAACTGCACGGACGCCTGCCCGCGCGGTATCGAGGTCACCAAGGCGATCCAGGAGGTCAAGCGCGCGCTGATCACGCGTCGCTTCTGAGGGCGTCCGCTGCCGCGGAGACGTCGCGGAGACTTCGCGGACACGTCCAAGGGCCCGTTTCTGTGGGGAAGCCCATTCAGAAGCGGGCCTTCCGTGTGCCAGGATCGGAAGTGCATTCGGGACCACGGGAAGCGGGGAGAAATGACCGAGCCGAATCCGTACGCGGACGGGGAGTACACATGGGGGCCGCCGCAGTCGCCGGGCCCCGGGCCGGGGACCGGAGCGCCGGGCACACCGGAGTACGACTTCCCTAATCCCACGCTCATCGACGGCCGGACCGGCTCCGTACCCGGCTACGGCCATCCCGGGACCGACCCCGGGCCCGGCTACGGTTATCCGCGGTCGGGCGCCCCGTACCCCGTGCCGACGGGCGGCGGCGGCATGCCGCTGGTGTCGATAGGTGACATCACCGTGCTGAACGACTCGATCATCACCCCGTCGGGCACGCTGCCGCTCAGGGGCGCGGTCTGGAACGCGACGGACATGTCCCGTACGGAGGAGAAGATCCCGGCGTACGCCATCGTCCTCGCGATCGTCTTCTTCCTCTTCTGTCTGGTCGGTCTGCTCTTCCTGCTGATGAAGGAGAAGACGACCACGGGCTTCATCCAGGCCTCGGTGACCAGCGGCGGCAAGCACCACTCGACCATGATCCCGGCCACCCACCCGGGCGCCTTCCAGGCCGTCATGGGCCAGATCAACTACGCCCGTTCACTGAGCAGCATGTGAGACCGGCCGGCGCCGGACCCGCTCCCGGCGCCGGACCCACCGAGTCCTCCGCCGCGCTCTCCACCGCGCTTCCCACCGCCCCCTGACGCCATGTCGCGTCAGGGGGCGGTGTCATGTCACGCCGGTGCTCCAGCTCGCTTGAACATGTTCAAAAACGGGTCTAGAGTTCCCGACAACCAGCTTTTGAACATGTTCAAAGGGAGGGTGGGGGATGGACCTCACTGTTGTCGCGTATGTGGTGTACCTGCTGATCAGCGTGGCGCTGACCGTGTGGGTGGCCCGGACACTGAGCAGGAACGGGCGGATCTTTCTCGCCGATGTGCTCAAGGGGGACGAGAAGCTCGCGGACGCCGTCAACCATCTGCTGGTGGTCGGCTTCTATCTGGTCAACCTCGGCTTCGTCACGCTCTATCTCAAGAACGCCGACGCCGTCGAGAACGCCCGCGGGCTCTTCGAGGCGCTCTCGGTGAAGATCGGTGTGGTGCTGCTGGTGCTCGGGGCGATGCATCTCGGCAATGTCTATGTGCTCAACAAGATGCGGCGGCGCGGACTCATGGAGCGCGAGCAGCGGCCCCCGGTGCCGCCGCAGGGCTGGACGGGACCGGCCGACAAGGGACCCTGGGCCGCCACCCCCGCCCCCGGGGTGTGAGCGGCCATGCCAGGGGAGACCGTGGTGCGCCCGCCCGAGGCCCGTACGCCCGAGATACGCCGGCCCGAGGCCCGTGTGTCCGAGGCACGCCCGCCCGAAGCGCGCACGCCCGTACACCGGCTGACCGTGCTGTACGACGCGCGGTGCCCGCTCTGTGTCCATGTGCGGCACTGGCTGCTGCGCCAGCGTCAGCTCGTACCGATCGATCTCGTGCCCGCCGCCTCGCGGGAGGCCCGGCGGCGGTATCCGGACCTCGACCACGGGTCCACGCTCAAGGAGATCACCGTCATCGGTGACCGGGGCCAGATCTACCGGGGCACCGCCGCCTGGATCGTCTGCCTCTGGGCACTGGCCGAACACCGGCCAAAGGCCCACTGGCTGGCCACCCCGGCCGGCGCCCCCTTCGCCAGGGTCACGGTGCTCGCCGCCGCGAAGTACCGGGAGCTGACGGCAGCGCCCTGCGACGACGCGTGCGAGGTGCCCGCTCCGTCGCACTAGGCTCAGGCACTGTGAAGGACGAGAACGCCGTGAAGGACGCACAGGACCCCAAGGCCGCCGGAGGCGCGAAGGTTCCGGGTACGTCCAGGGCCGCCGGCGCCTCCAGGACCCCGGCCCCCAAGAGCGAGCAGACCCGCACGCTCATCCTCGAAACCGCGCTGCGGCTCTTCCAGGAGCGCGGTTACGACAGGACGACCATGCGGGCCATCGCCCAGGAGGCCGGGGTCTCCGTGGGGAACGCGTACTACTACTTCTCGTCCAAGGAGCATCTCGTCCAGGGCTTCTACGACCGGATCGCCGCCGAACACCGGGTGGCGGTCCGGCCGGTGCTGGAGCGTGAGACCGATCTCGAAGCACGGATGGCGGGGGTGCTGAAGGTCTGGCTCGACATCGCCGCGCCGTACCACGAGTTCGCCGCGCAGTTCTTCAAGAACGCGGCGGACCCCGAGAGCCCGCTGAGCCCCTTCTCCCCGGAGTCGGAACACGCCCGCGACGCGGCCATCGCCGTCCACCGCGAGGCACTGGCCGGGTCCAGGGCGAAGGTCGCGAACGAACTGGTTGACATACTGCCCGAGTTGATGTGGCTGTCCCAGATGGGACTCGTCCTGTACTGGGTCTTCGACCGCTCGGAGGGCAGTGCCCGCAGCCGCCGGCTGGCGGAACGCGGCGCCCTGCTGACCGCGCGGGGCGTCGCGCTCTCCCGGTTCCGGGTACTGCGCCCGCTCGTCCGCGATGTGCACGAGCTGTTCACGGACTTCCTGCCGGGCATGGCGGAGGCGGCGGCCTCGCGCAAGGCGAGGACCAGGCCGGAGAAGCCGGACCCGAAGAAGGACTGACCGGTCACGGACCGACCGGGACGGATCCGGTGTGCCGTCAGTTCACCGCGTCCACGGCCGTCTCCTCCAGCACCGGATCATGTACGGTCGGGTCCTCACCGATCAGGACGCGCCGGGTCCGCGGTGCGAAACCCGTCGCCGTCACCGTCACCAGATACGGTCCGGCCGCCGGGGCGGCGAGGATGTACGAGCCGTCGGCCAGCGACTCCACACCGTCGAGCCGCCGTCCGCCCACGGTGCTCAGGACGAGCGCCGCGGAGCCGACCGCGTCGCCCTCGTCCGTCCGTACGAAACCGTGCACCGCCGACGCGTAGGACGGGCCGGACGGCGGGACCCAGGGCTCCCGCTCCTTCCGCGCGACGCCTCCGGGCGGCTCCGCCTCCTCGGACTCCGGTCCGCCCGCCGCCGGCCGGGCCCGCTGACGCCTGCTCAGCCCCCGCTTCCCTCGCTTCCCCAGCATCCCGAGCGGCCCGAGCAGCCCCAGCGGCCCGAGCAGCAGGATCACCGCGGCCAGTGCGCTCAGCACGACCCAGGTGACGGCCCGGCCGCCCGCCTCGCCCGGAAGCCCGGCACGCCCGGCGGCCCCCAGACCCAGCAGCGCCGCCGCCCACAGCACCAGCACCACCCCCTTGTGCCGGTGGCACCAGCGTGCCCATGCCTCCACGATGTCCGCCCTCTCCCGGTCACCCGTATCCGTCCGTCCCCCTCGCCGGATCTCAGAATCGGTCCGCCGCCGGGCGTACGGCGGAGCGCGGCCCCTACTCACAGGGAACTCCCAAGCGGCCGGCGGTGCCCGGGGCGATCGCGGTGCGGATACTGGGGGCATGACAGATGGGGAGGGGACGGCGGCGGCGACCGTGCTGGTCGTCGAGGACGAACCGAGCATCGCGGACGTCCTCGCCATCGCCCTGCGCTACCACGGGTTCGAGGTGGTGGCCGCCGCGAGCGTGCGGCAGGCCGCGGAGGCGGTCCGGCGTACGCGCCCCGATGCGGCGCTGCTCGATGTGATGCTGCCGGACGGCGACGGCCGTGAGATCGCCCGTCAGCTGCGCGAGTGCCACCCGGAGACCGGGGTGGTCTTCGTCACCGCCCGGGACGCGCCCGCCGAGATCGTCGGCGGACTCGGGCTCGGCGACGACTACATCACCAAGCCGTTCAACGTGGACGAGGTGATCGCCAGGATCCGCGCCGTGCTGCGCCGTACGCGGCCCGCGGACCGGCTGCCCGCCCGGCCGCCGCTGCGGTACGCGGATCTGGAGCTGGACGAGGCGACCTACACCGTGCGCAGGGCGGGCAGGCCCGTGGACCTCACCCCCACCGAGTACGCGCTGCTGCGGTTCCTGGTGCGCAACGCCGGTTCCGTGGTGACGAAGGAGCAGTTGCTCCGTCATGTCTGGCGGTACGAGCACGCGGCCGAGTCCACGGTCGTGGAGACGTACATCAGCTATCTGCGCCGCAAACTCGACCCGCTGGGACCGCCGTTGATCACCACGCGCCGAGGTGTGGGATACGGCCTGGCGCGCCCGGTATGAGCCGCGCCGGGCGCCGCACCGGGCGCCTCCGCCGTACGAGGTTCTTCCGTCGTACGAGGCGTCCGCGCCGCACGCGTTCGCTGCGGACGAAGCTCACCCTCGTCAATGTGCTGCTGCTCGCCCTCGGGATCACCGTCGCGACCGCCGCCAGCCTCTTCGGGCTCCGCCACTACCTTCTCGGCGCCATCGACTCCGAGCTGACCGGGTCCCGCGACGCCCTCCGGCGCAGCGGGATCACCATGAAGCAGATCGAGTCCCTGAGCGCGCTCGCCGCCGTACGGGACATCCTCGCCCCCGGCGACTCGGGGGCGAGCACGCTGCCCAGACCCGAGACGGTCTTCGTCTCCGTCGCCCCCTCCGGCCGGCCGGTGTTCTTCACCGGGGTCGCGCCGAGCGCGCGCCAGCGGGCCCTGGCCGAGGCGGTCGGCGACCCGAGGGCGGCGGCCCGCTTCACCACCGCGCGCGATGTGGACGTGGACGGCGAACCGTACCGGATGACGGCCGCCGAGCTGCGGGACGGCACGGTGGTCCTGCTGGCGAAGTCCACCAAGACCGTCCACCAGAGTCTGAAGGCCGCGCTCAAGCTGGATCTGGCCTTCGGGACCCTGCTGCTGGTGCTGCTCGCGGTGATGACGCTGATGGGCGCGGGCCGTACGCTGCGCCCGCTGAAGGACATGGTGGAGACCGCGTCCGCCATCGCCGAGGGCGATCTGACCCGCCGGATACCGGGCCGTCACGACACCATAGCGGAGACCGAACAGCTACGGCTCGCGCTCAACTCCATGCTCCAGCAGGTCGAGTCGGCGTATGTGACGCGCGAGCGCAGCGCCGCCCAGCTCCGCCGCTTCGTCGCGGACGCCTCGCACGAGCTGCGTACCCCGCTCGCCGCGATCCGCGGCTATCTCCAGCTCTACGACCGCGGGATGCTGCGCGAGCCGGCGGAGCGTACCCGCGCCATGTCCCGGATGAACGCGGAGGCGGACCGGATGAGCCGGCTCGTCGACGAACTGCTCACCCTGGCCCGGCTGGACCAGCGACCCGAACTGCGGCTGCGGCCGGTGGACATGAGCCGGCTGGTCAGGGACGCGGCGGACGATCTGCGCGCCCAGCAGCCGGACCGTACGGTCGAGGTGGCGGCCGCCGGGACGATGCTCGTCCAGGGCGACGAGCCGGGGCTGCGGCAGGTCATCGGGAATCTGCTGACGAACATCCGGGTCCACACCCCGGTGGCCGCGCCGGTGACGGTGGAGCTGGCGCGCTCGGGGTGCGGCGGGGTACGGCTCAGGGTCGCGGACCGGGGCCCGGGGATGGAAGGGGCCGACGCCGACCGTATCTTCGACCGCTTCTTCCGGGTGACGGGCGCCACGGGCACGGGCACGGGCACGGGCGGCAGCGGGCTCGGTATGTCCATCGTGCAGGCGGTGGTGGCCTCCCACGGCGGCGAGGTCACGGTGGAGACCGCGCCGGGCGCGGGCCTCGCGGTCACGGTGACACTGCCGCGCCCGTCACCGTGACGGCGCCCCCGGAACCCGTCACCGCCGAACCGCCGCGCGGTCAGAGCCGGCCCAGCGCCCACAGCCGCCAGAGGCCCGTACCGTCCGAGAGGTACTGCGAGCCCGTGATGTCCTCGGTGCTGAGGACATAGTCCTTCTTCTGCCACAGCGGCAGGACGGGCACATCCTCCGCCACCACCTTCTGGAGCGTCCTGAAGTCCTGCGCGGCGCGCGCACGCTCGCCGTACTGCTGGGTGGACTCGATCAGCTGGTCGACCCGCTCGCTCGCGTAGCCGTTGTGCAGAGTGGACTCACGGCCGACCAGGGGCTGTACGAAGTTGTCGGGGTCCGGGAAGTCCGGGAGCCAGCTCACGCAGTACGCGTCGTACTCCCCCTGGGAGTAACCCTTCTGGAACTCCGTCCACTCCTTCTCGACGACCTTCACCTCGAACAGCCCGGTGGCTTCGAGCTGTTCGCGCAGCTCCGCCGCCTCCGGCGCCGCCGAACCGCCCCGCGCGTGCGCGAGCGTGAACCGGACCGGCGTCCGCACCCCCGCGTCCGCGAGGAGTCGCTTCGCGCGCTGCGGGTCCGGATCCGGATAGGAGTCGAAGAAGGGAGTGGTGTGCGAGGTGATGCCCTGCGGGACCAGCGAGTAGAGCGGATCGACGGTCGAGTCGTAGACACCGGTGACGATCGCGGCCCGGTCGACGGTCGCGGCGATCGCCCTGCGTACCGCGGTGTCGGCCATCGGCGAACCCTCGCGGACGTTGAAGACGAGATTGCGGATCGCGGCGCTCTCGGCCTCGTTGACCCTGACACCGTCGTTGCCCGCGTCCAGTCCGGCGATCAGCGACGGCGGGAGCTGGCGGTGGGTGACATCCACCGTACGGGCCTTCCAGGCGGCGGCCAGCTGCTCCGACGTCTCGAAGTAGGCGATGTCGACAGGACCGCCGGTCTCCTCGACCGCGCCGTGGTAGCCGGGATTGGGCGCGAGATGGGCGGTGGAACCGGGTGTGTAGGCCGTGAGGATGTACGGCCCCGTGCCGTCGGCCTCGAAGCCCGCGCGCAGCGTGTCCGCCGGGTACCGGGTGCGGTCCACGATCGAACCGGCTCCGGTGGCGACCTTGAGCGGGAAGGTGGCGTCACGCGAGGTGAGGTGGAAGGTGACCGTCCTGCCCTTCGCCACCACGGACTTGAGCGTGGTGAAGAGGGACCGCGGGCCCACGTCCGACTTGATCGCCAGCACCCGGTCGAAGGAGTACTTGACGTCCTCGCCGGTCATCGCGCGCCCGCCGGGGAAACGCAGATCGTCACGGAGCTCGCAGCGGTAGGTCCGCAGATCCGTTCCGACGAAGGCGCAGCTCCGCGCCGCGTCCGGCACCGGTGTGACGGAACCGGGTTTGAACGTCAGGAGAGATTGGTAGATGTTGCCGAACAGCGCCCAGGATCCCGCGTCGTAGGCGCCCGCCGGATCGAGCGACGTGACCACATCGGTCGTCCCGACCGTGATCGGTTTCTGTCCGGCCCGATCGGACGGGAGCAGCTGCCAGCCACCCGCTCCCGCAGCCACCAGTACCAGACTTGTGATGAGTATCCGCAGACGGATCGGCCGCATCGCTGTGCCCCTCTATCACGCCCACCCCTGACCGTGATGGCGCTCACCCAACCACAGGCGAAAGACGCGTGTAAGGAAAATCGCGCGTCTCACAGGTAACGGTCGTGAACGGCCATCCGGGACAGCGCCGCCCGGTGCGGGCGATCCGGAGCAATACGCCGGGAGGGCCCGCCACGGCTC
>NZ_JBSGVS010000089.1:0-27418 GCF_053608565.1 Streptomyces sp. NPDC055025
GGGCCGCCCGTGCGGCTGCGGCGGTCCGGACGGCGCGGGCGTGTCAGCCGGCCGGCTCAGCCGTTGTACGGGGCGGTGACGTCCAGGACCCAGGTGACGCCGAAGCGGTCGGTGAGCATGCCGTACAGCGGTGCCCACTGCGCGGGCTCCAGCGGACGCACGACGGTCGAGCTCTCGGCCAGCTTGCCCCACAGGGCACTGATCTCCTCGGCGTCGTCACCGCGTACGGAGACGAAGAACGGGTTCTCGCCCTGGTTCCAGGGCAGTCGCGACGGCACGTCGTAGGCCATGACGTGGAAGCCGTTGTCGCCGGCCACCTCGCCCCACATCACCCAGTCCGCCTCGCTCTCGTTCCGCACGGCGCCCGCGTCCTTGTAGGTGACCGCGACAGTGCGTCCGCCGAAGACGGACCGGTAGAAGTCCAGCGCCTCACGTGCGGTGCCCCGGAAGTTCAGGTGAGTGGTGGTCGTGACGGACATGACCTGCTCCTTGCCTCGATGTGACGGATACGCCGCCGACTGTCCAAGTCCAAGTGGCGGCTGCCGACCAGGAGCGACGCCTCCCGAACGGCTCATACGCCACCATGGCGGAGGTAGAGGACAGGATCTGTCCTGTACTGCGGGAAGAATGGATCTCATGCAGAAGACTTCCTCCCGGCTGCTCGCGCTGCTCTCGCTGCTTCAGACGCACCGTGACTGGTCCGGCGAGGATCTCGCCGAGCGTCTCGACATCACCTCGCGCACCGTGCGGCGTGACATCGGCCGCCTACGCGAACTCGGCTACCCGGTCACGACCGTCAAGGGACCGGCCGGCGGCTACCGCCTGGAGGCCGGCACTCACATGCCACCCATGCTGTTCGACGACGGCCAGGCCGTCGCCCTGGCCGTCGCACTGCAGACCGCGGCCGCCGGCACCACCGTCGCCGAAGACGCCACCCGCGCCCTGGCCACCCTCCGCCAGGTCATCCCACCCCGCCTACGCCACCGCATCGACCTGCTGCGCGTCACCGCCGTCCCACCGCCCGCGGCCCGCGACACTCCTCGGGTCGACACCCAGGTCCTGGTGGACCTGAGCCGCGCCATCCACGCCCGCGAGGAACTGCGCTTCGACTACGCCCCGGGTCCAAGCACCCCGGCCGATGACGTCCGCCGCGTACAACCCCACCACCTGGTCACCTGGCGTCATCGCTGGTACCTCGTGGTCTGGGACCTCGACCGCGAGGACTGGCGTACCTTCCGCGTCGACCGCGTCCGGCCCCGCACACCCACCGGCCCCCGCTTCACCCCTCGTGACCTCCCCGGCGGCAATGTCTCCACCTTCGTCACCGGCCGATTCCGCGGCAACGACGGCACCGTCACCGACTGGCCCTGCCAGGGCGAAGTCATCCTCCGCCTCCCGGCCGCCGATGTCGCGCCCTTCGCCCAGGACGGAATCGTCGAGGAACTCGGCTCCCGTCACTGTCGGCTCATCCTCGGCTCCTGGTCATGGACCGGACTCGCCGCCACCATCGGCCGCTTCGACACCGATATCGAAGTCATCGGCCCACCCCAACTGGCCACCGCGTTCGGGGACCTCGCCGCCCGCTACGCCCACGCCGCCCGCACCACAGGACCGGAGACCGGCCCGGCGCGGTGAGAACAGAACCTCACCACGCCGCAGGCCGGGGTCCGGCCGCCGTACGCCGATCGGCCCCCGTAGGCCAAGCGCCCGCGCGTGAACCGGTCGTGGATGCCCCTCCCGCGGGTTTGCCCGATTCCGGCCAGACGGTGAGCGGCCGTGCACGCGGTGTTGACCGTGTGGAGGGCGGTTGCCCATCCTTGGCACGCACTGCCGCTGGTTGTCGAAGCCATGCCGACCCCCGGGAGGGGATGACCCATGCGCAAGTCACCGACGATGGCTCTCGCGGGCGCCCTGCTCGCTCTCGGCTGCTCGCTGGTCGGGACCGGCACCGCCCAGGCCGCCGGGAGCGGGCAGCCGGGCGCGGGCCCGGCGCAGGCCGCGGCCAACCGCCTGGTCTGCTACCAGGCGCACGTCGCGGGCATCGGCTGGGAGGGTGCGTACTCCTGCAACGGAGCGACGGCGGGAACCACGGGCGAGGGCAGGGCCGTCGAAGCGCTGCGATTCGTCACGGCCGGCATGTCCGGTCTGTGCGCGCGTGCGCACGTCTCCACGATCGGCTGGCAGTCCTGGATCTGCGTCGGGGACAACGCGACCCTGGAGATCGGCACCACCGGCCAGTCCCTGCCGATCGAGGCCGTCGAGTTCCAGACCCAGGGCGGAAGCGTGGCGGCCAACGCGCACCTGAGCGGCTACGGCTGGCAGGGCTGGGTGGCGGGCGGCCGCGTCACGGTCGGCACGACGGGCGCGAACCGGTCGATCGAGGCACTCATGGTCACCCCCTGACCGTCACCCCCTGACCGAGGGCGGCCCCACACCACGGCACCTACCCGAACGTCCCGCCAGTCCGGCTGGACCGACCGCGGCGAGGGGGTGTGAGGACGGGTTCGGAATCCATGAGGGGAGTGTTCAAACCTCGCGACCGCGACGCATCGGCGGATTTCATACGATCGCAACGCTGTGATCTCGACAGATACCCCCGCGCGGTGTCAGTCTCCCGCCATGCACCTCACCGCCCGAAGCTTTCTCCCCGCCGTCTTCGTCCTCGCCGTCGCCGCCACCGGGTGCGCGCCGCAGGAGACGTCGTCGTCGGACGAGTCCTCCGCCTCCACGCCCGCCTCCGCACCCTCCGGCGCGTCCTCCTGCGACGCGGCCACCCTCGCGACGGAGACGAAGGGCAAGCTGACCGTCGGAACGGACAAACCGGCCTACGCGCCCTGGTTCGAGGACGACGACCCGGCGAACGGCAAGGGATTCGAGTCCGCCGTCGCGTACTCCGTGGCCAAGGCACTCGGCTTCGGGAAGGACCAGGTCGTCTGGCAGACCGTCCCGTTCAACAACTCCTTCGCGCCGGGCGAGAAGAACTTCGACTTCGACATCAACCAGGTCTCCATCAGCGACGAGCGCAAGCGGGCCGTCGACTTCTCCTCGGGCTACTACGAGGTGCGCCAGACCGTTGTCGCGCTGAAGAAGTCCCCGTACGCCGGGGCGAAGAGCGCCGCCGACCTCAAGGGGGCCAAGCTCGGCGCCCAGGTCGGCACCACCAGCCTGGACACGATCAATGAAGTGATCAAACCGACGCAGCAGCCCGCCGTCTTCCAGAAGAACGATTTCGCCAAGTCCGCGCTGCGCAACGGCCAGGTCGACGCCATCGTCGTCGATCTGCCCACGGCCTTCTACATCACCTCGGCCGAGGTGCCGGACGCCGAGGTCGTCGGCCAGTTCGCGAACTCGGCGGGCACGGCCGAGCAGTTCGGTCTCGTCCTCGACAAGGGCAGCGCGCTCACGACCTGTGTCACCCAGGCCGTCGACGGGCTGCGCGAGGACGGCACGCTCGCCGCGCTGGAGAAGCAGTGGCTGTCCGACGCGGTGGACGCGCCGGTGCTCAAGTGACCTCGAACACCGTCCCCATCGAGAAGGGCGGCGGTGGCGCGGACGGGTACACACCGTCCGCGCGACGGCTCGAACGCGAGCGGTACAAGCGCGCCCGTGCCCGCCGCGCCACCGCCGTCGCCGCGCTCTCCACCCTGGTGACGGGCGTCGTCCTCTTCCTCGTCATCACCGGCTCGCCCGGCTGGCAGCGCACCCGCGAGACCTTCTTCAGCGCCGAGTACGCCCGGATGGCGCTGCCCCAGGTCCTCGACGGTCTGCTGCTCAATCTGCGGCTGCTGGCGGTCTGCGGGGTGGCCGTCCTCGTCCTCGGACTGCTGCTGGCCGTCGCCCGCACCCTGCGCGGCCCGGTCTTCTTCCCCATCCGGGCGCTGGCCACCGCCTACACCGACTTCTTCCGCGGACTGCCCCTGATCATCTGTCTGCTGATGGTCGTCTTCGGTGTACCCGCGCTCAGGCTCCAGGGCGTCACCACGGACCCCGTGGTGCTCGGCGGCACGGCGCTCGTGCTGACCTACTCCGCGTATGTCGCCGAGGTCTTCCGGGCGGGCATCGAGTCCGTACACCCCTCGCAGCGGGCGGCGGCCCGCTCGCTGGGGCTGTCCAGCGCCAAGACCCTGCGGTACGTGGTGCTCCCGCAGGCCGTACGGCGTGTCGTGCCGCCGCTCCTGAACGATCTGGTGTCGCTCCAGAAGGACACGGGACTGGTCTCGATCGCCGGGGCCGTCGACGCCGTCTACGCCGCCCAGATCATCGCGGGAAAGTACTTCAACTACACGCCGTACGTGGTCGCGGGCCTCGTCTTCGTCGCGCTGACGATCCCGATGACCCGCTTCACCGACTGGGTCACCGCCCGGATGGACCGCAGACGCGCACAGGGAGGAACCGTATGACCACCGCAGACGCCCCCGTGCTGCGCCTGGAGTCCGTACGCAAGACCTTCGGCCGGGACCGGGTCGTCCTGCGCGATGTCACCCTCGATGTCGCGCCGCACACCGTGACGGCGCTGATCGGCGCCTCGGGCTCCGGCAAGTCGACCCTGCTGCGGTGCGCCAATCTGCTGGAGGAGATCGACGACGGGGCGATCTTCCTCGACGGCGAGGAGATCACCGATCCACGGGCCGACCCCGACGCGGTGCGCCGCCGGATCGGGGTGGTCTTCCAGTCGTACAACCTGTTCCCGCATATGACGGTCCTGCAGAACATCACCCTCGCGCCGCGCCGGGTCCTCGGTGTCCCGCGCGAGGAGGCGGAGGAGCGGGCCGGGGAACTGCTGGACCGCCTCGGTCTCGGTGACAAGGCGCGGGAGTACCCGGACCGGCTCAGCGGCGGCCAGCAGCAGCGCGCCGCGATCGTCAGGGCCCTGGCCGTACGCCCGAGGCTGCTGCTCCTCGACGAGATCACCGCCGCGCTCGACCCGGAACTGGTCGGCGAGGTGCTCTCGGTCGTACGGGATCTCAAGGCCGACGGGATGACGATGGTGCTGGCCACCCATGAGATGGGCTTCGCCCGGGAGGTCGCCGACCAGATCTGCTTCCTCGACGCGGGGGTGGTCCTGGAGCGCGGCACACCGCGGGAGGTCTTCGGCGATCCTCGGGAGGAGCGTACGAAGCGGTTCCTGCGGCGGATCGTCGAAGCGGGCCGTCTCTGACCTGCCCCCGGACCCCGGCGTCTCATACGGGTCCAGGTCGGCGCGGCGCCGCGGAGAACTCCACGGGCAGGGAGACGGGGACCCGTGTCCAGGGGGAGGGCTGCCAGCTCACCTCCTCGGGCCGGACGGCGAGCCTCATGTCGGGCAGCAGATGCAGCGCGGTGTTCACCGCGGTACGGGTGATCAGCCGCGCCGGCACCTGCGCCGGGCACACATGAGGACCCGCGGAGAACGCGAGATGCGCGCGGTTGCCCGGCTCGCCCGCCTCGTCGGGCCGGATCGCGGGATCGTCGTTGGCGGCGGCGATCCCCAGGATCAGCACATCGCCGCGCCGGATATGACGGCCGCCCAGCTCCGTGTCGCGCAGCGCGTACCGGGCGGGCATGTTGTTCATCGGGGGATCGCGCCACAGCGCCTCGTCCAGCGCGTCGTCCACACCGAGCCGGCCGCCGTGCAGCCGGGCCGCGAACCGGGGATCGGTGAGCATCAGCCGCAGGGCGTGGGAGATCCAGGCGTTGACGCCCTCCGTGCCCGAGGAGATCATCACCACCATCGACTGAAGACGTTCCGCGTCGGTGCGGAGATTCGGATGGTGGATGATCGCGGTCGTCAGATCGTCGGCCGGATTGAGCTGCCGCTCGCACAGCGTGTCGACCAGGATCTCCTGGAAATGGCGGTTGCCGTCCTGCGAGTCGTCGGCGCTGCCGAACAGTGCCACCAGCGCGCGCCGCAGCTCCTGGCCCTCGGCGCTGTCCAGCCCGAACAGGGACGCGATGGAGAGCAGCGGCACGATCGCCGCGTACTCGCTCACCAGATCGGCCCGGCCGTGCGGGGAGAACTCCGCGATCAGCTCCGTACAGACCGACTCGACCTGACGGCGGGCCTTGCGCTGGTCGATCCGCGCGACACCGTCGTCCAGGGGCTGGCGGAGCCGGCGGTGCTCGGGGCCGTCCGCGCCGATGACATTGGCGCGCCAGGCCATCATCGGCAGCAGTCCCGACCGAGGGGAGACCACACCGTCGTTGAGATCGCGCCAGTTGCGGGCGTCGCGCGAGAAGACCTGCTCCTGACGGGTGACGGTCAGCAACTCCCGGTAGCCCATCACGAGCCAGGCGGGCACACCCGGCTCCAGCTCCACCCTGGCGACGGTGCCCCACCGCTCCCGCAGACCGCGGTAGACCTCGCGCGGTTCGGCCGCGCCCGTCGCGGACGAGAGCGGGAACAGCTCCGTACGGTCGCCGTGCGCGGGACAGCCGGGCGGCGGTGAGGGCGGCGGGACCGATGAGGCGGGTGAGGCAGGTGAGGCTGAGGAGGACGCGGCCGGGGGGAGGGAGGAGGGTGGTGAGGGCGGCGGGGAGTGGCTCATGAGGCGGGCTCCTTGGTACGCACCGTACCGGCGGCGGACACATACTCGACCAGGCTGATCAGCGCGTCCACCGACGGGGCACGCTCCCGCGCGTCGCACAGGACCACGGGCGTGTCCGGCAGCAGGTCGAGCGCGCGGCGCAGTTCCCGGGTCGCGTACTCCTCGCTGTCCGGGAACTGGTTGATCGCCACCGCGAACGGCAGCCCGCGCAGCTCCAGTTGTTCCAGTACGTCGAAGCTGTCCTCCAGCCTGCGGGTGTCGACGAGGACGAGCACCCCGAGCGCGCCCTCCGCCAGGCCCTCCCACAGATCCCAGAACCTCCGCTGTCCGGGAGTGCCGAACAGATAGAGGACCAGACGGGAGTTGAGCGTGATCCGGCCGAAGTCCATGGCGACCGTGGTGGTGGTTTTGGTGGACATCCCGGCGAGATCGTCGACGCCGACACTCGCCTCCGTCATCACCTCTTCGGTGCGCAGCGGTTCGATCTCGCTGACCGAGCCGACCAGTGTGGTCTTGCCGACGCCGAACGCGCCCACCACCAGGATCTTCACAGCCTGCTGGACAGTGTCGGGCAAATAGCGGTCAGCGGAGCCGACGGAGACCATCCAGTACCTCCTGAAGCAATTGCGGGTCGGGCCGCACGGCCTGGGGGACGCCGGAGCGCGCCGCCAGATGGCCGCTGTCGACGAGATCGGAAGCCAGCACCTTCACCAGGCTCACCGGCAGTTCGAGATGGGCGGACGCCTCCACCAGCGAGAGCAGCCGCTCACACATCCGTACAAGGGCGCGCTCCTCGCGGGTCGCGGAGACAGGCAGCTCGCACGGCGGGTCGGCCGCGATGAGCAGGGTCTCGACCCCCACGGTGTTCCGCGAGGGCCGGGAGCGTCCCTTGGTGATCACATAGGGGCGTAAGGCTCCTGAGCCGTACTCCCCCTCGTCCTCCGGACTGTTCACCGAGCCGATTCCTGTCGCGGCGGACTGCTCAGATTTCCCGCGCCGATCTTCAGTACCTGCGCCTGCATCTGCCGGGCGACCAGCTTCGGGTCCACCACCGGGCCCGTCACCACGGCGAGATGGGCGCCGCCCGCGCTGCGCATGAAGAGGAACCCCCCGTTGAACTCGACCATCTGCTGATGCACGGCTCCGCCGTCCTCGCCGAACTCCCTGCCGAGGCTGCGGGCGAGGGACTGGAGCCCCGAGCAGTTCGCCGAGAGCCGGTCCGCGGAGTTGCGGTTCATCCCCTCGGAGCTGGCCAGCAGCAGTCCGTCGGCGCTGAAGACGATCACTTCTCTCACCCCGGGCACCACGGCGACATCGGCGATCATCCACCCGCGTTGCTCCGGGTTCTCCACGTAACTCATGCTCAGTTCAGTCCTTCCGGTTCGGGTGTGGGGGAGGAGGGCCAGTCGTGGCCCTCGTTCGGGAGGGAGGAGGACGGCGCGCCGGGACGGCCGCCCTCGAAGAACTGCTCCATCCAGTCACCGGCCTGTTCCGGTGTGCCCGGCGGTGGTGTGGCGGTGGGGGCCGCCTCGGCCACGGGAGTGTATTCACCGCGCCGCGAACGGCGCTGGGGCAGCCGGCGGTCGGCCCGCGGCGGACCCCCGGGTGTCCCGGCTCCGGTCCGCGGGGCGTCCGGGACCGCGGGGCCGGGAGTCACCGGGTCAGGCTGCGCGGGGCCGGGGGTCACCGGGGCGGGAGTCACGGGGGCGGGGGTCACCGGGGTCGGGGTCGGGGGAACGGGGGTCACGGGGGCGGGGGTCACCGGGTGGGACACGGCGGACACGGGGACGGCCGGTGCGGACAGGGCGGGTGCGGGGGACGCCGGTGCGGACACGGCGGCCGAGGGCGCCCGGCGCACCGGGATACCGGCCACGGTGGTCGTGGGGGCGGGCGTGCCGGCGCCCGCCGCCTCGGGCGCCGGCGCGGGCCGGGGCACGGACCGTACGGACACGGTGGTACCCGCGGGGGCGAGCGTCTCCAGCACCTCCGAGGGCACCAGCACCACCGCGCGGACCCCGCCGTACGGGGACGGCCCCAGGTCGACATGGAAACCGTGCCGGTCGGCGAAGCGCCCCACGACCGCGAAGCCCGTCTGCGGGATCTCGCCGACCTCGCCGACCCCCAGGAGCCGCCGTCCGGAGACGATCTCGCGCGCCTCCGCGAGCCGGTACTCGTCCAGGCCGAGCCCTCCGTCGTCCACCTCGATGACCGCGCCGCGCTGCACCGTACGCACGGTCACCGGCACATTCGTCCGGGGCGGTGAGTACTCCGTGGCGTTGGCGAGCAGCTCGGCCAGCAGATGGACCAGCGGCTCGACCACCGAGGGACGCACACCGATGTCGGGGTCGCCGGTGACCTCGATACGCCGGTACGCCACGATCCGGCCGGACGCCGCCCGGACCACATCCACCAGCGCCAGCGGCTTCTGCCACTGCTGGCCCGGCCACTCGCCGCACAGCACCTTCAGGCTCTGGGCGTGCCGGGCCTGCTGGGTCGCCGCGTGGTCCACCCGCATGGTGGTCTCCAGCAGATCGGCGTCGCCGGGATAGCGGTCGGCCAGCCCCGTCACCGCGGCCTGGATCCGGTGCGCCGAGGTCTGGACGCGGCTCGCCAGCTCGACGAGCGCCAGCCGCTGCGACTCCTCACGGTGCTCGACCGAACGGGAGACCTCGGCCAGCAGCCGGTCGAACCACCGCGCCACCGGCTCCGCGGGCCGCTCGCCGCGGTGCGGCGGCTCCGGGACGTCCGTCCTGCTGAGCGCGGCGGGCAGCCGCTCCTTGACGAGATGCTCGACCTCCTTCCGTACCAGCTCCGCCTGCTGCTCCAGCCGGGAGTGCCAGTCGGCCTCGCGGCGGTCCGCGGCGGTCTCGGCGTGCTGCTGCCGGCCGCGCAGATTCACCAGGGCGGTGAGCACCAGCACGGCGACCACGCCGTACGCCAGGGCCGCGGCGATATGGACGTGTGCGAGGGAGAACACCGCCGTACCGAGCGCGGCCGCGGTGACGGCGAGCGCCGCCGGCCAGGGCCATGACGACAGGCGGGACAGGGGCGAGGGCGCGGGGGAACGTGCCATGGAGAACCTTCGAGTTGGCTGAAAAACGTGGTCCGGCTGAATTCACCCGGGGGAGGTCACGGGCGGCGAAGGCGGTGGAGGGCCGGTATGAGCGCCGGACGTACAGGCGTGGGGCGCCGGGCCCCTTCGGCCTCGGCGCGGACATACGGCTTGATCATGGGTAGAACTACCTCTTCACCGGACGCTGTTGGGGGATCGTATAACCGGCGTCCTCACTCGATGTCATATCCCGGCCACATGCGGTCACGGCCGTTACCTATTGCCGAGTGCGCCGGACACCGTCCCCGGCAGGACGGATGTCGCGTGCATGTCAATGAAGACTCCGTCTGTCCCGCGGAGCGGACGGCGGTCGCGGCACACCGTTGCGGGCGGGAAGACACCGGGGGACACCGGGGGACGGCTCGGGGCGCGCGTCGCCGCCGGCGCTCGGTACGGGCCGGACCTGCCCGTACCCCCGGACAGGTCGGCCGGACCGCTCGGACTCCATGGCGCGGGCCGGACCCCACCCGTACGGATTGCCGGTTTCGGCCCCGGGCGGACGGGGGCCTGGCCGAGGTGGCGGATTTTGACACCGCCAACCGGGGCCGCCCGCCGCCCGCCGTCCGTCGGCGCTCAGCGCCTCATACGGTCGGTCTGGCGGATCTTGTTCGTCACGTCCAGGGCGGCGACCTTGTACGACTCGGCGAGCGTCGGGTAGTTGAACACCGCGTCCACCAGGTAGTCGACCGTACCGCCGCAGCCCATCACGGCCTGGCCGATATGGATCAGCTCCGTCGCGCCCGAGCCGAAGCAGTGCACCCCCAGCAGCCGCCGGTCCTCGGGTGACACCAGCAGCTTCAGCATGCCGTGCGCGTCCCCGACGATCTGACCGCGCGCCAGTTCGCGGTAGCGCGCGACCCCGACCTCGAACGGCACCCGCGCGTCGGTCAGCTGGTCCTCCGTCCGGCCGATGAAGCTGATCTCCGGAATGGTGTAGATCCCGATCGGCTGGAGGTGGTGCATCGCGTTCACCGGTTCGCCGCAGGCGTGGTACGCGGCCACCCGTCCCTGCTCCATCGAGGTCGCGGCCAGCGCCGGGAAGCCGATGACATCGCCGACGGCGTAGATGTGCGGCACCTCGGTGCGGTAGTGCTCGTCCACCGAGATCCGGCCGCGCTTGTCGGCGGAGAGCCCCGTCCTGTCGAGGTCGAGCTCATCGGTCAGACCCTGCCGGCCCGCGGAGTACATCACGGCGTCGGCGGCTATCTTCTTGCCGCTCTCCAGGACCGTGAGCGTGCCCTGCTCATGCCGCTCGACCGCCGCGACCGTCTCACCGAAGCGGAAGGTCACCGCCAGATCGCGCAGCCGGTACTTGAGCGCCTCGACCACCTCGACATCGCAGAAGTCGAGCATTCCGTCACGCTGCTCGACCACGGTGATCTTGCTGCCGAGGGCCGCGAACATCGACGCGTACTCCATGCCGATGACACCCGCGCCGACGATCACCATGGAGCGGGGGACCTTCTCCATGTTCAGCACGCTGTCGGAGTCCAGGACCGTACGGTCGTCGAACTCCACGCTCGCCGGGCGGGCCGGGCGGGTGCCGGTGGCGATGACGATGTGCTCGGCGGTCAGCAGACGGTCCTGCCCGGAGAGGTCCCGGACGGCGACGGTGTGGTCGTCCATGAACCGCCCGGTGCCCGACAGCAGGGTCACCTGGTTCCTGGCGAGCTGGTTGCGTACGACATCGACCTCCAGGCCGACCACATGCTGGGTACGGGCGGTGAGATCCGCGACGGTGATCTCTTCCTTGAGCCGGTAGCTCTGGCCGTACAGATCCCGCTGGGTCAGCCCGGTGAGATAGAGCACCGCTTCCCGCAGTGTCTTGGAAGGGACGGTTCCGGTATGAATGGAGACGCCGCCGACCATGTCGGGCCGGTCGACGACGGCGACCCGCCGGCCGAGTTTGGCCGCTGCTATGGCGGCCTTCTGGCCGCCCGGTCCTGATCCGATGACAAGCATGTCGAAGTCGGGCACGGGAGGAGTCTGTCAGCCGAGGGTGCTTCCCGGAAGGGCGGGCCCGGCAGCCGATGCGGCGGACCGGCCCGGACAACGATCATTTACGGTGAGTTCTCGCGCGGTCGCCCGGCGGGGGCCTCCGTACCAGGGAGGATGACCACGCAGTGGTTCTGAAGACGTTCAGATGGGCTTTTCTCGTCACCGCGGCCGGTCTCGCCGCCGGGGCTCTCTACGACGGATGGGCCGCGCTCGGGCTCGTCGCGATCCTGGCCGTACTGGAGGTCTCGCTCTCCTTCGACAACGCGGTGATCAACGCCGGGATCCTGAAGCGGATGAGCGCCTTCTGGCAGACGATCTTCCTCACCGTCGGTGTGCTGATCGCGGTCTTCGGGATGCGGCTCGTCTTCCCCGTGCTGATCGTCGCGATCACCGCCAGGATCGGCCCCGTCCAGGCCGTCACACTGGCGGTCGACGACAAGGACCGCTACCAGCAGCTGGTGACCGACGCCCACCCGGCGATCGCCGCGTTCGGTGGGATCTTCCTGCTGATGATCTTCCTCAACTTCATCTTCCAGGAGCGGGAGATCACCTGGCAGACCTGGCTGGAGCGGCCCCTGGCCAAGCTCGGCAAGGTCGAGACGCTCTCGGTCTGCATCGCGCTGATCGTGCTGGTCGTCGCCGCCATGACGGTGGCCACCCATGCCCACCAGCACGGCGGAGGACACGCGGACAAGGCCCAGACGGTGCTGACCGCCGGAGTCGCCGGACTCATCACCTATCTGGTGGTCGCCGGGCTCTCCGCCTTCTTCGAGAACCGTATCGAGGAAGAGGAGGAGGAAGCCGAGGAAGCCGAGGAGAAGGCACGCGCGAGACGGGGCGGCTCGAACGGCGCGGTGGTCGCGCTCACCGGCAAGGCCGCGTTCTTCACCTTCCTCTATCTGGAGGTCATCGACGCGTCGTTCTCGTTCGACGGTGTCATCGGCGCCTTCGCCATCACCAACGACATCGTGCTGATGGCCCTCGGCCTCGGTATCGGCGCCATGTACGTCAGGTCGCTCACCGTCTATCTGGTCCGGCAGGGGACCCTCGACGACTTCGTCTTCCTGGAGCACGGCGCGCACTACGCGATCGGCGCGCTCGCCGTGATCCTCCTGGTCACCATCGAGTACCAGATCAGCGAACTCATCACCGGTCTCGTCGGTGTCGTGCTGATCGGCTGGTCCTTCTGGTCCTCGGTACGCCGCAACGCCCGTATCGCGCGGGAGGCCGCGAAGGCCCGCCCGCTGGACACCACGGGATGACGACGGGGCGGGCCGCCCGCCCGCCCGGCGGGCCGGCCGCCGCCTCCGCTCGTTCAGCCGGTGATCGTGAACAGCCCGCCGTCCGGGTCGCGGAGGGTGGCCTCCCGCCCCGGGCCCCCCGAGCCGGAGGGCGCCGGCGGAGCGACGACCACGCCCCCGGCGGCGGACGCGGCCACCACGGCGCTGTCCACGTCGGGCACCCGGAAGTACACATGCCAGCGGGGCCGGATCTGCGGGTCGGGGGCGCTCTCGACGGCTCCGCCGCGCAGCGCGGCGACCGTGTGCGTGCCGTCGCGCACCATCACCTGATGGTCCTCGTAGTGCACCTCGCAGCTCTCCCGCTCGTCCGAGCCCCAGACGAGGACCTGTCCGTAGAAGATGGCGGCGGCGAAGGCGTCCCTCGTCCGCAGCTCCAGCCGGGCGGGCCCGCTGCCCCGCCCCACGGACCAGCCCGGGATGGTCTCCCCCTCCCAGAACCCGAACACGGCGCCGTCCGGGTCGGCGGCGAGGGTGGCGCGGCCGGTGGGCATGGCGAGCGGGCCGACGGCGATGGTCGCGCCCCGCTCCCGGACGCGGGCGGCGGCCGTGTCCGCGTCGTCCACCAGGAAGTACGGGGTCCAGGCCACCGCGGCCTGGAGGCTGGTCGCGAGCGCCCCGATACCCGCGACCGCGAATCCGTCGGCGAGCGCGACGCGGAACTCGTCGCCCAGCGTCGTCGGCCGGAAGGTCCAGCCGAGCGCCCTGCCGTAGAAGTTCTGGACGCCCCGGAGATCGCGGGCCATGAGACTCACCCAGCACGGGGCCCCTAGCACCGCGTGTCGTGTCACCGGCATGGTTCTCGTCCACTCCGTTCCGTTCCGTTTCCGTTCCGCCTGGTCGGACGGGCCGGCCCCCTTCTGTCATGGTTCCCCGGGCCCCGCCGCGGCGCATTCCGGAACAGCCCGGCCACAGTGGGGACGGAACGCGCCCGGCACGGCGGGGGTCCGGCGCGCTCAGCCCATCGCGCGGTCGAGATTGATCGCCGAGCTGATCAGGGCGAGATGGGTGAACGCCTGCGGGAAGTTGCCCAGGTGCTCGCCGGTCAGCCCGATCTGCTCGGCGTAGAGACCCACATGGTTGGCGTAGGTGAACATCTTCTCCAGCGCCAGCCGTGCCTGTTCCACATCGCCGGTACGGGCGAGCGCCTCCACCCACCAGAACGAGCAGATCGAGAAGGTGCCCTCGGTACCGGTCAGCCCGTCGGGGGCCTGCTCGGGGTCGTACCGGAACACCAGGCTGTCCACCACCAGCCGCCTGCCGATGGCCTCGACGGTGGACAGGAAACGCGGGTCGACCGGCGAGACGAACTTGACCATGGGCATCAGCAGCAGCGAGGCGTCCAGGATGTCCGCGGGTTCCTGCCCGTCCTCGGCGGCGAGACGCTGGACGAAGGTACGCTCACGCGCGTTCCAGCCGCGCGCCATGATCTGGCGGTAGATCTGATCGCGGACCGACATCCAGCGGCCCAGATCCCCGGGCAGCCCGCGCTGACGGGCCATCCTGATCATACGTTCGACCGCGACCCAGCACATGAGCCGTGAGTAGGTGTGGTGCTGCTGCCCCGCCCGGGTCTCCCAGATGGACTCGTCGGTGGTGTCCCAGTGCACCATCAGCCATTCCAGGATGTCGCACAGATCGGTCCAGCTGTCGTGCGAGATGCCCACGCCGTACTTGTTGAACAGATAGATCGAGTCGATCAGTTCGCCGTAGATGTCGAGCTGGCGCTGGATACTGGCATTGTTGCCGGTACGGACCGGGCGCGAGCCCCGGTACCCGTCGAGATGCCCGAGCACCTCCTCGGGGAGGGTGTCGTGTCCGTCGATCGAGTACATGACACGCAGCGGGCCCCCGCCGCCGTCGGGCTCCGCGCCGTGCAGCCGGTCGGTCAGCCAGTCCATGAATCCCTGCGCCTCCTGGGTGAAGCCCAGCCGCAGCAGGGCGTACAGGGAGAACGCTGCGTCGCGGATCCATACGTACCGGTAGTCCCAGTTGCGCGAGCCGCCCACCTGTTCGGGCAGGGCGAGGGTCGGCGCGGCGACGATGGCACCGGACGGTTCGTGCGTCAGCAGCTTGAGGGTGAGCGCGGAGCGGTGGACCATCTCGCGCCAGCGGCCGGTGTAGGTGGACTGGCTCAGCCAGCGGCGCCAGAAGGCGACGGTGGACTCGAAGAGCGACTCGGCGGCGACCGCGTCGACCGCGCACGGATCGGGTTCGGTGGTGGAACCGTCGTATCCGCCGGCCGTCTCCAGGTCGAACAGCGCCGTCCCACCCTCGGGGAGGTCGAACTCCGCGTGGGCGTCGGTGGCGTCGAGGTCCAGCGTGATGGACGACCGCAGCCACAGTGTCAGGGAGTCGCCGACGAACCGTACGCCGTCCGGGATCCGCTCCAGCCGGTGCCGGTCGCGGCCGTAGTTGAGCCTCGGCGCGATCCGGACCCCGAGCCGCATCCGGCCGCGGACATTGACCACGCGGCGCACCAGCCGCTGCCGGTGCTGGGTGTCCCGCTCCCGCACGATCGGCATGAAGTCCTGGACCTCCACGATGCCGTCCGCCGTGAGGATCCGGGTGATCAGGATATTGGTGTCGGGGAAGTAGAACTGGTTGCGGGTGGCGGAGTCGCACACCGGCGCGATGTCCCAGAAGCCGCCCCGCTCCTTGTCGAGCAGGGACGCGAAGACACTGGGGGAGTCGAAGCGGGGGGCGCAGAACCAGTCGATGCGTCCGTCGGTCCCGACGAGCGCGGAAGTCCGCAGATCCCCGATCAGACCGTGCTCGGCGATCGGCAGATAGCCCTCGGCCGGGTCGCCCGGGGCGGCGGTGTCCTGATCATCCTGATCATCACGTTTCACCCCGCCAAGTCTCGCCCACGGGTCGCGCCCCCGCATGTCGGTCCCTGCGCGCGGAACCGGTGCGCGGTCCCTACGCGCGGAACCGGTGCGCGGCTCCGGAGAGCGGACCGGGGAAGCGGCCCCGGGCCTAGGGTCTTTCGTTTGGGTCTGGCTGGATGAGGGAGCGGGGGCTGGTGCTGTGGATCGCAAGGCGGAGGAGGGAGCCCACGCGGAGCGTAGGCGACCGACGACAACGCGGCGAGGCGCGGTGCCAGGGCACGCGAGCCCAGCAAGATCCAAACGAGAGGCCCTAGGTCAGGAAACCGGGCCGGTGGACGCGGAGGAAGTCGACCTCGTACGACATGGCCGTGGCGGACGGGTCCGGGGCGGGGTGGTAGCGGCCCGCGCAGACCGAGAGGTTCACGATCAGGGAGGCGTGCCAGCCGCGGCCCACACCCCGCCCGTCGGAGTAGGCGCGCCGGCCGTTGACCCACCAGACGACGGACCCCGACCGGAATTCGACCCGCAGATCGACCTGGGCGCCGGGCCGGATCGAGGAGTGGGTGTAGTAGCGCTGACCGCCTCTCACATGGTTGGAGAGTTCGAGCAGGTCCGGGTTGTCGGGGTGGTACTCGAAGACATCGATCTCGTTCCCGCCGTCCCGCCAGGTCCAGATCGCGGGCCAGGCTCCCGGCTCGGTGGGCAGCCGTACCCGGGTCTCCAGGATGTCGCCGGTCCGGACGGTGAAGCCCTCCGCGCTCTCCTCGGTCGTCAGCAGGCCGGTGTTCCAGTTGCCGTCGGGGCGGCGGGTCGCGCGGAAGGTGCCGGTGCGGCTGTACTCGGCGTCGGGCACGAGATGGTCGAGCTTGTTGTCGCCGGGGTTGGTCGGGCCGCCGTCCGGATAGGCCCAGGTGCGGCCCGCGACCCACTGGTCCTCGGAGGAGAAGTCGGCCGTGAAGCAGAGGGGACCGTTGCGGGGAGGCGGGCCGCCGGGAGCCGGTACGGAGGGCCTGGGCCGGGGCCTGAGCTTTTGGGTGAGCCACTCCAGAAGCGCGGACCCTCGGTGGCTCATGGCGTCCTTCTTCCCCGGAGCTGAGGCCGTCTCGGGGCGGACGGGCCCCCGGCCGCGCGCCGGGGGAGCCCGGAGACACGGACGTTCTCCATGCTAGAGAGGCGGGGCGGGCGCCGCGAGTGACGCGGCACGGGGACACGGCCGACCTTCAGTTCGGACCGTCCCTCCCAGGTGGCACCGTCCGGGCGGCGGACGGACCGTGCTCAGGCGGATGTCTGCGCGGTGCCCGCCTCCGCGCCGCCCGTACCGTTGATCTTCTCGATCGCCTGCCGGGCGTGCTCCCCCGGCGTACGCGCCGTGAGCGCCGAGACGGTGGACGGCGCGCTGACGGGCCAGTCCTGCGCGGGCTTCGCGTGGGTGGTGGAGCGGGAACGCAGCCGATGGCTCGCCGCCTCGTCCAGACCGACCGGCCGCTGCATCTGCGCGGCCAGCCGCCCGGCCTCCTGCCCGAGCGCGGCGACGTCCTCCCACGGCAGACGGACCACCAGGTGGAGTTCGGCCTCCCCGTCGGGAAGGGCCTGGAGGGAAGCGTTGACGGAGTCGTTCATGGGCTGGTCCTGTCCTCGGTCTCGGGATGGGGTCACCCCGGCGGTGAGGCCGGGCATCACACACGGGGTGCGCAGAGTGATACGGGGAACCCGCCCGTCCTGTTCATCGCACCGGGCGCCGGACTTGTCCGTACGCCGTCGGCCGTGGGCGGCTCAACCCCCGGCTGGGGACGCCGGGTTGACGTTCGGTGGCCGCCGTAGCCGCAGAAGCATCAGGGCGGACGCCACCGCCGCGAGCGCGCACCAGGTGGAGAGGAACTCCAGCCGCCACAGCAGCGCGCAGAGGAGCGCTCCGCAGGTGACGACCGCGCCCAGCAGCCGCACGGACGGATCTCCGCCGAGAAGCAGCGATCCGAGGGTGGCGACGAGATAGCCCGCGACGACCAGAGGCGCGTACGGAACGTCGACGGCGTAGCCGAGGGTGTGACCGCGGATCTCGGCGCGTACGGTCCGGGTGGCGAGGCAGTACACGAGGACCGCGGCGGTCGCCGCTCCGGCGAGCGACGGAACGGCCAGCCGGCGCCGTGCTTCCGGCGGCGCGGCGAGCAGCACGGCGAGCGGCACCCATACCGCCAGCACGGGCAGGGCGATCACGGCCCAGACCAGGGTGGCCGGCCCCGTTCCCCCACCGCTCCGCCAGACGACGGACTCGATGCCCTGATGGAGTCCGAGAAGCAGCGGCAGCGCGGCGAGCGGCAGATCGCGGACATGCCGCACCCGCGCCACACAGACCGCCCCGACCACGGTGATCCCGGTGCCCGCCACGAGATCGGCTGTCGCGCTCCAGCACATGGGACCGTCCCGGATGACTCGAAGGAATCGGAGAATCGGAGAGAATGAGGACCACTCGGAATTGACGCCTCGTCAGTTGCGCCGGTCGCGCTGCTCAGGGCAGCCGCCGCGCGTCGGTGATCCGCTCCAGGTGGTAGTAGTCGGCGACACACCCGGCCGGCCAGGTCCGTGGTCCCGGGCCGCCGAACGGTTCCCCCATCCCGCTGATCGGCAGCCGCGTGTACGGGACGATCCGCGCGCCCCGCGCCGCCTCGGTGCGCAGCCGCAGGTCCTGGCGGTCCCACCGCTCGGCCCGTACCCGTATGTCATGGCCCAACTGTCCGAGCGGGGAGGCAAGTTGGAAGCAGACAGCTCCGCAGACCGCCGCACCGGCCGCCGCCGTCAGGGCCGTCGGCCACGCCCGTCGGCCCCGGCCCTCCCGGTGCCGGCCCCGGCCCCGGCCTCCGTTCCGTGTCCGCGCCCGTGCCTGTGCCCGTGCCCGTGCCTGTCCTCGTACGCAGGCGCGTCCCAGCAGGACACCGGTGCCCGTGAGCAGCAGTACATACAGCAGGAGGTAGTCGTTCCAGGTGCGCGACGCGCCGGTCACACGGGAGCCGAACAGCGGATAGGCGATCACGGTGCAGAGGTATCCGGCGACAAGGAAGGTGAGGGTGCCCGCGAAGACCAGGAGGAGCGGCCGGCGGGGCAGCAGCGCCGGAGCGCCTCCCGCCCCGCGCCCGCCCCCCGCTCCGGCACCGGCGCAGAGACCGAGCAGCACGCCCACCGCGACCGCCCCCAGATACTGCCACGTCGTCAGGACGGTGCCGAGGATCTCCAGGAACGCGCGCAGCGACTCCAGCAGTGAGTCGGGGGCGACCGCCGAGGCGGTTCCCGCGCCGAACCGCTCGCGGCGGTTCCGCGATCCGGGGGAGGTGAGCAGGACCAGTGCGCCGGCCCCCGTACCGGTCAGGCCGGCCAGACACCAGGCGCGCGCGTACCCCCGTACCCGAGCGGTGAGGATTCCGCCGCTGAGCAGAAGAACGGCCGTGAGCACCACCAGCGCGACGGCCGACGCCTCCTCGGAGAGTGTGCCGACGAAGCATCCCGCCATGAACGCGGTGGCGACGGCGGCGGCCCTGGCCGTACGCGCGTGTGCCCACCGGAGCGGAATCGCGGCGGCGCAGGCCAGGACGGGTGCCATCGTGTGCGAGACGGAGGAGGCGGGCCAGTAGAACGTCTTGTAGGTGTTGGGGGTCGCGAGCAGGAAGACCACCGTGACCATGGACGCCACGAGCAGCGGGACGCCGCGCGGCGCCGTCCGTCCTGCCGCGCGCAGCAGCAGACCGGTCACCGCCCACAGCACACCCAGCACCACCACGGCGCTGACCGGAGCGAACCACTGGTGGCCGGTGGCCCCGGACTTGGTGGAGAGCCCCACCAGCAGACCGTTGCCCACCCGTCCGTTGTCCACGGTATAGAACTTCTCGACCAGCCCGGAAATACCGTTGTCCCGCACCGTGGGCAGAAAACACCACTCGTCAGCACTGGGCCGGACATAACCGCCGAGCCAGGAAGCCGTGCCGAGAAGGGCGAGTGGCAGTGGCAGGAGAACCATCACCCAGAATTTGATCGGTGAACGTACAAATGTTTCGCGGCCGTTGTCCGGTTCTCGGCGGGATTTCCCGCCCTGCTGTCTCGGGATGGCGACGCTCGAAGCGCCCGCGGCCATGTACACCACTGCCTTTCGCACGTGATTCGAACCGTCGTCGGCACGTGGCCGGACGAGGATGGCCGGAATCAACCCTCCGAGCGCGCCTGCCCGATGGAGGTCGCGGAGGGGCGGCCGCGTACGGACGCGCGGGATTCGTCCGTCTCCCGTACCACATAGTGCGGACGGCGCTTCGTCTCGTGATAGATCCGCCCCACGTATTCCCCGATGACGCCGAGCGTCGCGAGCTGGATTCCGCTGAGTGCCACAATGGCCGTCATCAGCGTGGTGAAACCGGGCGCGTCGACCCCGTTGAGTGCGACATTCGCGATGATCCAGAAGGCGTAGAGGAGCGCGGAGAGAAAGAGCCAGAGGCCGGTGTGGATCGCCAGACGCAGCGGTCGGCTGTTGAACGAGAGCAGTCCGTCGATACCGTAGTTCAGCAGATTCCGGCCGCCCCATTTGGATGTCCCGGCGGCCCGTCGCACATTGCGGTAGGTGAAACTCACGGTCTCGAAGCCGATCCAGGAGAAGATCCCCTTGGAGAAGCGGTTGCTCTCCGGCAGTGCCAGCACACTGTCCACCGCATGGCGGGACAGGAGTCTGAAGTCCCCTGCTCCGTCCACGACTTGGACATCCATGCAGCGGCGTACCAGCCGGTAGTAGAGACGGCTGAGCGCGGTGCGCAGGACGCCTTCGCCCGCCCGGTCGCGCTGCGCCACCACCTGGTGGTATCCGTGCCGGTGCAACTCCAGCATGCGGGGGACGAGCTCGGGGGGATGCTGGAGATCCGCGTCCATCAGAACCACGGCCTCGCCCCGGGACATACGCAGTCCGGCGAGCATGGCGGCTTCTTTGCCGAAATTGCGGCTGAACGAGGTGTAACGGACCCGTGGATCGCTTCCCGCGAGTTCACGCAGTCGCTGTTCTGTCCGGTCGCCGCTGCCGTCGTCCACATAGCAGATCTCAAACGTCTGCCCGGTCGGTTCGAGGGCGGTCACCAATGCCGTATGAAAGGTCCCGATCACCTCGCTCTCATTGAAGCACGGTACGACGATTGATACCTGAAGCATGGTCATCCCATTCCATGTCCCGTAATACGGGTGTTCGATCCGTGTCGGTCTGGATGAAATACCCACCGTCCCAGGAGTGTTGTTCGAAGCGGCTGTCCGGTAATCCGCACCATAGAATTTATCGATCTGCCTCTCAAGCGTCGCGGCGGCATGGCGTCCATCCCGCTGAGACGTTTCTTCGGGATCGGGCGACGTCCCGGACGGATGTGCTTCGTTGTCGTCCCGGGGGGTTACGTCACGCCCCGTAGGCGGTACCGTCGGACGGTCCAATGGGCTCCCGCGCCGTTGTGACCTTCGGCACAGTCGCGGCCCTGGATGCAGAGCTCGCATTTCATGGGCATGACAGCGCGATATCGCGCACGTGAGCCCTGGATGGCGTCCTTGAAAAACGTCCCTTTGCTGGCGGCTCATCGAAAATATTCCACTACCGCGCGTGATTGATGATCGACAGAGGGTCACGTGTCGCGCAGTGTGACCGTTTGACCCCGGGGAAGCCGGGCCAGTTAACTACCCGCCAGTACCTACCCGACGGTCAACCCCCCACTTGATTCGGGAGACTTCATGCCGATGCCGGAACCCGGCGCGTCCATCGAGTTCTCGCTGCCACACTCGGTCATCGTCGTCAATCCGCTGCACCGGCCATCGCCACGGCTGACGGCCCTCGCCGCCCGGTCGGGCGCGATCGGCGTGCTGGAGCTGTCCCTCGATGACCCCCGAGATGTCGCCGAGACACTCGACCGCACCCGCCGCTGGTCGCCGCTGCCCTTCGGAGTCCGGATACGCCCCGGCTGTTCCGTGGCCGTCTCCGATCTGCCCGACGCGGTGGACACCGTCCTGCTGGCGGATCCCGGACGCTCGCCCGCCGAGTTCGCCGGCCGTCGTGTCCTGGTGGAGGTGACCGATCTGGCGGGCGCCCTGCGCGCCGTCGCCGACGGGGCCTCGGGACTGATCGTCCGCGGCGCCGAAAGCGGGGGCCGCGCGGGTGAGTTGAGCACCTTCGTGCTGTTGCAGCAGGTACTGGCCGACCCGTCCGTCACCCTGCCCGTCTGGGCGTGCGGCGGCATCGGGCCCCACACGGCCGCCGCCGTCGTCGCCGGGGGCGCGGCCGGTGTCGTACTGGACACCCAGCTCGCGCTGTTCGACGAGGCGGGGCTGCCCGCGGAGATCACCGCCGCGCTCACCGGGCTCGACGGCTCCGAGACCGTCCTCCACCACGGGACACGGGTGCTGCGCCGCCGTGGCCCCGGCGCTCCCGAACTCCCCGAGGACCCGGCGGAGTTCGCGGCCAGGGTCGGCGGTGACGATCCGCGGACCCAGTTCCTGCCGGTCGGTCAGGACGCCTTCCTCGCCGCCGCCTTCGCCGAGCGCTGGGCAACCGTGGGCGAGGCGGTCCGCGGTGTCAGGGCCGCGATGACCGCCGCTGTGGCGGACGACGAGCCCGCCGCCGCGCTGGCCGCGGGATCGCCGGGCGCCCGGGTCCTGGGCACCCGACTGCCCATCGCCCAGGGGCCGATGACCCGTGTCAGCGACGAGCCCGACTTCGCCGCCGCCGTCGCGGCCGGGGGCGCGCTGCCCTTTCTCGCGCTGGCCCTCGCGAGCGCGGAGCGCACCCGCTCGATGCTGGAGCGCACCCGTGAGGCACTCGCGGACGCGCCCTGGGGCGTCGGTGTGCTCGGCTTCGCCGACGAGGAGATCAAGACCGCGCAACTCGATGTCGTACGGGAGCTGAAGCCGACCCACGCGATCATCGCGGGCGGCCGGCCCGCCCAGGCCGCCGCGCTGGAGGCCGAGGGCATCACCACCTTTCTGCATGTCCCCTCGCCCGGCCTGCTGCGGCAGTTCCTCGCCGCCGGAGCACGCCGCTTCATCTTCGAGGGCGCCGAGTGCGGCGGTCATGTCGGACCGCGCAACAGCTTCCCGCTCTGGCAGGCCCAGACCGACGTACTGCTGGACTTCCTCGCCGCTTCCGGGCCCGGGGCGGCCGGTGAGCTGACGGTGCTGTTCGCCGGCGGTATCCACGACGAGCGCTCGGCCGCGATGGCCGCCGCCCTGGCCGCCCCGCTGACCCGCGCCGGAGTCGCGTTCGGTGTGCTGATGGGCACCGCGTATCTCTTCACCGAGGAGGCCGTGGCGGCCGGGGCGATCCAGCCGCTGTTCCAGCGCCGGATCGTCGCCGCCGAGCGCACCGATCTGCTGGAGACCGCACCCGGCCACGCCACCCGGTGCGCGCACAGCGCCATCACCGAGGACTTCGCGGCGCTCAAGGACGAACTGCGCGGGCGGGGCGTGCCCGACCGCGAGATCTGGGAGCACCTGGAGCGGTTCAACGTCGGCAGGCTGAGGCTCGCCAGCAAGGGGATCGAGCGGGTCGGTGACGAACTGCTCCCGGTCGACGAGACACGCCAGGCCGACGAGGGCATGTTCATGGCGGGCGAGGTCTGTGTGCTGCGCTCCGCCACCACCAGCGTCGCCGCCCTGCACGACTCCGTCGCCGACGGGGCCGCCGCGTGGCTGCGCGACCGCGCCGCGGGACTGCGCACCGCGCTCGGTCTCACCGGCACCGCCGAGGAGCCCGCCCCCGCGCCGCTGCGGATCGCCGTCGTCGGTATGGCGGGTATGTTCCCCGGCGCCCCCGACCTCGCCGAGTTCTGGGCCAACATCCTGGCCGGCAAGGACTGTGTGACCGAGGTCCCGGCCCACCGCTGGGACGCCGAGCGGTACTACGCGCCGGACGGCGACGGTGAGCGCACCCCGTCGCGCTGGGGCGGCTTCCTGCCCGAGATCCCCTTCGACCCGCTGCGCTACGGCATCCCGCCGGCCTCACTGGCCAGCATCGAACCCGTACAGCTGCTCGCGCTGGAGGCGGCGCGGCGCGCGCTGGCCGACGCGGGATACGCGGGCAAGGGCACCGATCACGCCCGTACCTCCGTGGTGTTCGGCGCGGAGGCCGGCAGCGATCTGTCCAACGCGACCACGCTGCGCACGGTGCTGCCCGGCTATGTCGGCACCATCCCGTCCGCGCTCGACGAGCAGTTGCCCCGGCTGACCGAGGACTCCTTCCCCGGGATGCTCGCCAATGTCATCGCGGGGCGGATCGCCAACCGGCTCGACCTCGGCGGCGCCAACTACACCGTCGACGCCGCCTGCGCCTCCTCGCTCACCGCCGTGGACGTGGCCTGCAAGGAACTGATCACCGGTACCAGCGATCTGGTGCTCTGCGGCGGCGCGGACCTGCACAACGGCATCAACGACTATCTGCTCTTCTCCTCGGTGCACGCGCTCTCCCCGACCGGCCGCTCGGCCACCTTCGACGGCGCCGCCGACGGCATCGCGCTCGGTGAGGGCGTGGCCTGTGTGGTGCTCAAGCGGCTGGCCGACGCCGAGCGGGACGGCGACCGGATCTACGCCGTGATCGACGGTGTCGGCAGCGCGAGCGACGGCCGCGCCCTGGGCCTGACCGCGCCCCGCCCCGCCGGTCAGCGCGCCGCGCTCACCCGCGCCTACCGCAACGCCGGGGTCTCGCCCGCCGACGTCGGTCTGATCGAGGCCCACGGCACCGGCACCGTCGTGGGCGACCGTACCGAACTGGCCACCCTGACCGAGGTGTTCACCGAGGCCGGGGCCGAGCCCGCCAGTTGTGCGATCGGCTCGGTGAAGTCCCAGATCGGACATACCAAGTGCGCCGCCGGACTGGCCGGACTGATCAAGACCACCCTGGCCCTCCACCACGGGGTGAAGCCGCCGACGCTGCATGTACGGCAGCCCAACGCGGCCTGGGACGGCGGGAGCAGCCCGTTCGTCTTCCACACCGCCGCCCGGCCCTGGGCCGCGGAACCGGCGGAGCGCGTCGCGGGCGTGAGCGCCTTCGGTTTCGGCGGCACGAATTTCCATGTCGTTCTACGCGCGTATGACCAGCCGCCACCCGCGCACTCCCTGGACACCTGGCCGGCCGAACTCTTCACCTTCCGGGGCCGGGACGCCGAGGCGGCGCGCCGCTCCGCCCGCGCCCTGCTGGAACTCCTCGGGCACGGTGGGCAGTGGCGGCTGCGCGACTACGCGCGTCATACGGCCCGCCGCAGCGATCAGGCGGCCGGCCGCGGCGAGTCCGTACGAATCGCCCTTGTCGCGGACAGCCTGGCCGGACTCGCGGAGCTGCTGCGCCGGGCCGTCGAGGGGGAGCAGGACCCCAAGGCGGGTCTCCACACGGCCGACGAGACCACGGGCGGTCCGGGCGGCTCGGTCGGTCCGGACGAGCCGGGCCGTACGGTCGGTCCGGTCGAGTCGGGCCGTTCGGACGGCTCGGTCTCCGGTGAGCTGGCGTTCCTCTTCCCCGGACAGGGCAGCCAGCGCCCCGGTATGCTCGCCGAACTCTTCGTCGCCTTCCCCGAGTTGCAGCGCCATCTCCAGCTCGGCGCCCGTTGGGCGGACACGCTCTACCCGCCCGCCGCCTTCGACGAGGAGGGCAAGGCGGGCCAGCTCGCCCGTATCACCGACACGGCCGTCGCCCAGCCCGCGCTCGGTGTCGTCGAACTCGCCGCCGCCGAACTGCTGGCCTCCCTCGGGATACGCCCCGCCATGGCCGCGGGCCACAGCTACGGCGAACTGGTCGCGCTCGGAGTGGCCGGCGCGCTCGCGCCGCGGGACGTCCTCACCGCCAGCGCGGCCCGCGCCCAAGCCATCCTGGCCCAGGTCGAGGGGGGCGACCCCGGCACCATGGCGGCCGTCTCCGCCACGGCCGAGCAGGTCGAGGAGGTGCTGCGGACGGCCGGTCTCGACGGGGCCGTCGTCGCCGCCAACCGCAACGCCCCCGAGCAGACCGTCATCTCGGGACCCACCGGGCCGATGGGCATCGCGGTGGCACGGCTGCGCGACGCCGGATACGCGGCCAAGCCGCTCCAGGTCGCCTGCGCCTTCCACAGCCCGCTGCTGGCCGGGGCGGGTGACGCCTTCGCCGAGAGCCTGGCCGGAATGACCGTGTACGCACCCGCCTTTGATGTCTGGGCCAACCGCACGGCCGATCCGTATCCGGCGGACCCGCAGGCGGTACGGGACGGGCTCGCGGCACAGATCGGCGCGCCCGTCCGGTTCACCGAGCAGATCGAGGCCATGTACGCGGCCGGCGCCCGGGTCTTCGCGGAGGTGGGTCCCGGCCGGGTGCTGAGCCGGCTGGTCTCCGCCGTCCTGGGCGACCGCCCGCACCGCGCCGTGCCGCTCGACGGCGGCCGGGGAGCCGGACTGACCGGCTTCCTCTCGGCTCTGGCACAGCTCGCCGTCAGCGGTGTCGATGTCCGCACCGGCCGGCTCTTCCAGGGACGCGACGCGGTCGACCCCGAGACCGCCGTGGCCGAGCGGGCCGCGGGCTGGACCGTCGACGGCCAGCTCGTCCGCCGCGCCGACGGCACCATTCCCCCCGACGCCCTGCACCCCGCCCGACCCGTTACGGAGCTGATCGTGCCGGAGAACCACGCTCCCCATGGCGCCGCCGCGTCCGGACCGGACGCCCTCGTCGCCGAGTTCCTGCGCACCAGCCGGGATCTGGTGGCGGCCCAGCGAGATGTCATGCTGAGCTATCTGGGCGGGCCCGTGGCCGCCCCGGCCGAGCGGCCCCTCGCCTACGCGGCGGCCCCGGTGACCGTTCCCGCCGCACTGCCCGCCCCCCTGTCCCCGCCGGCCCTCGCGGTGAGCGCCGCGCCTGCCGTATCCGTGGCGGTCCCGGCCGGGCCCGCGACGGACCGGGAGTCCGTGCTCGCGTCGGTCCTCACCGTGGTGGCGGAGCGCACCGGCTACCCCGTGGAGATGATCGAGCCGGAGCTTGATCTGGAGGCGGATCTGAGTGTGGATTCGATCAAGCGGGCGGAGATCGCGGGTGAGCTGGCGGTCCGTCTGGGTCTTCCGGTGGGCGCGGGTACGGATATCGACGGCCTGAGTGCCGCCCGTACCGCCGCCGGGATCGCCGCGCTGCTGGTCACCGCGTTCGGCGAGGGTTCCGGCCCCGCCACCAGCGCGGCCCCCGTGGCTCTCCTGTCCGGTCCGTCAGGTCCGGCTGGTCCGTCCGGTCCGGCGATGGACCGGGACGCGGTGCTGGGCTCGGTGCTCGCGGTGGTGGCGGAGCGTACGGGGTATCCGGTGGAGATGATCGAGCCGGAGCTTGATCTGGAGGCGGATCTGAGTGTGGATTCGATCAAGCGGGCGGAGATCGCCGGTGAGCTGGCGGTTCGTCTCGGTCTTCCGGTCGGCGCGGGCGCCGATCTGGACGGCCTGAGCGCCGCCCGTACCGCCGCCGGGATCGCCGGACTCCTCGTCGACCTGCTCGCGGGCCCGGCGGAGACGGCCGCTCCCGCTCCCGCCCCGGCGCCGTCCGCCGAGCCGCCCACGACCGCGGAGGCCGAGATCCTGGCCCCGCAGCGGCTGGAGTTCACCGAGACCGAACTGCCCGAGGTGACCGGCTCCGTCGAGAGCGGCGGTACGGTCCTGCTTCTGGGC
>NZ_JBSGVS010000090.1:0-26486 GCF_053608565.1 Streptomyces sp. NPDC055025
CCTCTGTTTCTTGTCTGTGCTTTTCTGTCCTGTGCCGTGCGTTTCCGTACGCGCCTAGGCGGCGGTCCGGCCACCGCCCACCAGACGCGGCAGCATCCGGAAGCCGATACCGCCCGCGATCATGGTCGCGGCGCCGATCAGCAGGAACGAGGTCTCGGCGGCGCCGGTCTCCGCCAGCTCCTCCTTGGCCGCACCCTGCTGCACCGGCTGGGAGCCGGCGCTGTCGGTGTCGGTGTTGTCGACGCACTCGGCGCCGTCGACGTCGACGATGCAGGTACCCGCGCCGCCGTCGCCATCGCCGCCCGTGGCACCCCCGTCACCCGGGTCGTCGGTCGGGGCCGTGGTGGGGTCGGGATCCGCGCTGGGCTCCGTCGGCGGCTCCTCCGTCGGAGGCTCCTCGGTGGGCGGCTCCTGGGTCGGGGGCTCCTGCGTCGGAGGCTCCTGCGTGGGAGGCTCCTGCGTCGGCGGCTCCTGGGTGGGCGGCTCCTGCGTCGGCGGCTCCTGCGTGGGCGGGTCCGGGATCTCGGTCGGCGGCTCGGAGGGCGGTGTCGGCTCCTCGTTGATACCGACGAGGCCGACATCGGCGGAAACTCCGATACCGACGGCCTGAGCGGCGCCCGCGATGGTCAGTGAGGCGCCCGCGGCGATCACCGCGCCGGCGGCCACGCGCGCCACGCGGATCCGCGTCTTCTTGGTCATCTGCTTGCTACCCCCAGTAGCTCATTCGTCATTGGTGCAGCGTCCGGCGCGGCGGCCACGGGGGGTCCGTATGTGCTCCGCCCCCGGTCGCACGCGCCTCGGAATTACGCATGCCGCGCGCCAGCTTTCCGAGTTTTCATATACGCGTCAAGGTGGTTGCGCGAGCGATGACCGTTATCGCGACAGTTGTCCGCGCGCGGGAGCGTAACTGTGACGAAAAAGGAACTGCCCTCCGGTGGAAGGCAGTTCCCTTGTCGACAAAGCGCGAATCTACTTGTCCCGCTGCTTGCGCCAGCGAATTCCCGCTTCCAGGAAACCGTCGATCTCACCGTCGAGCACACCCTGCGGATTGCCGACCTCGAACTCCGTCCGCAGGTCCTTGACCATCTGATACGGGTGCAGAACGTACGAACGCATCTGGTTGCCCCAGGAGTTGCCGCCGTCGCCCTTGAGCGCGTCCATCCTCGCCTGCTCCTCCTGGCGGCGGCGTTCGAGCAGCTTCGCCTGGAGGACGTTCATGGCGCTCGCCTTGTTCTGGATCTGCGAGCGCTCGTTCTGGCAGGAGACGACGATGCCGGTCGGGAGATGCGTGATACGGACCGCGGAGTCGGTGGTGTTGACGCCCTGTCCGCCGGGTCCTGAGGCGCGGTAGACATCCACGCGCAGCTCGGTCTCGTCGATCTCGACATGGTCGCTGGACTCCACGACCGGGAGCACCTCGACACCGGCGAAGGAGGTCTGCCGACGCCCCTGGTTGTCGAACGGCGAGATCCGGACGAGCCGGTGGGTGCCCTGCTCCACGGAGAGCGTGCCGTACGCGTACGGCGCCTTGACGACGAAGGTGGTCGACTTGATGCCGGCCTCCTCCGCGAACGAGGTCTCGTAGACCTCGGTGCCGTAGCCGTGCCGCTCGGCCCAGCGCAGATACATCCGCTGGAGCTGCTCGGCGAAGTCGGCGGCGTCGACGCCACCCGCCTCGGCCCGGATGTTGACCAGCGCCTCGCGCTCGTCGTACTCGCCGGACAGGAGCGTACGGACCTCCATCTCGTCCAGCGCCTTGCGCACCGACTCCAGCTCGGACTCGGCCTCGGCCCGGGTGTCCGAGTCGTCCTCGGCCTCCGCCAGCTCGAAGAGCACTTCGAGGTCGTCGATCCGCCCGCGGAGTGCCTCCGTCTTGCGGACCTCGGCCTGGAGGTGCGAGAGCTTGCTGGTGATCTTCTGCGCCGCCTCCGGGTCGTCCCAGAGGGACGGGACCGCGGCCTGCTCCTCCAGTACGGCGATGTCGGCCCTCAACTTGTCGAGGTCCAGGACGGCCTCGATCGACCCCATGGTCGAGGAGAGGGACTTCAGCTCTTCGGATACATCGACGACTGCCACGGCTCCAGCGTAGCCCCTCTTTTTTGAGCCTCGGTTCGCCTCCGGGGCGCTTTTTTGTCGGCGCCGACAGTCGATCGTGCTCGGCCGCTCGTTCCTCACGGCCCGCGCGCGTTCTCCTCTTCGGCACCGACGCGCCCCTTCGGCTCACTCGCCGGCGTGCGATAGCGGCCGGAACGTGCCCGCGGCCGGAGGCCGCTGATGGACACAGCGAGCGCCCGGAGGCGGACCGGCCCCCTAAAGAGAAGCAGCCAGCCAGCCGCCGACCGCCAGCAGCAGGACCACCAGCACCGAGACCGCTCCCAGGGTGAGCCGGCGCTTGCGTACCGTCTCCGCCTTGTGACGGGCCGAGCCCGGCCTGCGCTGGCCCGGGGAGCGGGGTGCGCGGGCCGTGCCGCGGGCGCCGCCCGCCAGTTCGTCCGGGCCCGGGACGCGCATGCTCGTGTGGGTGTCCCGGTTGGAGTCGGGCGCCGCGCCCGGGACGAGCGGGACCGCGCCGCGGCGGCGCGGCCGCTCGGGGGCCGTCTGCCCCGGCTCCTCGTACGAGGAGGGCGGCTCGGTGGGCTCCGCGTCGGGCTCGTCCACGTCCAGCGGGGGGATGCCCGCCAGCAGCGGCAGCTGTTCGCGCAGCCGGGCCGCCAGCTCGGACGCGCGCAGCCTGGAGGCCGGGGCCTTGGCCAGGCACTGCACCAGGAGCTGCCACAGTTCCTCGGGGATACCGGGGAGCGGGACGACGGTCTCGGTGACATGCCGGCGCAGTACGGCGCCGGGGTGGCCGCCGCCGAACGGTGTGAAGCCCGCCAGCAGCTCGTACAGGACCGTGGCCAGCGCGTAGATGTCGACGGCCGCGCGCGGTGGCAGGCCCTCGACGATCTCGGGCGCCAGATAGTCGGGGGTGCCGATGATCCTGGTCGCCTTGGTGCGCCGCGGGGTGTCGATCAGCTTCGCTACCCCGAAGTCGGTCAGCAGTGCCGGGTGCGCGCCGCCGGGGCCGAGCGGGCCCTCCATGTCGAGCAGGATGTTCTCCGGCTTGACGTCGCGGTGGACGATCCCGGCCGCGTGCGCGGCGGCGAGACCGTCGGCGACATCGGCGATGATCGCGACCGCCGCCTCGGGGGCGAGCCTGCGCTCCCGGTCGAGCCGGGTACGCAGATCCGTGCCGCGGACCAGTTCCATGACCAGCGCCAGATCGTTGCCGTCCACGACGAGATCGCGGACGCCGACCACCCGGGGATGGTCGAGCCCGAGCAGGGCGGTGCGTTCCTGGACGAAGCGCCCGACCAGTTCCTGGTCGGAGGCGAGATCCTCACGCAACAGCTTGATGGCCACGGGCCCTTCGGGCCCTTCCCCGAGCCACACCGTGCCCGCGCTGCCCCGCCCCAGAATCTGATGGGCGGTGTACCGGCTGCCGATATTCCGTGCCAAGACTGCTCCCTCAGCGGCTGGCGTTGCCCATCAAAGTACGCGGGTATCGGGGCTTTCCGTACGGGATCCCGGGGGTTGTCCCCCCTGAGATCACTGCCCCGGTACCGAACCCGAGCCGGAGCCCGGGTCCGAACCGCCCAGCTCGGAGAACCAGTCCGTCACCGTCGAAAACGCGTCACTTATGGCCGTCCAGTAGCTCTTGCCCTCGGCGACCCAGTCCTGAAGAGGTGTCAGTTCCCAGATGAGCCAGCCCGCGACGAAGAGCAGGACGAGCGTGAACAGACAGCCCTTGAGGCAGCCCAGTCCGGGGATCCGCATCGGATTCGCGCCGCGCTGCCGCGGCTCGCGCGGCTGCCGCGGTACCGGCTGCTGGGGCGGTGGCTGAGGAGGCGCGTACTGCTGCTGCCGCGGCGGTTGGTACCGCTGCTGCTGGGGCTGCGGGGGCTGGGGCGCGTACTGCTGCGGGGGCCGGTCCTGGCGCTGGGGCCGCTGCTGCTGGCGCGCGGGCGGCTGCTGCTGGTGCCGGGGGGCCTGCGGACGCTGCGGACGGCGGCGCAGCGGGTCCTGGTCCGGGTCCAGATACTGCACCTGGGTCTGCTCGTTGCGGTCGCGCGCGGCCTGGAGCTGGCTCTGCCAGGGGTGCGGGCCCTCCGGCTCCGGTGTCCCGTCGGGGCGTGGCGGTACGGGCGGCATGACCGCCGTCGGGTCGGCGGCGCCGGACGGCCCGCCGAATCCCGGGCCGCCGGGTCCCCCCGTGGAGGGCATGAAGCTGGTCGCCGCGTTCGGATCGTACGAGCCCGCGTTGCTCGGCAGGACCTGTGTCGGGTCGGCGGCACCGGGCAGATCGGGCACCGGCGCGGGCGCCGGGTCGGGCGCGAGCAGCGCGCCGACGCCCAGCGCCGCGTCGACCTGGGCGGGGCTGGAGTGCACCCCGACACCGGCGGCGACGGTCCGCAGGGCGCGGGCGAGGTTCTGGGCGCTGGGCCGCTGGGCCGGGTCCTTGCGCAGACAGCGCTCTATGACCGTCCACAGCGGCTCGGGCACGGTGGTCGGGCGGCGGGGCTCCTCGCTGAGATGGCGGTGGAGCACCTCCAGCGCGGTCGCGCCGGCGAACGGCGGATGGCCGGTGACCAGCTCGTACAGCAGGATGCCCGCGCCGTAGATGTCGACGGCGGAGGTCTGCGGGCGGCCTTCGGCGGACTCCGGCGCGACATAGGCGGGGGTGCCGACGAACTCGTGTGTACGGGTCAGTCCCGGGGAGTCGGCGAGACGGGCGATGCCGAAGTCCGTGAGCATCGGGTGCAGCCCGGCGCCGTCGTCCTTGAGGAGGACGTTGGCGGGCTTGAGGTCCCGGTGCACGACACCGTCGGCGTGGCTGGCGGCGAGCGCGTCCGCGATCTGGGCGGTCAGCAGGGCCGCCGCGACCGGGGAGAACGGGCCGTTGTCCCGCAGATGGCGGTGCAGATCGGGACCGTCGACGAGATCCATGACGAGCGCGAGGAGATCGCCCTCCACGACCAGGTCGCGGGTGCGCACGATATTGGGGTGGGTGAGCCTGAGCAGCACGGAGCGCTCGCGCAGGAAGCGCATCACGACGTCCGCGTCGTTCGCCAGCTCTTCCTTGAGGACCTTGATCGCGACAGTCTCGCCGGGCTGGCCGGCCACGGCCGCCTCGGCACCCGCGGTCTCCCGCTGACGGGCACGCCAGACGGTGCCCGTGGCACCGCGTCCGAGCGGCTCTTCGAGCAGGTACTTGCTGCCTACCGGCCGCACGTCATGCGCTCCCTGCTGGTCGTGGTCTTCCGTGCCCCGGGCGCCCCGGGCTTCCGACCCACTTTAGACCGCCCGAACGGGTCCCCGAACGGATCACGGAACGGATCACCGGCCGGTCATCTTCCTGTCCCGCACCGGTCGCGTTCGGAGGAAAGACGCTCACATCCGGCGGTTGGTTGCCGAACAGCAGGTCGGAGGGCGTCACAGATGGTCACAAGCTGTCTCGAAGCGACGAACAGGCAGGCACTTTTGCGCCAACAGCCGACTATTCAAGATCACTTGCCCTCGGCCGCCGGGCGTGTTGTCACTGGCAGGTGCGAGGATGCCCCCAGCACGCGAAGGTGTGGAGTGGGGAGTCGCACCGTCCGTGCCGACCTGTACCGGGCGACGCGTCCGTGCGTGGTGGGGGGAATCACAGAGCGTCCCCCTGCCGGGCACCCCGCGCAGAAGGGACCGCTGACGGCCATGCAGATCCGGCTGACCGTCCTCGCGCCACGCGGCGGCCACGCCGCGGGACGCGCGTGCGACGTGCTCGTCACCGCCCCGGCCGGGACGGCGCTGGCCGCCGTCGCCTCCGCCCTCGCCACCGCCGTCTCGGGCCCGGACGCCTCCGGCGCCGTCGTGGTGTACGCGGGCCGGGAGCGGCTCGACGCCCAGCGCTGCGCCCTCGGCGAGCCGCCGCTGATCGACGGCGCGGTGCTCTCGCTCCAGGTCCCCGGCGAGGACGACGCGCCTGCGGACGACGCACCCGCCCAGCTCCATGTGGTGGCGGGTCCGGACGCGGGCGGCGTGCACCTCCTGCACGGAGGACGGATCAGAATCGGCCGCTCCGCCGACGCCGACGTCCCTCTGGACGACCCGGACGTGTCACGGATCCACTGCGCGGTGACGGTCGCCGACGACGGCCGGGTCTCCGTCGCCGATCTCGGATCCACGAACGGCACGACGCTGGAGGGCGCCGCCGTCGGCGACCGTCCGGTGCCGCTCGCCCCCGGCGCGCTGCTGCGGCTCGGTGAGTCCGTGCTCAGGCTCACCTCGGGCGGCCGTCCGGCCGCGCTGTCCACGGCCCCGGACGGCGAGGGCCATCTGCGGATCGTCCGCCCCGGAGGACCGGAAGGACCCGGAGGACCGGGCGGGCCCGGCGGTCCTGGCACGGCGGACGCCCAGGACCCCGCCGGTACGGACGGCCCGGGAGGACTCCCGTACGGCCCGGCCGCCGGAAGCGGTCAGGGCGGCCCCGGCCGACCGGCGCGCGCCACCGGCAGCGGTCGGGCGACGGGTGCGTACGGCACGGGCGGATTCGGCACGGACGGCTCGGGATACGGACCGGAGGGCGCCTCACCGGGCCCGCAGTACGGCAGCGGTCTGCGCGAGCCCGCTCCCGCGCACGGCGGCCCGGCACCCGGCGCCCGGGACAGCGCGGGAGCCGGACCGGGCCCCGCTCCCGGCACGGCCGCCGACCCGGACACGGAGTCCCGGGGGCGTGGCGAAGGTCATACGGCCCGTGGATACGGCGGCTCGGTGCCGGCCGGCGCCTCCAGCCGGGTCCTGGGCCCGCAGTACGGCAATCCCCCGGGCGCCCCGCGCGTGCCCGATCCCCGCAGCGCCGATACGCACTACGGCTTCCGCGGCCGTATGGAGGACGCCCCGGACGGGGCCCACAGCAGGGCGGGCGCCTCGGAGCCCGCGGACGACGCCCCCTGGCAGACGGAGAGCGGCGCCCGGCAGTCCGGCGCGGGCCCGGCCGAGGACGGCCCGCACTCCCACAGCCGTACGTCCGGACCCCGGCGGCAGCCCACCCCCGCGCGGGGCACCGAATCACCCGAGGCGGCGGCCCGGCGGCGGGGCGGCATAGGCGCCTGGGCGCGGCGGCTGACCGGCGCCCGGGACGAGGAGCTGCCCGAAGCCGCTCCGGGCGGCCCCGGCGGGTCCGGGGCGGGCGCCGGACCCGCCCCGCTCGCCGAGCCCTGTCCCGACCCGGCCGAGGTCTTGCTGACCGCGCTCGGTCCCGGCCCCCGGCTGTGGGAGCGCGACAGCCGCCACCCCGACGCACTGGTCGTCCGGCTGGGCACGGCGGACCGCCCGGCCTCCGGCGCCGCGCGCCCGCCGGCCGCCGCGCCGGTGACGGTCGGGCTGCGCGAGGCCGGTTCGCTCGCTCTGGCGGGCCCCCGGGAGCGGCTGAGCGGGATGGCCCGCTGGACCGTGGCCCAGCTCGCCGCGCTGCACTCCCCCGCCGATCTGGAGATCGTGCTGATCTCCACGGACCGCACCCGCACGGTGGAGGAGCGCGTCCAGGACTGGGGCTGGCTCGGCTGGCTCCCCCATACGCGGCCCGCGCACGGCCAGGACTGCCGGCTGCTGCTCGCCTTCGACCGGGACCAGGCGGGCGCCAGGACGGCGGAGCTGATCCGCCGGCTGGACGACGGTCCGCTCGGTCCCGGCTGGGCCTCCGCCGATCCCTGGACCATCACGGAGGCGGCGGCCCGCCACGACGGCCCGTACACCCTGGTGATCGTGGACGGCGATCCCGGCTCGGCCGCGCTGCGCGAGTCGACGGCGCGGCTCGCGGGCGCCGGTTCGGCGGCCGGTGTCCATCTGCTCTGTCTCGCCGAGACTCCGGCGGCCTCCCCGTTCTCCCCGGTCCCCGCGATCTACGAGATGGCGTGCGCGGCCTCGCTCCCGTTCCGGGAGTGCGGGGCCGTCGCCCTGCTGAGCGGCGATGTCGCCACCTCGCTGCGGGTGCTCAGGACCTCCGACGGCCAGCCCGCGGGGCATGGCACGGTCGCGGTGGTGGACGCGGTCTCACCGGCCTGGGCGGAGCGGTTCGGCCGGGCGCTGGCACCGCTGCGCGCCGCCGCGGCCGGCGGCCGGGGCCGTCCCACGGCGGCGCTGCCCCGATCGGCCCGGCTGCTCGACGAGTTGGGCCTCGCGCGCGCCACCCCGGCCTCCCTGATGGCCCGTTGGGCGTCCGCGGCGGACGGTACGGGCGACTGCACGGCGGTCCTCGGCGCCGGGCCGCGCGGCCCGCTGAGCGTGGATCTCACGGAGGAGGGCCCGCATCTGCTGATCGAGGGCCCGGCGGGCAGCGGCCGTACGGAACTGCTGCGCTCCGTCGCCGCCTCGCTCGCGGCGGCGGCCCGGCCCGACCGGCTGGGGCTGCTGCTGGTCGACGGCGCGGGGGGCGAGCGCGGCGAAGGGCTCTCGGTCTGTACGGAACTGCCGCATGTGACCGAGCATCTCGTCGCCTCCGACCCGGTCAGGATGCGGGAGTTCGCCCAGGCGCTGGGTGCCGAGCTGAAGCGGCGGGCCGAGCTGCTGGGCACCGCGCACTTCGACGAGTGGCACAGCGAACAGGACGCGCGCGAGGTATCGGAGCGGCTGATCGGCCAGCGCGCGCCGAGCGCCGCCGAGCAGCGGACCGTACGGCGCGGTGAGTCGGGCGCCGACCAGTCGGAGCGGCAGCCGGACGGGTCACGCCAGGACGGGCCACGGCATGACGGATCGCGCCAGGACGGGCCACGCCACGACGGATCACGCGGCGACGGGCACCGCGGCGAACCGGAGTCGCCCGCCCGGGGCACGCTCAGACTCCGTACCACCATGGGCCGTCCGGCTCCCGGACAGCGGCCCGCGCCGCTGCCCCGGCTCGTCGTGCTCGTCGACGACTTCGACGCCCTGGTCGCGCCCGCGCTCGGCAGCCCGGGACGGCCGGCGGCCGGTTCCGTCGTCCGCGCCCTGGAGGCGGTGGCCAGGGACGGCGAGCGTCTCGGGGTGCATCTCGTGGCGGCCTCTGCGCGCCCCGAGCGCACGGTCGACACGGAGCTGGCGCAGGGCGCGCGGCTGCGGGTCGTGCTGGACGCGCCGTCCGTCACGCCCTCGCCCGACGATCCGGCGCCGGGCCGGGGCAGGCTCGGGCATCCGGACGGCCGGGTCACCCCGTTCCAGGGCGGCAGGGTCACCGGGCGCATTCCGCGCACCGCGACGCTCAGGCCCACGGTCGCGGTGGTGGAGTGGGAGCGGATGGGCGATCCGCCGGCCCGCCGCCCGGTCAGGGAGCTGGGCAACGGACCGACGGATCTCGCGCTGCTCGCCAGCGCGCTCGACCGGGCCGCGCGCTCGGTGGAGGCCGTCCCTGTCGCCCCACTGACCCCGGCTCACCCATGACCATCCCGGGCTCACCCGTGAAACCCCGAAGATCCCTTTACGTCCATCGCTCCACGTCACGAGCCCATCACGATCCCCGAGTTGGCACCGACAGCGGTATTGCGGCGCCCGGTCACCCCGCGTAGGACTGTGCGCACGGGACGAGTGCAGCGCCGCCAACGTCACGGCCGCGCCGCCGGTTCCACCCGCGTAGAACCGTACGCACCAGGACAGAGACGGGGCAGTGATGGGCACAACTCGTAGAGCAGGCAAGTCGCTTGGCACGGGCCGAGGGGGATGGGGCACCCGCCGGGCCGCCGTGGCGATCGTCGCCGTAGGTGCCGTGGCCCTCAGCGGCTGCGGCGGCGATTCGGGCGACGACAAGGGCTCGGACGGCGGCGCGAGCAAGGAGCCCGCCGCGGCAAGCGTCCAACTGCCCAAGCTCGACGGCGAGAACATCCAGGTGGCGGCTGTCTGGACCGGGCCGGAGCAGGAGAACTTCACCAAGGTTCTGACGGAGTTCGAGAAGCGCACCGGCGCGAAGGTCACGTTCGTCCCCGCGCAGGACCCGATCGTCAACTTCCTCGGTACGAAAATAGCCGGTGGCAGCCCCCCGGACGTGGCGATGCTGCCTCAGGTCGGCGCGATCCAGCAGGCCGTGGAGAAGAAGTGGGCCAAGCCGGCCGGCGCCGAGGCGAAGGCCCAGCTCACCAAGAACTACAGCAAGGTCTGGCAGGACCTCGGCGCGGTGGACGGCGAGCAGTACGGCGTCTACTTCAAGGCCGCCAACAAGTCGCTGGTCTGGTACAATAACGCCGCGTTCGAGAACGCGGGCGCGTCGGTGCCCAAGACCTGGACCGACTTCCTGTCCACGGCCGAGACGATCTCGGCGTCGGGCATCACCCCGGTCTCGGTCGGCGGCGCCGACGGCTGGACCCTCACCGACTGGTTCGAGAACATCTATCTCTCCCAGGCGGGCCCGGAGAAGTACGACCAGCTCGCCCAGCACGAGATCCCCTGGACCGACGGTTCCGTGCGGGACGCGCTGACCACGCTCGGCCAGCTCTTCGGCAAGCCTGCCCTGATCGCGGGCGGCGCGGACGGCGCGCTCCAGACCGAGTTCCCCGCCTCCGTCACCCAGACCTTCACCGGCGGCGACCAGCCGAAGGCCGCGATGGTCTTCGAGGGTGACTTCGTCGGTATCAACATCGCCGAGACCGATGCCAAGATCGGTACGGACGCCAAGGTCTTCCCGTTCCCGGCGGTCGGCCCCGAGGCCCCCGTGGTGACGGGCGGCGACGCGGCCGTGGCGCTCAAGGACAGCAAGGGCGCCCAGGCGCTGCTGACCTTCCTGGCCTCCACGGACGCCGCGAAGATCTGGGCGGAGTCGGGCGGCTTCGTCTCTCCGAACAAGTCCCTGGACACCGCCGCGTACCCGAACGACGTCCAGCGCGACATCGCCAAGGCGCTGATCGCGGCGGGCGACGACGTCCGCTTCGACATGTCGGACCAGATGCCGCAGTCGTTCGGCGGTACCCCCGGCAAGGGTGAGTGGAAGGCGCTTCAGGACTTCCTGAAGAACCCGAAGGACGTCGCGGGGGCCCAGCAGAAGCTGGAGTCGGACGCGGCCAAGGCGTACCAGAGCTGACGCGATGACGTCGGCGGCGACGGGGGGCACCACGCCGGTGCCCCCCGGCACACACAAACGCAAGAGCGTGACAGGCACACGTAAACTCGTCGCGGCCGGCTTTCTGCTGCCCGCGCTGGTGCTGCTGGGCGCGCTCGTGGTCTACCCCATCGGGTACTCGGTCTACCGCTCCTTCTTCGACAAGTCCGGCGACTCCTTCGCCGGGTTCGACAACTATGTGGAGATCTTCACCGACGACACCATCCTGACCGCGGTCCAGAACAACGCGATCTGGGTGGTGGTGGCGCCCACCGTCGCCACGGCTCTCGGTCTGATCTTCGCCGTACTCACCGAACGGGTGCGCTGGGGCACGGCGTTCAAGCTGATCGTCTTCATGCCGATGGCGATCTCGATGCTCGCCGCGGGCATCATCTTCCGGCTGGTGTACGAGCAGGACCCGGGCCGCGGGGTCGCCAACGCGGTCTGGGTGGGCGTGCACGACACCTTCAACGAGTCGGCGGGCTTCCCCAACGCCCATCCGCTGCCGGTGCATCCGCTGGAGCCGGCGGGCGGCGGCGCGTTCATCACCAAGGATCCCGTGCGCGCGGGCAGCCCGGTCCAGTTGCCGCTGGTGGGCGTGGCCCCGGCGAAGATGCCGTCCGACGCGGGGACCGCCAGGGCGGCGACGGCGGAGGACGGCCGGGTCACCGGCACCGCCTGGCTGGACTTCACCCGGGGCGGCGGCGGCAAACCCAATGTCATCGACACCCGCGAACTCGGCCTCAAGGGAATCGCGGTGGAGGCCGTCAAGGACGGCAAGGTGGTCGCCTCGGCGACGGCCGGGGCCGACGGTACGTTCAGCCTGCCCGCGGCGGCCGACGGGGCCCAGCTGAGACTCCCCGAGGCCAACTTCAGGGAGCCGTACAACGGTGTGGACTGGCTCGGTCCCTCCCTGGTCACCCCGGCCATCATCGGCAGCTATCTGTGGATGTGGGCCGGGTTCGCGATGGTGCTGATCGCGGCGGGGCTGGCGAGCGTGCCCCGGGAACTCATGGAGGCCGCCCGGGTGGACGGCGCCAACGAGTGGCAGGTCTTCCGCCGGATCACCGTGCCGCTGCTGGCGCCGGTCCTCGCGGTCGTCCTGGTCACGCTGATGATCAATGTGCTGAAGATCTTCGACCTGGTCTTCATCATCGCGCCGGGCTCGTCCCAGGACGACGCGAACGTGCTGGCGCTCCAGCTCTACCGCTCGTCGTTCGGCACGGACGCGGATCTCGGGGTCGGCAGCGCCATCGCCGTACTGCTGCTCCTGCTGGTGATCCCGGTGATGCTCTTCAATGTCCGGCGGATGCGGAAGGAGACATGTCGATGAACGACGACCGTCTCCCCCGACCCGCCCCCGACCCCGCTCCCGCTCCCGCCCACTGCCGGGAGTCCGGGGACCGCCCCCCGGGACAGCACACCGACGTACGGCGGACGCGAAGGGAGACACGCCGATGACCACGAACGACACGACGGTCAAGGCGCGGCAGCCCCTCGCCGGCCGGATCGCGGCCCGCGCGGGCGGCGGAGCGATGCGGGTCTTCCTGATCCTGGTCGGCCTGTTCTGGCTGATGCCGACGATCGGGCTGCTGCTCTCCTCGCTGCGCGACTCCTCGGACATCGCGGGAAGCGGCTGGTGGCAGGTCTTCACGGCCCCCGCCCAGCTCACCACCGAGAACTACTCGCGGCTCCTCGACAACGACACGATCACCAACTCGCTGTTCTCCACGATCCTGATCACCGTCCCCTCGACGGTCCTGGTCGTGGTGATCGGCTCGCTGGCCGGATACGCCTTCGCCTGGATGGACTTTCCCGGTCGCGACTGGTGGTTCCTGGTGGTCGTGGGGCTGCTGGTGGTCCCGGTACAGGTCGCCCTGGTGCCGGTCTCGAAGCTGTTCGGCGCCATCGGCATCTTCGAGACGACCTTCGGCGTGGTCATCTTCCATGTCTCCTTCGGCCTCCCCTTCGCGATCTTCCTGCTGCGGAACTTCTTCGCGGAGATCCCGAAGGAGCTGCTGGAGGCGGCCCGGCTCGACGGGGCGGGCGAGATACGCCTGTTCACCCGGGTCGTGATGCCGCTCGGCGGTCCCGCGATCGCCTCGCTCGGCATCTTCCAGTTCCTCTGGGTCTGGAACGACATGCTGGTCGCGCTGATCTTCGCGGACTCGGACAGCCCGCCGATCACGGTCGCGCTCCAGCAGCAGGTACGGCAGTTCGGCAACAACATCGACGTCCTGGCGCCCGGCGCCTTCGTCTCGATGGTGATTCCGCTGGCCGTGTTCTTCGCGTTCCAGCGGCAGTTCGTGACGGGTGTGATGGCGGGAGCCGTCAAGTAACCGTCGATCGCGCGTCGAGCGCGTCAACGGCGCGTCGGCCGGCGTCGCGGGACGCCGTACGGAGAAGCCCGGGGAGGGCCGGTCACGGGACGGCCGGCCCTCCCCGCCTCCCGTTCGGACGGCACTGGCCCTCGCCGTCGCCCCGCCGCGCACAGGGCGTACGCGCACGGCTCCGGAGACGTACGGTCCCGGAGAGGTCCGGTCCGGGAGACGTCCTGTCCGGGAGACGTACGGCCCCGGAGACGTATGGCCCCCCAGACGTACGGGCGCGGCACGACACGGCGCGTCAGCCGGAGACGACGCTCTCGGCCGGGGACGACACCGGCGGCCGGACACGGCACGTCAGCCGTGGCGGACCGCCGCCACCGCCGAGGCCGCCAGATCGTCCAGATACCCCTTGGGCAGATCACCGCGGACCACCACCAGCCGCCAGTAGAGCGGTCCGACGATCAGATCGAGGGCCCGGTCCGCGTCCGCGCCCTCCGGGAGTTCGCCCCGTTCGACGGCCTCGCGGACGATCACCGCGACGATGCCCCGCTGTCCGTCCAGCAGCGCCGTCTTGATCGCGTCGGCGATCTCGGGATGGCGGGCCGCCTCCACCAGCAGATCCGGGATGACCTGCGAGGCGACCGGGTGGCGCAGCGCATGGGAGGCCACTTCCAGCAGGGCGCGCACATCGCCGTAGAGCGAACCGGTCGCGGGTGCGGGCAGTCCCTGCGCCGCGAAGGCGGAGAGCAGATCGAGGACGAGCGCCAGCTTGGACTTCCAGCGGCGGTAGACGGCGGTCTTGCCGACGCCCGCCCGGCGCGCGATGCCCTCGATGGACATCCGGGCGAAGCCGACCGCGGCCAGTTCCTCGAAGACGGCGGCGCGGATGGCGTCGGTCACATCCTCCCGGAGCACGGCGGCTCCCGCGGGGACACGGCGTGAGGTGCGGGGGTCCGTGGTCATGGACACCGAGCATAGCGTCACCACGGCGTTACGACGACACGGTTGCGTCGCGACGTACTCCGACTTACCTTGGTCGTCACGACGATACGGTCCCGTTCCGTCGCATGCTCTCCCCGAGCGCCCCCCTCAGCGCTGTAGCGCCGTCCCAGCCGACGTCGAAAGCCGACCGAAAGCCGACCTTCGTGAGCCAGCCGATCGCACCGACCGCACCAGCCCCCGGACCGGACCGGGCGCCGGACTCCGCGCCCCGGACACCCGGGACATCTCCGCCCAGGACCCCGTCCCGGTCCGACGCCGGGTCCGGGGCGGAGACCGACCTCAGCGCCCTCGCCCGCCGGCACGGACTGAGGGTGAGCGGCGCCCGGCCGACGCTGCCCGAGTATCTCCGCGGCCTCTGGTCACGGCGGCACTTCATCACCGCCTTCGCCACCGCCCGGCTCACCGCCCAGTACAGCCAGGCGAAGCTCGGCCAGATCTGGCAGATCATGACCCCGCTCCTCAACGCGGCGGTCTACTACTTCATCTTCGGCATACTGCTCGGCACCAGGAAGGGTGTGCCCGACTTCGTCCCGTTCCTGGTCACGGGCGTCTTCATCTGGACCTTCACCGCCAGCTCGATCATGGCGGGCACCCGTGCGATCTCCGGGAACCTCGGTCTCGTCCGGGCCCTGCACTTCCCGCGCGCCGCCCTGCCGATCGCCCTCGCCCTCCAGCAGCTCCAGCAACTGCTCTTCTCCATGGCCGCGCTCACGGTGATCCTGGTCTTCTTCGGCCAGTACCCCGGGCCGAGCTGGCTGCTGGTGCCGCCGGTCCTGGCGCTCCAGTCGCTGTTCAACACCGGCGTCTCGATGGCCGTGGCGCGGCTGGCGGCCAGGACCCCGGACATCTCCCAGCTCATGCCGTTCGTGCTGCGCACCTGGATGTACGCGTCGGGCGTGATGTGGAGCGTCGACAAGGTGGCCGACAACGCCCAGCTGCCGCACTGGGTCGCGGTGGCCCTGGAGTGCAATCCGGCGGCCGTCTATATCGATCTGATGCGTTTCGCGCTCATCGACAGCTTCACCGCCGACCGGCTGCCCCCGCACATCTGGGCCGTGGCCCTCGGCTGGGCCCTGTTCGCCGGGATCGGCGGATTCTTGTTCTTCTGGAAGGCCGAGGAGGAGTACGGACGTGGCTGAACGCACCCCCGACGAGACCGGCGGCGACCCCGCCGGCACGACCGATCCCGCCGGCACCACCGGCACCACCGGCACCGACGCCAACCCCACCGGCACCGACGCCGAACGCGTCCCCACCGTCGTCGCCGACGGGGTCCACATCACCTATACGGTCCATGGCACCCGGAGCGGCCGGGGCAGCGCCACCTCCGCCCTGAGCCGGATCGTCTCGCGCCGGGGCACCCCCGGAGCGCGCCAGGTGCACGCCGTACGGGGCGTCAGCTTCGCGGCGTACAAGGGCGAGGCGATCGGTCTGATCGGCTCCAACGGATCGGGCAAGTCGACCCTGCTCAAGGCCGTCGCGGGGCTGCTGCCGCCGACGAAGGGCAGGATCTTCACCCGCGGTCAGCCCTCGCTCCTCGGCGTCAACGCGGCGCTGATGAGCGATCTGACGGGCGAGCGCAATGTCATCCTCGGCGGGCTGGCGATGGGCATGTCCCGCGAGCAGGTACGGGAGCGCTACGACGACATCGTGGAGTTCTCCGGGATCAACGAGAAGGACGACTTCATCTCGCTGCCGATGCGGACGTACTCCTCGGGCATGGGCGCCCGGCTGCGCTTCTCGATCGCCGCCGCCAAGAGCCATGAGGTCCTGCTGATCGACGAGGCCCTCTCCACCGGTGACGCCGCCTTCCAGCGCCGCAGCCAGCAGCGCATCACCGAACTGCGCAAGGAGGCCGGCACGGTCTTCCTCGTCAGCCACAGCAACAAGACGATCACCGAGACCTGCGACCGGGCGCTCTGGCTGGAGTCGGGGACGCTACGGATGGACGGCCCGGCGGAGGAGGTCGTCGCGGCGTACGAGGAGTTCACCGGCAAGAAGAAATAACGCCGGAAACAGCGCCAATTCGGGTTAATGTGCCGGTCGATGACAAACCGTCCGACCGGCACGGCCGGCGCCCCCGAGCCCACGTCCGCCCGTACGCCCCTCCGTCCGTCCGCACGCGGCTCCGACCGTGCCTCCGCCCGCGCCCGCGCCTTCGCCCGTATCCCCCGTATCCCCTGGATGCCCCGTGGCCCCAGGATGCCCAGGATGCCCAGGATCGTCCGCCGCCCCGGCCGGAGTGCGCTGCTCACCTGCGTCCTCTGGACCGTCTGGGCCCTGACACGGCTGGCGATGCTCTGGCTGATCCTGCACGACACCCTCGGCGTGGGCGCGGTCGGCCGTGAGGTGCACGGCGTCTACCGGCACTGGTACGAGCAGCTCAAGCTGGGTTCGTACCCGCTCGACGATGTGACCTGGCAGTATCCGCCGGGCGCCGGAGCGGTACTGCTCTTCCCCGCGCTGCTGCCGTGGCTGACGTACTTCCAGGCGTTCGTCGCCCTGGCCCTGCTCTCCGACGCGGTCATCACCCTCGCCCTGACGGTGGCGGGGCGCGGCCCGGGATCGTCGGCCACCGGGGGCTGGCTGTGGGTGTGCGGACTGCCGCTGCTGCTGCACACCCCGCTCGTGCGCTACGACGTGCAGGTCACCGCCCTCGCCGTACTCGCCCTGCTCACCGTCCGCCGCCATCCCCTGACCGGCGGGGTGCTCGCCGGGCTGGGCGCGATGGTGAAGGTCTGGCCGGCACTGACCCTGCTGGGTACGCCCCGGGGCCGTACGACCCGTGCCGCCTGGATCTCCGCCGCGGTCGGCGCGCTCGTGCTGCTCGGTGTTCTCGCCCTGCACTTCTCGCGCCCGCTGGACTTTCTGCGCCAGCAGGGCGGCCGGGGCGTCCAGATCGAGTCGCTCGGCGGCACCGCGCTCTCCCTGGCCCGGCTGGCGGGCTGGTCCGGCACGGTCGAATACCGTTACGGCGCCTTCGAGTTCACCGGTCCGCATGTGCCGGAGGTATCGCTGGCCGCGCTGTCGCTGACCGCGTCGGCCTTCTGCTGGCTGCTCCTGTGGCGGGTACGCGCCGTCCGCTGGACGACGGCCACCCCGTTCGACGCGGCGCTGACGGCCGTGCTCCTCTTCACCGTCACCAGCCGGGTGATCAGCCCGCAGTATCTGATCTGGCTGCTGGGCCTGGCCGCGGTCTGTCTCACCTCACGGGTGACCACCCAGCGACCGGTCGCGCTGCTGCTGCTCCCCGCGACGGTCCTCAGCGCCGTCGGCTACCCCGTGCTCTATCTGGACGTCATGGCGGTCACCCCGCTGGGCTGCGGGGTGATGGCGCTCAGAAACGGACTTCTGCTGGCGGCGGCGCTACTGGCCTGCCGACGCCTGTGGACCGGGACACGGAGAGGGACGCCCGGCTCGGCCTGAGCCGGACGCCCCTCGCCGTGTCCTGAGCCGGACACCGCCGGACGGCCGGACTTGATTCATCCGAACGGGGTCTCTCCGAACCGGCCTCCAGCCGGAGAGATTCACCCGAACGGGAACAGGTCACCCGCGCGCCTTCCACCGGACGAGTCCCCCGCCGGTACGACGGCCGCCCGCAAGGCCGTCGTACCGCCACCCGTCACCCGTCACCCGTCAGCTGTGCGTCCTCAGCAGCGTCCGCATCGTCCTCATCGCGACCGACAGATTCGCCAGATCGAACGCGTCCGAGTTCTGGATCTCCTCCAGCGTCGCCCGCGCACGGGAGAGGATCGCCGCGTTCTTCCGCTCCCACGCGGTGAAGCGCTCCTCCGGCGTCGAGTTCCCGTTGCCCACGGTCAGCACATCCGCGGTCAGGGCGGCATGCGCCGCGTACAGGTCCTCGCGGATGGCGGCCCGCGCCATCGACTGCCAGCGGTCGGCCCGCGGCAGCTCCACGATCCGGTCCCTGAGCTGGGTGATCGACAGCCGCTCACCGAGGTCGTAGTACACCTCGGCGACGGAGAGCGGGTCCTGTCCCGTACGGTCCGCGATCGCGACGATGTCGAGCGTCGGGAAGGCGGACGAGAACCCCGCCACCCGTACGGCGAGTTCCTCGGGAACGCCCGCGTTGGTCAGCTCCGCCAGGATGCGCTGGTACCACTCCATCTCCGCGCCGCGCAGCATCGTGGGCAACTGCGCCCAGACCCGCTCGACCCCCGCCGCGAAGAACTCGATGGTGCCGGCGATCTCCAGCGGCTGCGGCCGGTTGCCCAGCAGCCAGCGCGTACCGCGCTCGACCAGCCGGCGCGAGTGCAGCCTGATCCGGGTCTGGACGGCGGCCGGGACCTTGTTGTCCAGCGCCTCCACGGCGTCCCAGACCGCGCCGAGACCGAAGATGTCCCTGGCCGAGGCCTGGGCCCGGACGACCTCCTCGATCGAGGCCCCGGTCTCCTCGCGCAGCCGGTGCAGGAAGGTCGAACCGCCGCTGTTGACGGTGTCGTTGACCAGGACCGTCGTGACGATCTCACGGCGCAGGGCGTGTGTGTCGATCCGGTCCGGGAACCGCTCGCGCAGCGCCGAGGGGAAGTACGCGTGCAGCAGCTTGCGCAGATACGGGTCGTCCGGCAGATCGGTGTGGATCAGCTCGTCGGCCACCGTGATCTTGGTGTACGCGAGCAGCACCGCGAGTTCCGGCTGGGACAGGCCCTTGCCCGTGTTGAGCAGTTCGCGGATCTGCCGGTCGCTCGGCAGGAACTCCAGCGCCCGGTCGAGATGCCCGTCCCGCTCCAGCCTGCGGATGAACCGGTGGTGGGCGTGGAGGAGGGACGGCGACTGGGCGGAGCCGTTGCCGAGGGCGGTGTTCTGCGCGTAGTTGTTGCGCAGCACCAGCGCGCCGACCTCGTCGGTCATCTCGGCGAGCAGCTTGTTGCGCTGCTTGACGGTCATGTCGCCTTCGGACACCAGTCCGTTCAGCAGGATCTTGATGTTCACCTCGTGGTCGGAGGTGTCCACACCCGCGCTGTTGTCGATCGCGTCGGTGTTGACCTTGCCGCCCTCGCCGCCCGCGCCGCGCCGCGCGAACTCGATCCGGCCGAGCTGGGTCAGCCCCAGATTGCCGCCCTCGCCGACGACCTCGACCCGCAGGTCCTCGCCGTTGACACGGATCGCGTCATTGGCCTTGTCGCCGACATCGGCGTTCGACTCGGTGGATGCCTTGACGTACGTACCGATTCCGCCGTTCCACAGCAGGTCCACCGGGGCCTGGAGGATCGCCTTCATCAGCTCGGCGGGCGTCAGCTTGGTCACACCCGGCTGGATCCCCAGGGCATCGCGCACATGCGCGTTGACCGGGATCGACTTGGCGGTCCTGGGGTGGATACCGCCGCCCTGCGAGAGCAGTCGTTTGTCGTAGTCGGCCCACGAGGAGCGCGGCAGCTCGAACATCCTGCGGCGCTCGGCGTACGAGGTGGCCGCGTCCGGGTGCGGATCGAGGAAGATGTGCCGGTGGTCGAAGGCCGCCACCAGCCGGATGTGCTCGGAGAGCAGCATGCCGTTGCCGAACACGTCACCGGACATGTCGCCGACACCGACGACCGTGAAGTCCTCGGACTGGGTGTCGTGGCCCAGCTCACGGAAGTGCCGCTTCACCGACTCCCAGGCGCCGCGGGCCGTGATGCCCATGCCCTTGTGGTCGTAGCCCGCGCTGCCGCCGGAGGCGAAGGCGTCCCCGAGCCAGAAGTCATAGGCGAGCGCGACCTCGTTGGCGATGTCGGAGAAGCTCGCGGTGCCCTTGTCCGCGGCGACGACCAGATAGGTGTCGTCCTCGTCGTGGCGGACCACATCGGCCGGCGGCACGACCTCGCCCGCGACCAGGTTGTCGGTGATGTCGAGCAGCGCCGAGATGAAGATCTTGTACGAGGCGATGCCCTCGGCCAGCCAGGCGTCCCGGTCCACGGCCGGGTCGGGAAGCTGCTTGGCGACAAAGCCGCCCTTGGCGCCGACCGGCACGATCACGGTGTTCTTGACCATCTGCGCCTTGACCAGGCCGAGGACCTCCGTACGGAAATCCTCACGCCGGTCGGACCAGCGCAGACCACCGCGGGCGACCTTGCCGAAGCGCAGATGCACGCCCTCGACCCGGGGCGAGTACACCCAGATCTCGAACGCGGGCCGGGGCGCGGGCAGATCGGGGATGGCCTGCGGGTCGAACTTCATCGACACATAGCTGTGGTACCCGCCGCCCTGCTTCCTCCCGCTCTTCTTCCCGCCCTTCCTGACGCCGCGCCCGTCGGCGCTCTGGAAGAAGTTGGTGCGGAGCGTGGCCTTGATGAGGGTGAGGAAGGACCTGAGGATCCGGTCCTCGTCCAGGCTCGCGACCTGGTCGAGGGCTCCGTCCAGCTCCTCCAGCATCGCCTCCGTCAGCTCCGTACCGGCGCGCTGGCGCTCCGGTGACATCCGGGCCTCGAAGAGGGAGACCAGCAGCCGGGTGGTGTGGACATTGCTGCGGAGGGTGTCCTCCATGTAGTCCTGGCTGAAGGTCGTGCCCGACTGGCGCAGATACTTGGCGTAGGCACGCAGCACCATCGCCTGCCGCCAGTCCAGACCGGCGCTCAGGACCAGGGAGTTGAAGCCGTCGTTCTCCGCCGCGCCCGTCCAGACCGCGGCGAAGGCGTCCTGGAAGCGCTCACGGGCGTCATCGGCGAGATAGTCGCCGTCGGCGCCGCCCAGCGGCATCCGCAGACCGAAGTCGTAGATCCACGCCGTCGAACGGTCCGCGCAGCGCAGCTCGTACGGCCGCTCGTCGACGACCTCGACACCGAGCCGCTGGAGCACGGGAAGGACGGCGGAGAGGGAGACCTGCTCGCCCGAGCGGTAGATCTTGAAGCGGCGCTCGCCCGGTCCCGCGCCGACCGGCTCGTACAGGGAGAGCGAGAAGTCCGACTCCGCCTTGTCGAGGGCCTCCAGATGGAACAGGTCCGCGACGGCGGCGCGCGGCAAGTGGTCGGCCTTGTATCCCTCCGGGAAGGCGTTGCCGTAGTGGCGCAGCAGCTCGGCGGCGCGCTCCTCGCCGCATTCGGCGTTCAGCGCCTCGCCGAAGGCGTCGGACCAGGAGCGGGCGGCCTCGACGAGCCGGGCCTCGATCCGGTCGGTGTCGGCGTTGGTGAGCTTGGCCAGTTCGGTGCCCCGGGGGACCCGGACCACGAAGTGGAGCCGCGAAAGAATCGATTCTGTGTTCCAGGCGGTGAAGTCGACGCTGGAGCCGCCCAGCTCCTCCTTGAGGATGTCGATCAGCCGCAGCCGGACACCGGTGGTGTAGCGGTCGCGCGGCAGATAGACGAGGGCCGAGTAGTAGCGCCCGTACTCGTCCTGGCGCAGATAGAGCCGCAGCCGCCTGCGCTCCTGGAGGTAGAGCACGCTGGTGACGATCGAGCGGAGCTGGTCGACCGGCGTCTGGAACAGCTCGTCGCGCGGGTAGGTCTCCAGGATCTGGAGCAGATCGCGGCCGTCATGGCTGTTGGGCGAGAATCCCGCGCCCGCCAGCACCTCGTCGACCTTGCGCCGGATCACCGGGACGCGCCGTACGGACTCGGTGTACGCGGCCGAGGAGAAGAGCCCCAGGAAGCGCCGCTCGCCGACGACATTGCCCTTGTCGTCGAACTTCTTCACCCCGACATAGTCGAGATAGCCCGACCGGTGCACGGTGGCGCGGCTGTTGGCCTTGGTGAGGACGAGCAGCTTGTGCTCACGGGCCTTGGCGCGGGCGTCGGCGGGCAGCCGGCTGAAGGAGGGGCTGACCGGGTGGTCGTCGTCCTCGGTGTGCTGGGGGTCGGAGCGCAGCACGCCGAGTCCGGTACCGGCCACGGCGGACAGGGCGTCGGAGTCCGTGAGCTGGTACTCGCGGTACCCCAGGAAGGTGAAGTGGTCGGCGGCGAGCCAGCGCAGCAGCTCACGGGCCTCCTCCACCTCCTGGTCACGCAGATCGTCGGCGGTCGGCTCGGTGGGCAGTTCCTCGGCGATGCGCAGCGCGGCGTCGCGCATCTTCTCCCAGTCCTCGACGGTCTCGCGGACGTCGGACAGGACACGGAGCAGATCGGAGGTCATCTGCTTGAGATCGGCGCGGTCGGTCTCGCGGTCGATCTCGACATGGATCCAGGACTCGACGAGCACATCGTGCGCGCGGTCCGCCTCGGCCTCGCTCCCCTCGGGGAGCACTTCGATCAGCTTGCCGGTGACATCACGGCGTACGACGACCTGCGGGTGGATCACGGCGTGGATGCCGCGGCCCTGCCGGGAGAGCTCGTTGGTGACGGAGTCGACGAGGAACGGCATGTCGTCGGTGACGACCTCGACCACGGAGTGGCTGCACGTCCAGCCGTTCTCCTCGACCGACGGGGTGTGCACCCGCACGCTGGCCGTCCCCTGGGGGCGGTGCCCCGCCAGCCGGTAATGGGAAAGCGCCGCGCCGAGGATGTCGACCGGGTCGCGGTCGGCGAGGTCCTCGGGTGCGGTGTGCAGGTAGTAACGCTGGAGGTACGCGCGCAGCGCCCCCTGGCCGAGGCCGGCGGGTGCGCCCGCGGCGTCGGTACCGTCGTCGGCGAGGCCGCCGGGACCGCTCCTGCGGCCCTTGCCCTGAGGCCCGGCCGCCGCCTCGTCCTTCCGGGGGCCGCCCCCCAGCCCCCCGGTCCACCCCGCCGGGCTGTTCTCAGCGGCCCGAGCCGCCTGTTCCAGCAGCTCGGCCTTGGCTTCGTCCAGCTTGGTCTGCATGTCCTCTGGCTCCTGTCGCGCGCCGTTGCGTGACGTAGGTGAAGGAAGCGACGCAACGCCACGACGCGGGGTTTCCGGTCGAGGTCGACGTTATGCCGCGATGAGAGATGTCCGGGGCGTTATTGGCCAATTTTGGCGACCGGTCCGGATCCTGGCGATCAGCGATCACCCGGACGCTGTGGCGCTCCGGGCACGGGCGGGGAGCCTCGCTGCTCCCACGGCTTATCGCGCTGATCACCGCCCAAGGTTATCGCCCCTCCCCGGGGAGCCGTCATGAGCCGCATGTGTACAAAAGAGGGCCAATAAGTTTGACACTCCGGACAGCGACACGGACCGCGCCGACCGGGACGGGAGGCGGTCGGCGGGACGACACTGGTCGGCAGTCGGACAGATCGCCCCACCCTTTCCGGGAGCAGTCATGGCAGCCAAGGTTCTGATCGTCACCGGCGACGCCGCCGAGTCCCTCGAAGTCCTCTATCCCTACCAGCGTCTGCGCGAGGAGGGGTACGAGGTCCATATCGCGGCGCCGTCCCGCAAGAAACTCCGGTTCGTCGTCCACGACTTCGAGCCCGGCTTCGACACCTACACCGAGAAGCCCGGCTACACCTGGCCCGCCGACCTGGCCTTCTCCGAGGTCGACCCCACCCAGTACGCCGCTGTCGTCATCCCCGGGGGCCGCGCTCCCGAGTACCTCAGGGGCGATCCGGAGCTGCGCAAGATCCTCAAGTCCTTCTTCGACGCCGACAAGCCGGTCGCCCAGATCTGCCACGGCCCGCTGCTGACCGCCGCCCTGGGCGAGCTGGCCGGCCGCCGGGTGACCGCCTATCCGGCGCTGGAACTCGACATGCAGGCGGCTGGTGCCACCTTCCAGGACAGCGAGGCGGTCGTGGACGGCAATATCGTCTCCTCCCGCGCCTGGCCGGACCACTCGGCCTGGATGCGGGAATTCCTGACGATCCTCCGGGCGAAGGCCCCGCTGGCCTGAGCCACGCCGCCCGGGACCGCGCCGGAACCGCCGGCCCGCGCCCCGAGACCGCACCGCGGCGGCCACCGGCGGCCGTCGGCCCGCCCGTGCCCTCGGCCGCTGCCCGCCGCCACGCAGAAGGCGGGCGGGGGCCGTCGCGCGCGGTGGCGCTTCAGCGCGTCACAGGTCCCGCGCCGTCGCGACCGCCTCCGCCAGCGTGTCCACCACCGGAACGCCCATCGTCTCCAGGCCGGCCCTGCTGTTCGTACCGCCGGTGTAGAGCACGGCGCGGGCGCCCACATGCGCCGCCGCCACCGCGTCGTCGACCGCGTCGCCGATCACCACCGTGTGCTCGGCGGATATCGCGCCCGCGGAGGCCAGCGCGGTCAGATGGCGCTCCATGTGCAGCGCCTTGCTGCCGCCGGACGGCCCCGTGCGTCCGTCGACCCGGAGGAAGTGGCTCTCGATCCCGTACCCCCGCACCGTGGGAACGAGCTCCTCGTGCCCGTACATGCTCAGCAGCGACTGGCTGCGGCCGTCCAGCCGCCACTGGGCCAGCAGCTCCTCGACGCCCTCCGTCAGCGTGCACGCCGCGCGCCGCTCGGTGTAGTAGCGGTGGAAGGCCGCGTCCATGACGGTCCACTCCTCGTCGCTCGGCAGGCGGCCCATCATCCGCTCGTAGAACCGCGGGATCGGTACGCAGTACAGCTCGCGGTAACGGTCGAGGGTGATGGACTCCAGGCCGATGTCCGCGAAGGCCGCGTTCGTCGCCCCGATGACCGCGTCGATGTCGTCGAGAATCGTGCCGTTCCAGTCCCAGACCAGATGCGTGTTCTGCTTCCCCATGGCAGAAACCGTACCGGCCGGGTACGACAACGGCCCTGGCCGAGGCCGCCGACGGCCCGAGGCCCCCGGCGGCGCTCAGCCGATGAGGTTCGGAATCTCCTGGACCCCGTACCAGAGCAGTTCGTGGTCCTCCGCGCCGTCCACCGTGAACTGGGCGTCGTCGTCCCCGTGGTCCGCCGCGCCCAGCGCCGCCGCGGCGGCCGACACGTCCTCCTCCGCCTCGTCGGAGTCGACATGCACCGCCGCCGCCCTCGTCAGCGCGATCGCCGAGGCGATCCGCACCTCGCCCAGCGCCCCCGCGTCCAGTCCGCGGTCCGGGTCCGACACGGCTTCCTTGTCGGGTACGTCGGCCGCGAGGACCACCCGGCGCCGTCCCACACCCGGATCGGCGGCGAGCAGCCGCAGCGAGGCGGCGGCGGCCCGGTTCAGGGCCGCGTACTCCAGCTCCTCGATGTCGTCGGACACGTACCACTCACGCAGTCCCGGGGTCACGGCGTAGGCGATCAGCGGCCCCGGTCCGGCCTCGCCCGTCTTGTGCGCCTCTGCGAGACCGGACAGGGTCAGGGGGACATAGACGCGCATGAGGTGGCCGCTTTCATCGTCGGGAGAGCACTCAGGATACGTCCGGGAGTCCCTCTTCGGGGTGACGCTCATGAGCTTCCGGGCGTCCACCGGGGTCCGCGCCCCGCCCCGCCCTCCGGTCCGGCACCGCCCTCGGATCACACGGATAGGTGATTCCGGCACTCCGTGCCCCGTCGGCGTACCCGCCTTGCGGGCGTGCCTTCACGCCCCGTAAAAGATCCCACACCAGAAGTTACCGACCGGTATCGGACCGGACGGGCAGAACGGGGGCGATCTGCGTGAAGACCACCGACACCATCCGCACCACCGAAACCATCCGCACCACCGCGCGTACCGGCACCACCGCGCGTACGGACACCACCGCGCGCGTGAAGTCCATCACTCCCAGCGGCGCCAGGGCGGACCGCGCGGCGGCCAGGACCGTCGCGGGGGCCAGGACCGTCGCGGGGGCGCGGCCCCCGGGCAGGCGCGACCAGCGCGGGCCCGGCACCCCACGTCCGCGGCGGAGCCGGCATGTCACCCCGCACGAACTCTTCGCGGAGCGTCTGCTCGCCGTCCTCAGCGGCCGTCGCCCGGTGCACTGGATGCTCGGCCAGACCATCGGAGAGGCGTACGAGCAGCTCGTCCGGCTCGCGCCCGGCACCCCGCTCAGGGCCCGGGGCGTGCTCCCCGTCATCCGTACCTGCCACGGCTTCCAGCCACGGCCCGGTGTGATCGAGGCCTGCGCCAGCATCGCCGCCGGGGAGCAGATCCGCGCCATGGCCTTCCGGCTGGAGCAGGGCGCCGATCTGCGCTGGCGCTGCGCCGCCGTCGAACTGGGCGGCGAACGGACTGCGGAACGGACCGGCGAACGGACCGGTGGCCGAACCGGCGGCCGGAACTGACCCGCGACCGGCCCGGAGCCGATCCGAACGGTGCGGCGGCACACACGGGGACGGGCCGGGGCGCACAGTGAGTG
>NZ_JBSGVS010000091.1:0-26397 GCF_053608565.1 Streptomyces sp. NPDC055025
GCTCCGCGCGGGACGGCGCGGAGCCGGCACCCCCCACCGCGGGTGCCCGCCCCCTCTGGCCGGCCGGGGCGGACCCGGCCGGACCGGCGTACGGCGCGGCCACCCGGCCGCCGAACGGAACCGGCCCGGTCGGCGCGGTCCCGGGCGCGGTGCCGCGGGAGCCGTCCGCGCGGCGGTACGCCACGGCCGTCATCGCGCCCGCGACCGCCGAGGCGCTCGTCCTCGCGGCGGCCGAGCCGGAGACGGCGCCCGCGGAACCGTCCGCCGCCATGGCCGTACCGCAGGCCGGGCAGCCGGGGCTGACCCTGCTCGGCCGGGTCGGGGTGGTCGATCCGTACAGCCTCGACGACTACCGCGCGCACGGCGGCTACACGGCACTGCGTCAGGCCTTCGAGCTCGGGCCCGCCGGGGTCATCCGGGAAGTCACGGACGCCGGTCTGGTGGGCCGGGGCGGCGCCGCCTTCCCCACCGGGCGCAAGTGGCAGGCCACCGCCTCCCAGCCCGCCGGTCCGCACTATCTGGTCTGCAACGCCGACGAGTCCGAGCCCGGCACCTTCAAGGACCGGGTGGTCATGGAGGGCGATCCGTACTCCCTGGTCGAGGCGATGACCATCGCCGGGTACGCGGTCGGCGCGCGGCGCGGCTTCCTCTATCTGCGCGGCGAGTACCCGCGCGCCCTGCGGCTCCTCCAGCACGCGATCGACCAGGCGCGCGCCCGCGGACTGCTCGGGGACGACGTCCTCGGCCAGGGGTACTCCTTCGACATCGAGATCCGGCGCGGCGCCGGCGCGTACATCTGCGGTGAGGAGACCGCGCTGTTCAACTCGATCGAGGGCTACCGGGGCGAGCCCCGCTCCAAGCCCCCGTTCCCGGTGGAGAAGGGCCTGTTCGGCAAGCCCACCGCCGAGAACAACGTCGAGACGCTGATCAATGTGCTGCCCATCCTGACCGGCGGCGCGCAGGCGTACGCGGCGATCGGGACCGGCCGGTCCACGGGCCCCAAGCTCTTCTGCGTGTCGGGCAATGTGGAGCGGCCCGGCATCTACGAGCTGCCGTTCGGCGCCACGCTCGGCGAGCTGCTCGCGCTGGCCGGCCCGTCGCCCACCATGCGGGCGATCCTGCTCGGCGGCGCCGCGGGCGGTTTCGTACGCCCCGACGAGCTGGACATCCCGCTCACCTTCGAGGGCACCCGGGCCGCGGGTACCACGCTGGGTTCCGGGGTGGTGCTGGTGCTGGACGACACGGTCGAACTGCCCAGGATCCTGCTCCGTATCGCCGAGTTCTTCCGTGACGAATCCTGCGGGCAGTGTGTCCCCTGCCGGGTCGGCACGGTCCGCCAGGAGGAAGCGCTGCACCGGATCGTGGACCGTACCGGTGCCGCGGCGGCCGACGACATCGCGCTGCTGCGCGAGGTCGGGCAGGCCATGAAGGACGCCTCCATCTGCGGTCTGGGACAGACCGCGTGGAGTGCCGTCGAGTCCGCCATCGACCGTCTGGGGGCCTACAAGTGACCGCGATACCGCTCCAGCTTCCACGCCGTCTGATCGAGTTCACCCTCGACGGCCAGGAGACACGGGTGCCGGAAGGCTCCACGATCCTGGACGCCTGCCGGGCGGCGGGCAAGGACATCCCGACGCTCTGCGAGGGCGACACACTGACACCGAAGAACGCCTGCCGGGTGTGTGTCGTCGAGGTCGAGGGCGCGCGCGTGCTCGCCCCGGCCTGCTCACGCAAGGCCGAGGCCGGTATGACGGTCAGCACCGACAGCCCGCGCGCCCGGCACAGCCGCAAGATCGTCCTCGAACTCCTCGCCTCGTCGACGGACCTCTCGACCACCCCGAGGGCCGCGGAATGGATCAAGGAGTACAAGGCGAAGCCGGACCGCTTCGGCCCGGACGCGGCCCGGCTCGACGAGGAACCCAAGATCGACAACGATCTGTACGTCCGTGACTACGACAAGTGCATCCAGTGCTATAAGTGTGTGGACGCATGCGGCGAACAGTGGCAGAACTCTTTCGCGATCTCAGTGGCGGGCCGGGGCTTCGACGCCCGTATCTCCACCGAGCACGACACTCCGCTCACCGACTCCGCGTGTGTCTACTGCGGCAACTGCATCGAGGTGTGTCCGACCGGAGCGCTCAGCTTCAAGTCGGAGTTCGACATGCGGGAGGCCGGGACATGGAACGAGTCGGCGCAGACCGAGACCACCACGATCTGCGCGTACTGCGGCGTCGGATGCAATCTGACACTGCACGTACAGGAGAATGAGATCGTCAAGGTCACCTCTCCGCACGACAACCCCGTGACACACGGCAACCTCTGTATCAAGGGCCGCTTCGGCTACCAGCACGTACAGCAGCGCTGAACGCCTGACGAGTAGGACTGATCGCCATGGGACGGGTCACCGAACGCCGTCGCACCATCCGTATCCGGGACGGGGTCGTCTCGGCCCGCCCCGACACCCTGGTGGCCGAGGAGCCGCTGGAAATCCGGCTGAACGGCAAGCCGCTCGCCATCACCATGCGCACCCCGGGTGACGACTTCGCACTCGCGGCGGGCTTCCTGGTGAGCGAGGGCGTGCTCGCGAGCGCCGCCGATGTGCGCTCCATCGTGTACTGCGCCGGGGCCAAGGACGACGGTTCCAACACCTACAACGTGGTCGATGTCCAGCTCGCCCCCGGTGTGCCGGTCCCGGACATCACCCTGGAGCGCAACGTCTACACGACCTCGTCGTGCGGACTGTGCGGCAAGGCCAGCCTGGACGCGGTACGGACCACGGCCCGCTTCCCGATCGGTGACGATCCCCGGCTCCGGGTGGAGCCGGAGTTCCTCGCCGGACTCCCGGACCGGCTGCGGGCGGCACAGCAGGTCTTCGACAGGACCGGGGGTCTGCACGCGGCGGCCCTGTTCACGGAGACCGGCGAGATGCTGGACGTCCGGGAAGACGTGGGCCGGCACAACGCGGTCGACAAGCTGGTCGGCCGGGCACTGCGACAGGATCTCCTGCCGCTCTCCCGGGCGATCCTGCTGGTGTCGGGCCGTGCCTCGTTCGAGCTGGCGCAGAAAGCCGTGATGGCGGGAATTCCGGTGCTGGCGGCGGTATCCGCGCCGTCGTCGCTCGCCGTCGATCTCGCGGCCGAGACCGGGCTGACCCTGGTCGGCTTTCTGCGCGGCTCGTCCATGAACGTGTACGCGGGCGATGAGCGAATCGCCTTGCACACCGGGGTATAACTCTCCCCGCTGCACGGGACAAGGACCTGGCCGGCGGGGAGCGCCCCCTGCGCCGGCCGGGTCTGTTCCCGTGATTTTTTAGGCTCGGTTCACCTCCGGGCGCTTTCTGCCACTGCCGACGGTCGACCGTGCTCGGTCCGCTCGTACCTCACGGACCTGCGCGCGCTCTCCATCGGCAGGGCGCCGCCTACCAGTGGGCGAGAGGCCGCTGAAGTGGATCAGAAGGTCACACTAAGGTCATACTGATCTGCTCTCCCTGCACGGTCCAGTGCTGGCGGGGCCCGGAGGGGTTGCACGGCTCGACGTTGGTCAGGCGGGTTTTCGGGTAGTCACTGGCCAGGCACATATCGGGGTACACGGACTGCGAGATCGATTCGCCGTTGACGGTCCAATGCTGGCGGGGCCCGGAGGAGTTGCACGGCTCCACATTGATCAGGCGGGTTTTCGGGTAGTTACTCGCCAGACACATATCGGGATACAAGGACTGCGAGATCGATTCGCCGTTGACGGTCCAATGCTGGCGGGGCCCGGAGGAGTTGCACGACTCGACGTTGACTATGCGGGTTCTCGGGTAGTCACTGGCCAGGCACATGGTGCCGACGGCCGAGACCGCATCGACAGGTGCGACGGCCGCCACAGCGGGTAGCGGCAGCGCGAAGGACGTCAGTGCGAGAACGGCAGGTACAAGGAGCTTACGAAACACGGTAGCCACGAGGTGGAACCCTCCATGGTCGGCAGATCCACATCAGCCGGGACGCATCTGCTGGTCCTGGCCAACGGATCTGGGTGATTGCAGCCTCGGAAGGTTCCCCTCATTCTTGAAGTCATATGCGCCACACGCAGTACACGGCTGTCGGATCGGATGGCCCCAGCACCCGCACCACCCACCGGCCTCCGCGCCGCCGGGCGCGCGCCGCGTGGAGGTCAGCCCGTCAGTCGGCTTTCCGGCCGGGCACCGAGGTGGTCCGGCGCGGTGGTGGTACGGCGCTTTCGCGCGTAAGAGGGCCAGACACGGCGGGCCCGCCGGAAGCGGCCACAGGTCCCACGGCCGGCGGCGGGCCGCCGAACGCCGTCGCCCGGCGCTTCGCGATGACCGCGCACACCATGAGCTGCATCTGGTGGAAGAGCATCAGCGGCAGTACGGCGAGGCTCGCCCCCGGCCCGAACAGCACGCTCGCCATGGGGAGTCCGGCCGCCAGACTCTTCTTCGAGCCCGCGAACTGGATCGCGATACGGTCCGCCCGCGCGAAGCCGAGCCGCTCGGCGCCGTACCAGCTCAGCGTCAGCATCGTCGCGAGCAGCACCGCCTCGACGGCCAGCAGCGCGGCGAGGGCGGCCGGGGTCACCCGGTGCCAGACGCCCGCGACCATGCCCTCGCCGAACGCGGTGTAGACGACCAGCAGGATCGAACCCCGGTCGACGAAGCCCAGCAGCTTCCGGTGCCGGGTGAGAAAACCGCCGACCCAGCGGCGCAGCGCCTGTCCCGCCAGGAAGGGCAGCAGAAGCCGCACCACGATCCCGGACAGCGAGTCCGCCGAGAATCCGGCCGTGTCGCCGCCGATCAGCAGCGCCGCGAGCACCGGTGTGCACACGATGCCCGCGAGACTGGAGAACGATCCGGCGCAGATCGCCGCGGGCACATTGCCGCGCGCCATGGAGGTGAAGGCGATGGACGACTGGATCGTCGACGGCACCAGACAGAGGAAGAGCAGCCCGCTGTAGAGCTGGGGTGTCAGCACGGACGGGACGAGTCCCCCCGCCGCGAGTCCCAGCAGCGGAAAGACCATGAAGGTGCAGGCGAGGACGGTCAGATGGAGCCGCCAGTGCCGCAGTCCCCCGACCACCTCACGGGTGGAGAGCCGGGCCCCGTAGAGAAAGAACAGCACCGCCACCGCGCCGGTCGACGCGCCGTCCGCGACCTCGGCGGCCGGACCGGAGGCCGGCAGTACGGCCGCGAGCCCGACCGTTCCGAGAAGCGCCAGGACGAACGGATCGACGGGGAGCCAGGACGGTATGCGCGGGCGTGGGGTACGGCGGCGGTTCATGTGCTCCACTACTGGCTGTCGGTACGCGTCGTGCCTCCCCATCATCCGCCGCTCGCGCTTGATCGGGAATCCCGTATACCGCTCTGACTGCTATCGCGCCTCGCGATAACCCCATGATCCGGCCATAACCTGGGCGTATGTACGACCCAGGACAGCTCCGCACCTTTCTCGCCGTGGCCCAGACCCTCAGCTTCACGCAGGCGGCCCGCAGACTGGGGCTGCGCCAGTCCACGGTGAGCCAGCACATCCGCCGGCTGGAGGACGCCACGGGGCGACCGCTGTTCACCCGGGACACCCACCGGGTGGAGCTGACGGAGGACGGCGAGGCCATGCTCGGCTTCGCCCGGACGATCCTGGCGGCCCATGAGCGCGCGACGGCCTTCTTCACCGGTACCCGGCTGCGCGGCCGGCTCCGCTTCGGGGCCTCGGAGGATTTCGTCCTGACCCGGCTGCCGGAGATCCTGGAGTCCTTCCGGCGCGACCATCCCGAGGTCGATCTGGAGCTGACGGTCGAGCTGTCCGGCACCCTCCACACCCAGCTCGCGGCCGGCCGGCTCGATCTCGTACTGGCCAAACGGCGGCCGGCCGACACCCATGGCGAACTGGTCTGGCGCTCCGCCCTCGACTGGATCGGGGCACCGCGGCTGCGGCTCGACCCGGACCGCCCGCTCCCGCTGATCCTCTTCCCGCCGCCCGCCATCACCCGCGCCCGCGCGCTGGAGGTACTGGAGACGCGGGGCAGGAGCTGGCGCGCCGCGTGTACGAGCGCGAGCCTGAGCGGGCTGATCGCGGCGGCCCGCGCGGGGCTCGGCGTCATGGCCCATACGCGCGGGCTGATCCCGCCGGGCCTGGTCCCCGTACCGGCCAGGGCGGGGCTGCCCGAGCTGGGCGAGGTGGACTTCGTCCTGCTGCACGGCCGGGGCCGCGGGCACGCGGCGGCCCAGGAGGCGGCGGATGCCCTGGCCGCGGCGATTCTGGCGGCGGGCGACCGGCTGCACCGCCTGTCGTCCGCCGACGCCTGACGAGCCCGCCCTGTCCCGTAGATCCCGCCTCGTAGGTACAGACCAAGCTTCCCCGCGAGGGCGCACCCGTGTCAGTGACGTATCAGTGACGTACGGATTCAGTGCAGACTCCACCCACTCCTGCCGACCCCGTGGTCAGATGTCGGCCCCGCTCCGGCTCTGCGGTGGAGCGCCACAAGGAGCGAGTCATTGCACGAGTTCACCGTCCCCCCGCTGTCGGCCGCCCCCCACGTCGGCGGGCTCGCGGACGCCGTCTTCGAGCACGCGCTCGCCACTCCCGGTCATGTCGTCCTCGGCCGCAAGGACGAGGAGGGCCGATGGCGGGACATGACCTCCGCCGCCTTCCGTGACGATGTGCTCCGGCTGGCCAAGGGGCTGCTCGCGCACGGCGTACGGTTCGGGGACCGCGTCGCGATCATGTCCCGTACCCGCTACGAGTGGACGCTCTTCGACTTCGCGCTCTGGTCCGTCGGCGCCCAGCCCGTACCCGTCTACCCCACCTCCTCCGCCGAGCAGGTCCACTGGATGCTCCATGACGCGGAGGTCTCGGCCTGTCTGGTGGAGCACGAGGACCACGCCATGACCGTCGGTTCGGTGATCGACCGGCTGCCCCGGCTCAAACGGCTCTGGCAGCTCGACGCCGGCGCGGTGGCGGAGCTGTTCGCGGCGGGCGACGGTCTCGACGACGAGATGGTGCACCGGCACCGCAGGGCGGTCACCCCGGACTCCGTGGCCACGGTGATCTACACCTCGGGCACCACCGGCCGCCCCAAGGGATGTGTGATCACCCACGCCAACTTCATGTTCGAGGCGGACACCGTGCTGGGCCGCTGGGAGCCGGTCTTCCACACCAGGTCGGGCGACGAGGCCTCGACGCTGCTCTTCCTCCCGCTCTCCCATGTCTTCGGGCGGATGATCGAGATCGCGGCGATCCGCGGCCGGGTGAAGCTGGGCCATCAGCCCGCGCTCCAGGCGAGCGCGCTGCTGCCCGATCTGGCGGCGTTCCGGCCGTCGTTCATCCTGGCCGTGCCGTACATCTTCGAGAAGGTCTACGCGGCGGCGCGCCGCAAGGCGGAGAGCGAGGGCAGGGCGGGCCCCTTCGACAAGGCCGTGGACGTGGCGGTGCGTTACGCGCAGGCGCGGGAACAGCGGGCCTTCGGCTCCGGCCCGGGACCCTCCGCGGCGCTGCGCGTACAGCACCAGTTCTTCGACAAGGCCGTCTACGGCAAGGTCCGTGAGGCGATGGGCGGCCGGGTACGGCACGCCATGTCCGGCGGTTCCGCGATGGACCGGCGGCTCGGGCTCTTCTTCGCGGGCGCGGGCATCACCGTCTACGAGGGGTACGGGCTCACGGAGTCGAGCGCGGCGGCCACGGCCAATCCGCCCGAGCGCACCCGTTACGGCACGGTGGGGCAGCCGGTGCCGGGCACCTCGGTGCGTATCGCGGGCGACGGCGAGGTGCTGCTGCGCGGCGGCCAGATCTTCTCCGGCTATCTGGGCGACCGGGAGGCGACCGAGGCCGTGCTGCGCGACGGCTGGCTCGCCACCGGTGATCTGGGCGCGCTCGACGAGGACGGCTATCTCACCATCACCGGGCGGAAGAAGGAGATCCTGGTGACCTCCGGCGGCAAGAGCGTGTCGCCCGGCCCCCTGGAGGAGCGGGTACGGGCCCATGCGCTGGTGGCCCAGTGCATCGTGGTCGGCAACGACCGTCCGTATGTCGCCGCGCTGGTCACCGTGGACCGGGAGGCCGTGGACCACTGGCTCTCCGTCCAGGGCAAACCGCCGCTGACCCCGGCCGAGCTGGTCCGGGACCCTGATCTGGAGACGGAGATCAGACGCGCGGTGGTGGCCGCGAACACGGCGGTGTCCCAGGCCGAGTCGATCCGTACGTTCCGGATCCTGGCGCATCCGTTCAGCGAGGAGCACGGGCTGCTCACCCCCTCACTGAAGCTCAAGCGCCAGGCGATCGAGGCCGCGTACGCCGTGGAGGTCGACGCGCTCTACCGTTGAGGCCGGGAATCCGCCCGTCCCTGTGATCGTTGGAGCGGGGAGAAGCAACCGACGACGTTAGGATCGACCGCTCGTGAGCAAGGTCCCCACCCTCACCCTCAACAACGGCATCGAGATGCCCCAGCTCGGCTTCGGGGTCTGGCAGGTACCGGACGCCGAGGCGGTGAAGGCGGTCGCCGCCGCCCTGGAGTCCGGCTACCGGAGCATCGACACCGCCGCCATCTACGGCAACGAGGAGGGCACGGGCCAGGCCCTCGCGGCCTCCGGGATCGCCCGGGAGGAGCTGTTCGTCACCACCAAGCTGTGGAACAGCGACCAGGGGTACGACTCGGCCCTGCGCGCCTTCGACACCTCGCTGGAGAAGCTCGGTCTGGACTATGTCGACCTCTATCTCATCCACTGGCCGAGGCCCGAGGCCGGCACCTACACGGACACGTACAGGGCGTTCGAGAAGATCCACGCGGACGGCCGCGCCAGGTCCATCGGTGTCTCGAACTTCCTTCCCGCGCATCTGGAGCGGCTGATCGGCGAGACCTCCGTGGTCCCCGCCGTCAATCAGATCGAGCTGCACCCACAGCTTCCGCAGGCCGAGTCCCGCGCCTTCCACGCGGAGCACTCCATCACCACCGAGGCCTGGTCGCCGCTGGGCCAGGGCAAGGGGCTGCTGGAGGTCCCGACGGTGGTGGCGGTCGCGCGCAAGCACGGCAGGACCCCGGCGCAGGTGGTGCTGCGCTGGCACCTCCAGCTCGGGCATGTGGTGATCCCCAAGTCCGTGACCCCGTCCCGGATCCAGGAGAACATCGACGTGTTCGGCTTCGAGCTGGACGCGGACGACCTGGCGGCGTTCGCCGCGCTGGACGAGGGCAGGCGCCTCGGCCCGGACCCGGCGACGTTCAACGTCTGAGGCGTTCGAGGTCCGACCCGGCGGCGGGTCCGTCCCCGGCCGCCGGGCGGTTTCGTTCCGGGCGCGGTCTCGTTATGGCCGCCGGGCGGTTTCGTTCCGGGGGCCGCGGTGCCGCGAAGGCTACGAACCCGTCGCGGCGCCCGCGCGGTACTCCTGGGGGCTGACCCCCCGTACCCGTTTGAAGGCCGCGCTCAGCGCGAACGAGCCGCTGTAGCCGACCTTCCTGGCCACCGACTCGACCGTCGCGTCCGTCCCGCGCAGCAGATCGGCGGCGAGCGCGAGCCGCCAGCCCGTCAGATACGCCATCGGGGGCTCCCCGACGAGTTCGGTGAACCGGCGCGCGAGTCCGGCCCGGGAGACTCCGCACGCGGCGGCGAGGGAGGCGACCGTCCAGGACCGGGCGGGCTCGTTCTGAAGCAGCCTCAGCGCGTTGCCGACCGCGGGGTCGGCCATGGCGCGGTACCAGCCGGGGGCCTCCGCGTCGGGGCGCGAGAACCACGCCCTGAGCACGGCTATCAGGATCAGGTCCAGCACCCGGTCCAGGACCACGCCCTGGCCGGGTTCGTCCCGCGAGATCTCCTCGTCGAGGACCGGCATCAGCGGGCCGTTCCAGGCGCCGGCCGAGAGCTGGAGCAGCGAGGGCAGGGCGTCCAGCAGCCGTCTGCTGACCTCACCGTCCATCTGGTACGTGCCGATCAGCACGGTCGTGCCGCCGTCCGGAGCGTTCCCCCAGGTCCGTACGCCCAGACGCATGGACTGGGCGAGCGGCTCGCCCTCCAGCGTGTGGCAGACACCGCCGGGGCCGATCAGCGCGCGCGGCGCGGTCAGGGGGCTGTCCGCGGTGATGTACGCCTCGGGGCCCCGGGCGATCGCCACGTCCCCCGGGCGCAGCAGCACCGGCTCCCCGCCGCCGTCGGGGACGATCCACGCCTCGCCGCGGGTGACACACATCAGACAGAGCGGGGCGTGGTCCTCGATGCGCACCGACCACGGCGGCTCCATCACCATGCGCAGCAGAAAAGCCCCCCGGGCCCGCGGTCCGTCCAGGAGTCCGGCGAGTACGTCCATGGTCACCAGCGTAAATGCACCGGTGGGGGTACTCGTCGCCGCACCGATCAGTTCGCGCCGTGTGCCGGGGCAATCTCCTCGACCCGCCCCGCGAGGGCGAAGTCCTTCACGGTGACGGCGCCGCCCGCGTCATGGGTGTGCACGGCGACGGTGACGGATCCGTAACCCAGTGTCAGATCGGAGTGGTGGTTCAACTCGTCCTGGATCCGGGCGACATGGACCACCATGGCGGTCGCGGCGAAGTGGCTGCCGAGACGGTAGGTACGGGTGAGGCGACTGTCCGTCAGGGACCAGCCGGGAAGGTCACGCAGCCGTGTCTCGATCTCCTGCGGGGACAGCGGTTCTGTGGCCATGGCGGGGCTCCTTGCGGGAACGGCGGGGGCGGCGACGTGGCTGACGCGGCCGACGATACGTCCTGGGCCGGACATCGGGTGGGACCCCGCCGGGACGTTGCACTACGGTTTCCGCATGGCAGCTCCCGCTCCCGCCTCCACTCCCGCCCCCGCCTCCACTCCCACTTCCGCCCCCGCTTCCGCTTCCACGCCCGGCCTGGCGATCGGGCCTCTGCTGCGCGACTGGCGCAGACAGCGCCGGGTGAGCCAGCTGGAGCTGGCCCTCCAGGCCGATTCGTCCGCGCGGCACATCAGCTTCATCGAGACGGGCCGGGCGCGTCCCAGCGAGGAGATGGTGCTGAGGCTGGCCGAGCGGCTCGACATCCCGGTGCGGGAGCGCAACTCCCTGCTGCTGGCGGCCGGTTACGCGCCCCGGTTCACCGAGACCGCGCTGGACGATCCGGCCATGGACGCCCTGCGGGAGGGGCTGAGCCGGCTGCTCCAGGGGTACGAGCCGTATCCGGCGCTCGTCGTCGACGGGACGTACACCGTGGTGGCCGCCAACCGGGGCATCGCCATGCTGCTGGAGGGGGTGCCCGAGAAGCTGCTCGCACCGCCCCTGAACGCCATGCGGCTCACGCTCCATCCGGAGGGCCTGGCTCCGCGTATCCGCAATCTGCGGGAGTGGCGCGGGCATCTGCTGGACCAGATGGGGCGCAGGCTGGCGCTGGACCGCTCTCCGGCGCTGCGCGAGCTGTACGACGAGGTGGCCGGCTATCCGCTCCCCCCGTCGGCCGAGCCGGTCGAATCGGCGGGGAAGGCCGGGGAGGCTGGGGAGGCCACTGAGGCTGGGGAGGCCGCCGAGGGGCAGTGGCCCGGCGCCGGGCCGAGGTTCGCGCTGCCGCTGCGGATCGAGCACGACGGACGGGTGCTCTCCTTCCTCTCGTCCATCTCCACCTTCAACACACCGATGGATGTGACGGTCGCCGAACTGGCCATCGAGACCTTCCTCCCGGCGGATCCGGCGACGGTCAAATATCTGACCGTGCGGTCACCCTGACCTCCGGCGCTCCGAACCCGGCGGGGTACGGCGCCCGCCCCGGGGTTCGGGGCACGGCGCGCCCGGCGTGCCCGGCGATGCGCGTCCTCACTGTCAGACCCATGGACAACACTTGATGGTCCGGCAGATCCACAGGGAGGAAGCCCGGTATGAGCACCACCACGTCCAGTACGTCCAGTGCGTCCGGAAGGTCCGGCACATCGAGCGGGTCCACCGCGGCCCAGGCCTATCTGCGGCTCATGGCGGCCGTCCGGGCGGTGCTGGACGATCCCCTCCAGGCCTCGCTCGCCGCCCCGCTGCTGGCCGCTCCCCTCGCCGAGGCGGACGCGGCCCTGACCTCGGCCGGTCTGGCGGGCAACGAGCGGGACTTCCTGCGTCTCGTCGCCACCCAGGCGCTGGGCCCGGCGCCGGGGCGCGCGGAGGCGGAGGACCGGTGAACGGGCCCCGCGTCCCGGGGTGTCGGGGCGGGGCAGGTGCCGGGGTCCGGTGTCTGGGGCCTGGGGTCTGGGGCCCGGAGAGGCCATGGGGCGGGCGCCCCGTTCCCGGGGCGCCCGCCGCGCATGTCGACCGTCCGGCCTCGTCGGACGACGGGTCAGCCGCGCGTCAGCCGCAGGGTGATCAGTTCGAACGGGCGGAGCGACAGGCGTACCGCGCCGTCCGTCAGCTCCGGCCGCTCCCGGGTCTCCGGCCGCTCCTCGCCCTCCGCCGGTCCGGCGTCCCGCAGCGGCCGTTCCAGCAGATCGGTCGCCTCCAGTCCGGTGGCCTCGAAGCCCAGGCCCACCCGGACCTTGGCCCGGCCGCCGGCCGACTCGTAGAGCCGTACGACCAGATCGCCGCTCCCGTCGTCGGCCAGTTTCAGCGCGCTGACGACGACTGCGTCGTTGTCGACGGTGACCAGCGGGGCCACTTCGGTGTCCCCGGTGACCGCGCGCTCCGGCAGATTGATCCGGTAGCCCTCGCGGACCGCGTCGCCGATGGAGGCGCCGGGGGCCAGGGCGTGCCGGAAGCGGTGCACACCCTGGTCGGTCTCCGGGTCGGGGAAGCGCGGCGCGCGCAGCAGCGAGACCCGCACCGTGGTGGTCGTACCGGCGTCCGACGTCCGTACCTCACGGGTCACGTCGTGTCCGTACGTGGAGTCGTTCACCAGGGCGACGCCCCAGCCCGGCTCCTCCAGCTGCACGAAGCGGTGGTTGCAGGCCTCGAACTTGGCCGCCTCCCAGCTCGTGTTGGTGTGGGTGGCCCGGTAGACATGGCCGAACTGGGTCTCGGAGGCATAGCGTTCGGCGTGCACGTCCAGCGGGAAGGCGGCCTTCAGGAACTTCTCGGTCTCGTGCCAGTCGACCTCGGTGTCGATGTCGAGCCGCTTGACCCCCGGTGCGAGCGTCAGCAGCTGGGTGACCTTCGACGCGCCGAAGGTGCGCACAAGACGGACGGAGGCCGCGTCCGTGCCCTCGACCGGGGTGAGTTCGTCGAGCTCCGTGAGATCGGTGACGGTGTTCCGGTAGAACTCGTCCACGTCCCAGGCGTCCCACTGGTTCGGGAAGTCGGGGTGGATCTGGAGGAGGTTGGCCGCCTCGCCGGGGGCGACGGTCTCGCGCTCCGCGCTGATGTCGTAGACCGACACCACCAGTCCCCGGCCGTCGATCTCGACCTCCAGCAGACCGTTGCTGAGTACGTAGCCGCCGTCCTCGCGCGGCAGCAGCTCGGCGGTGCCGCCACCGGTGGCCGGTCCCGCGGCGCCCGCCGCGACACCACCGCGCGCGTGCGGGGCGGAGTTGAAGAGCAGGGTCGTGGAGCCGGCCGGGTCACCGGCGAGGGCGCGCTGCGCCCCGTCGATGATCTCGTTCAGTTCCTCGGCGACACCCGCGTAGGTCCGGGCCGCCTCGCGGTGCACCCAGGCGATCGACGAGCCGGGCAGGATGTCGTGGAACTGGTGCAGGAGCACCGTCTTCCAGATCCGGTCGAGCCGCTCGTACGGATACGGGGCGCCGGTCCGTACGGCGGCGGTGGTGGCCCACAGCTCCGCCTCGCGCAGCAGATGCTCGCTGCGCCGGTTGCCCTGCTTGGTCTTCGCCTGGCTGGTGAGGGTGGCCCGGTGCAGCTCCAGATAGAGCTCGCCCACCCAGACCGGCGGATTCGGGTACTCCGCCTCGGCCTTGGCGAAGAAGGCGCCCGGCGTCTCCCACTCGACCGTCGCGGAGCCTTCGAGGCCGCGCAGACGGGCGGCCTTGGCGACCATCTCGCGGGTGGTGCCGCCGCCTCCGTCGCCCCAGCCGGTGGGCGCGAGCGAGTGCCTGGCGGCCCCCTTCTCCTTGAAGTTCCGTGCGGCGTGGGCGATCTGGGCACCCGTCATCGCGCAGTTGTAGGTGTCGACGGGCGGGAAGTGGGTGAAGATCCGTGTCCCGTCGATCCCCTCCCAGCGGAAGGTGTGGTGCGGGAATTTATTGATCTTGCTCCACGAGATCTTCTGGGTGAGCAGCCACTTGGAGCCGGCGGCCTTGATGATCTGCGGCAGCCCCGCGGCGAAGCCGAAGGTGTCGGGCAGCCACGCCTCGTCGTTCTCGATGCCGAACTCGTCCAGGAAGAAGCGCTTCCCATGGACGAACTGCCTGGCCATCGCCTCGGAGCCGGGCATATTGGTGTCGGACTCGACCCACATGCCGCCGGCCGGTACGAACCGGCCCTCCGCCACGGCCTTCTTGACCTTGGCGTAGACCTCGGGCCGGTGCTCCTTGATCCAGGCGAACTGCTGCGCCTGCGACATCGCGAAGACGAACTCGGGCTCGTCCTCCAGCAGGGCGGTCATATTGGCCGTCGTACGGGCGACCTTGCGGACCGTCTCGCGCAGCGGCCACAGCCAGGCCGAGTCGATGTGCGCGTGGCCGACCGCGCTGATCCGGTGCGCGGTCGACGGCGCGGGGGTGGCCAGCACCCCGGCGAGCCGCTCCCGGGCGGCGGCCGCGGTGCCGTTGACGTCCTGGAGGTCGACCGCGTCGAGCGCGCGGCTGATGGCGCGCAGGATCTCCCAGCGGCGGGCGCCGTCGACGGGCAGCTCGGCCATCAGCTCCCCGAGCACCTCCAGGTCCTGGACGAGCTGCCAGACGGTCTCGTCGAAGACCGCGAGATCCATCCGGGCGAGGGTGTACTGCGGTTCGGTGCCCGCGGTCGCCTTGTCGCCGAGCGTGGTCGGCAGGAAGGGGTGGTAGTCGAGGATCACGGGGTTGGACGCGGCCTCGATATGCAGCAGGACCTCTTCGCCGCCCGCGACGGGCGCGCCGATCCGTACCCACTGGTTGCGCGGGTTGAGGCCCTTCACCGGGGTGCCGTCGGGCCGGTAGACCAGGCCCTCGCACTGGAATCCCGGCATGTTCTCGTCGAATCCGAGGTCGAGCAGGGCCTCCACGGTGCGGCCCGCCCAGCGCTCGGGGACGGTGCCGGAGACCCGGAACCAGCTCGTGCCCCAGGGGGCGCCCCACCGGTCGCCGGCCGCGATCGGTTCGGCCGGGCCCGCGAGACCCTCCTCGACCGGTACGGGCTCTCCCGGCGCGGTCCAGACGGCGATGTCGAGCGGTACGGATTCGGGGTATACGGCGGGCCGGATGCGCTCGTCGAGGACCCGCTTGAGGCGGCCTTCGACCAGGCTGCGGTCGTCGTGCATGAGGGGACGCTCCTGAGATGCGTAAGAGTGCGGCGGTGGGTGCGGGTGGCCGGCGGCCGGCCAAGACGGTATTCGAGGTCGTGGGCTACGGGCTACGGGCTACGGGCTACGGGCTACGGGCTACGGAATGGTGCCCCGGGATCAGCCGACCTGGTCCGGGCGGACGATCTCGGTGATACCGCGCATCGCCAGATGTTCCTTGTCCGCGGCGCGGCCCGCAAGGACCGCGGTGGGACGGATCCCGGCCTCGGTGAGCCGGGCGAAGGCCTCGAAGAAGGCTCCGCCGGGACCGCAGGCGGCGCGGGCGGGCACCGCGTCGTCGTCGCCGGTGCCGTCGCCCGTACCGTCCCCGGTGCCGACGACCAGCGCGGTGGTCCGCACCGCGGGCGCGTACGGCACGCCGCGCCGCTCCTCGACGATCCGCGCGAGGGTCCGCCCCGCGGGCTTGACCCGCCGGTCGTTGGTCAGCAGACCGAGGCTGTACTCCAGTTCCGGGAAGTCGGCGAGCGAGCGCGACACGTCGTGCGAGCACCACCAGGTGATGCCCCAGAGATCGGCGCAGTCCAGCGCGTTGGCCACGGTCGCCTCGGTGAACTCGGCCGCGTGCTCGGCCGGGATCACCGGCGCGGGGGCGCCGACCTCCTGGAGCCAGACCGGCCGGTGCGGCTCCAGCGCCCAGGCCTTGGACAGCTCGATCAGATACGCGGCGTGGTGCTCGGTGGCCGTGCCGGTACGGCCGTACCGCTGGGCGGTCCCGTTGAACACCCAGGAGTGCACGGCGGTGACGGCGCCGATCCGCGCCGCGTGCGCCGGGGTGAAGGCATGCCCGTCCTGGTACCAGGCGGCGTCGTACTCGGCGTGCAGATGGAGCTTGCCGGGGGCCCCCTCCTCACACGCGTCCAGCATGCGGCGGAGCCAGTCGGCCGCCTGACGGGGCGTGATGGGGTCGGGATCGGGGTGCGGCGGCCCGGAGAACTGGTTGATCTCGTTGCCCACGGTCATCCCGATGAAGTTGGGGCGGTCGGCGAGCGCGGCGGCGAGCGTCCGCAGATACTCGGTCTGTCCGGCGACGACATCGTTGTCGGTGAAGATGTTCCCGCGGTGCCAGGTCCGTGTCCAGGCGGGCAGGAAGTCGAAGCTCGACAGATGGCCCTGGAGCCCGTCGACATTGACGTCCAGACCGCGTTCGGCCGCCGCGTCGGCGAGCTGGACGAGCTGTTCCACGGCGCGGGGCCTGATCAGGGTGCGGTTGGGCTGGAAGAGCGGCCAGAGCGGGAAGACCCGGATGTGATCGAGACCGAGCTCCGCGATGGAGTCCAGGTCCGCGCGTACGGCGTCGGGATCGAAGTCCAGCCAGTGGTGGAACCAGCCCTGGCTGGGGGTGTAGTTGACGCCGAAGCGCGGCGCGGAAGTGTTCATACTGGCAACGTTGTCCTGGTTCTGTGATGCGGTGCGCGCCGGTCCGCCGGGGATGCCGGTGTCAGCCCTTGACGGCGCCTTCGCCGACGCCCTGGAAGAAGTAGCGCTGGAGGCAGGCGAAGAGCGCGAGGAGCGGGAGTACGGCGATGATCGTGCCCGCCGCGACCAGCCGCTCGTCAGTGGCGAACGTGCCGTGCAGATAGTTCAGTCCGATGGTCAGGGTGAAGTTCTCCGGGTCGCTGAGCACGATCAGCGGCCAGAGGAAGTCGTCCCAGGCGCCCATGAAGGCGAAGATCGCGACCACGGCGAGGGTGCCCTTGACCGAGGGCAGGGCGATCCGCAGGAACCGCTGCCAGACGGTGGCCCCGTCGACATAGGCCGCCTCCTCCACCTCGTGCGGGAGGTTGAGGAAGGCGTTGCGCATCAGCAGGACGTTCAGCGCGCTGATGGATCCGGGCAGCAGCACCCCGATCAGGGTGTTGTTCAGACCGAGTTCCCGCATGGTGGTGAACTGGGCGATGAAGATGCCCTCGACGGGCACGAGCATGGCGAGGACGAACGCCAGGGTCGCCGCCCGGCGTCCGCGGTAGCCCATCCTGGCCAGCGCGTATCCGGCCAGCGCGGCGCCGACGCAGTTGGTGATCACATTGGCCGAGGCGACCTTGAGCGAGTTGAACGCGTAGTCCCAGACCGGGATGGTGTCGGCGACCCGCTCGTAGTTCCCCAGGGTCGGATCGCCCGGGAGGAAGGCCGGCGGGGAGCTGAAGATGTTCTCGTGCGGCCCCTTGAGCGAGGTGGACAGCTGCCACAGGAACGGGCCGGTCATCAGGGCCAGTACGGCGAGCAGCAGGACGTAGCGCACCACGAGCCGCCAGGGCGCGGCACGCCGTCCGCCGGCGCCGGTGAAGGCGCCCGGGGCCCTGTTCATACGCGGGCCCGGGGTCCCGTTCGCACGGGTGGCCGTCTCGGTGACCGTCTCCGTGGCCGTGTCGGTGGCCGTCGGGAACCTCACGCGTCCTCCTTGCGGTCGGCGCGGAGCACCAGCAGCATCAGGGCCACCGTGACGCCGAAGACCACCACGGAGAGAGCGGAGGCATAGCCGACCCGGCCGGTCAGTCCGGTGCCCACGCGCTGGACGAGCATCACCAGGGTGGTGTCCTCGCCCGCGGGGCCGCCACCGGGTCCCGCCATCAGATAGACCTCGGAGAACACCTTGAAGGCGGCGACCGAGGAGAGCGCCCCGACGAGGACCATGGTGGAGCGGACGGCGGGGACGGTGACGGTGACGAAGCGCCGTACGGCGCCCGCCCCGTCCACGGCGGCGGCCTCGTGCAGCTCGCGCGGCACATTGGCCAGGGCGGCCAGATAGATGATCATGTAGTAGCCGAGGCCCTTCCAGACCGTGACACCCATCGCGCTGAACAGCAGCAGCCACTGGTCGCTGAGAAAGCCGATCCTGCCGATCCCCACGGTCTCCAGTACGGAGTTGATCAGCCCCCGGTCGTCCAGCATCCACACCCAGATCAGCCCGACCACGACGATCGAGGCGACGACGGGGGTGTAGAAGGCGGCGCGGAAGAAGGTGATGCCGGGGATGTGCCGCTGGACGAGCATCGCCAGCAGCAGCGGCAGGACGACCAGCGCCGGGACGACGCCGACGACATACAGCGTGCTGTTGCGCAGTCCGATCCAGAACATCTCGTCATGGACCAGCTCACGGAAGTTGGCGAGCCCCACATACCGGCCGGGGATCAGGGTCCGTCGGTCGGTGAAGGAGTTCACCAGGGTGCTGAGGAACGGATAGAGGCTGAACGCGCCGGCGATCAGCAGCCCCGGCGCGGCGAACAGCCATGGGCTGAGGGGGAGCTGACGGCGGATCCCACGGCCGGACGGGCGGCCGGACCAGGCGCCGGGCCCGCGGCGGGACCCGGGGCCGGAGCCGGAGCTCCGGGACACGGGCCCCGCCGCGGCGGAGTCCGGGGCGGACGCCCCGAGTGCGGTGGTGCTCTTCATGGACGCCCGGCTCAGCTCTGCTTGAGCAGCTTGTCGCAGGCCGCGACAGCGCGGTCGAGCGACTCCTGGGGGCTCTGCTTTCCTTGCAGCGCCTTCGCCACCTCGTTGCGCAGCTCGGTCTTCATCTGCTCGCTGAACAGGACCGGTGTGTAATTGACCGCGTTCTTCAGGGACTTGGCGGCGGCGATCCGGACGCGGGTCTCGTCGGTGCCGTCCTCCTCGGTGAAGTACGGGTCGTCCAGCGATCCCTTGGTGCTCGGGAAGATGGCGACCTGCTTGGCGAACGACATCTGGCGGGTCGCGTCGGTCACGAAGTGGGCGAAGGCCACGGCGGCGGGCTTCTCCTTGGTCCTGGAGTTGACCATCACACCCATGACATACATGTTGACCTTGCCGGTGCTGGTGACCTGGTCGGTGATGCCGATGTTCTTGTAGAGCGTCGGTGCCTGCTTCTTGAAGTTCTCCAGATCCAGCGCGCTGCCCGGGTTCATGGCCACGGACTCGGTGAGGAACTTGCTGCCGGAGGTCTCGGGGGTCGCCGTGAGCGCCTGCGGATCGAGCGCCTTGGCGTCGAACAGCTCCTTGTAGCGGGTGAGCATGTCCACGCCCTTGGCGTCGTTGAACGCGAAGGCGGTGCCTTCCTTGTCCATGAGCTGGACGCCGTAGCGGCCGAAGTCCTCGATGGTGGGCACCTGGGCGAGGGTGGCGATCTCGCCGTCGCTCCGTTCGGCCAGCTTCAGTCCGCTCTCGAAGACCTGGTCATAGGTGGTCGGCGGCTTCTCGGGGTCGAGCCCGGCCTCCTTGAAGAGCCTCTTGTTGTAGAACATCGGGCCGGTGTTGAGGTACCAGGGGAAGGCGTACGTCCCCTCCATGCCCGGTATCTGATGGCTCTTCCAGGCGTCCGGCAGATACTCGTCGCGGAACGCGGCCGCCGTTCCGTCCTGGTCGAGATCGAGCGCGAGTCCGGCCTTCGCCAGCGGGGCCACCTGGTCGGGGGAGATGTTCACGACATCGGGCAGGGTGCCGCCGGCGGCGTCCGCGCTGAGCTTGTCGGCGTAGCCCTCGGCCGGCCGGTCGACCCATCTCACCTCGGTGTCGGGGTACTTCTTCTCGAAGTCCTCGATGACCCCGTTGAAGTAGTCCTTGAAGTTGGCCTGGAGGTTCCAGGTCTGGAAGGTGATCCGGCCCTTGACGGCACCCGAGGCGTCGGAGGACTCGTCCGCGCCGGTTCCTCCGCCACAGGCGCTGAGCGGCAGCACGGTGGCGAGAACAGCGGCGGCGACTGCCCTGCGGGAGATGCGCACGGTGAACGGCTCCTTTGCTCGGTTCGGGCGGGCCGGAGCCACGGGCCGCCGGCTGCTTATTCCCCGCAGACCTTGCAAGGTGTACGGGGCAAAGTCAACAGATTCGCCTGCCGGAACCGGGAGTTACCTCGAAGTGAATAGCATCGGCGCAGCTCGGAGCCACTCCGCCGGTTTCCTTGCACGAAGGACTAATGCGCTTTAGGATGCTCGGACTCAAGCGCATTAGTCCAGGGTCCACACAACTCGTCCGGTACGGCAGGAAGATACGGGAAAAAGGGGCACACGGGTGGCAGCGAACCGGCCGTCGGCCAGTGACGGTCCAGCGGGCAGACGCACTCCGGCGCGCCGTCCGACGATGAAGGACATCGCCCAGCGCGCCGGGGTCTCCGAGAGCGCCGTCTCGTTCGCGCTCAACGGCCGGCCCGGTGTCTCCGAGGTGACCCGGGACCGGGTCCGCCGGGTCGCGGAACAGCTCGGCTGGCGGCCCAGCACCGCGGCGCGGGCGCTCTCCGGCGAGGGCTCGGCCACGGTCGGTCTGGTGCTGGCCAGGCCCGCGGCGACCCTCGGCGTGGACTCGTTCTTCCTCCAGCTCATCTCCGGCATCCAGGAGATCCTGTCGGAACGCCAACTCGGTCTGCTCTTCCAGGTGGTGGAGGACATGGACGCCGAGTGCGCGGTCTACCGGCGCTGGTGGGCCGAGCACCGGGTGGACGCCGTCCTGGTCGTGGACCCCAGGACCGACGACCCCCGGCCGGAACTGCTGGACGGGCTGGGCCTGCCCGGGGTCGTCATCGGCGCGCTGCCCGGCAGCGACACGGGTCCGCATCCGGCTCTGTCACAGGTACGGGCCGACGACGCGGGCGCGATGGCGTCCGTCGTCGACCGGCTGTACGCGCTGGGCCACCGGCGGATCGTCCATATCGCCGGACTCCCCTCGCTCGCGCACACCGAGCGGCGCATCCGCTCGCTGCGGATCGAGGCCGGCCGGCGCGGGCTGGCCGAGGTGCGCTCGCTGACGACGGACTACTCCGACACCCAGGGCGCGGCGGCCACCCGTCGGGTGCTGGCACAGGACGGGGCGCCGACGGCCCTGGTCTACGACAACGATGTGATGGCCGCGGCCGGCGCGGCGGTCACGGCGGAGCTGGGCCTCTCCGTACCCGGCGATGTCTCGGTCGTCTCGTGGGAGGACTCGGCCCTGTGCCGGCTGGTACGGCCGTGGCTGACGGCGCTCTCCCGCGACACCATCGGGTTCGGCCGGATCGCGGCGCGGGAGCTGGCCGCGCTGCTCGACGGCGGCGAGCCCCGCACCGTCCAGGTGCCGCTGCCGACGCTGATCGAGCGGGAGAGCACAGGCCCGGTACCGGACGCGGTCTGACACGTTCCGCTTGGCCGAAAATCATTCCTGTCACGACCATTGACACCCCAAGAGATCAAGTGATCTATTCACTTTATGAGTCGCAGTGAACTGTCGCTGTCCGAGCATCTCGCGGACAGCATCGTCGAGATCATCCGCACCGAACGGCTGGTTCCCGGGGACGCCTTGGCGTCCTCCCGGGATCTCGCCCGCCGGTTCGACGTCACCACGCCCACGGTCCGCGAGGCCCTGCGCAGACTTGAGGCCACGGGCGTGGTGGAGTTCCGGCACGGCTCGGGTACGTATGTGGGTCCCGGCAGTGAGCGGCGGCTGCTCGCCAATCCGCATCTTCCGCGCGGCAGTCGTGAGTCGGTGCTCGAACTCGTCGAGGCACGGCTGGTCCTGGAACCCGCCGTGGCCGCGGCCGCCGCCCGTACCCGGGTGCCGGAGGCCGTGGCACGGCTGGAGGCGGCGTCCACCAACGCGCTGCATCCGCCCCAGGAGTCGCTGCGGCAGTCGGTCCACTTCCATGTGGCGCTGGCCGCCGCCAGCGGCAACGCGCTGCTGCGCGAGGCCGTCGAGGCGCTGCTCCAGGTCAGGGCCCGGGAGCAGGTCGAGATCCGGCACCGCTACAACGACCGCGCGCGGGACCACGCGGAGCATGTGGAGATCTTCGCGGCGGTACGGGACGGAGACGCCGAAGCGGCCGAGCGGCTGACCCGGGAACACCTCGGGTCCATCCGCGAGGCGGTCCTCGCCGCCGACTTCCCGGCGGCCGGCGCGGAGGGCGATGCCACGCCCTCCGGGAACACCGGCGCGGAGACGGACGTGTCCCGATGAACGCCCGACCGCCGCTGCGGCTGGCCGAGATGACGACCCTGGAGGCCGCCGAGGCGGTCACCGCGAGCCCTGTGGTGATCATCCCGGCGGGCGCGTTCGAGCAGCACGGTCCCGGTATGCCGCTGGCCACGGACACCATCCGGGCCGAGGGGGTGGCCGACCGGGTGGCCGCCGCGCTGGCCGGGCGCGCGGTGATCGGTCCCCCGCTGCCGGTCGGTGTCTCCCCGCACCATCTCGCCTTCGCGGGCACGGTCACCCTCACCACCACGACCCTGGCCGCGGTGGTCCGTGAGTATGTGGAGAGCCTCCACCGGCATGGCTGGCGGAAGATACTCGTGGTGACCGGCCATGGCGGCAACAACGCCACGCTGGGCACGGTGGCGCAGGATCTGCTCACCACCCACCCCGATCTCCAGTTCGCCTGGTCACCCGTCACCGCGCTCGCCGCGGATGTCGTGTCGGGGATGGGGGTCAGCGAGGTGCACGGCCACAGCGGTGAGGCCGAGACCGCGCAGATGCTCCATCTCGCCCCCGGACTGGTGCACACCGACCGGCTTGTGGCCGGTACGACGTCCACCTCGCAGCTCGATCCGCTCCCCCGGCTCTCGCGCCACGGCGGCCACCCCGCGCTCGCCGTCCGCTACGACCGGATCAGTGCCAACGGCATCCTCGGTGACCCGCGCCGGGCGACCGTCGAGGACGGACAGGCGGTCGTCGACGCCGTCGTGGTCCGGCTGGTCGCCTTCGTCAAGGAGTGGCTGGACGTCTGACACCGTACCGGCCGCCGCTCCACCCGCGTACGGCATCGCGCACCCGTCCCGTCCGTCCTTCCGCAAGGCCGCGAGGGCGCGCGTGATGCCGTAGGCAGCCCCTTCCCGCACCACAACACATCCCGCACAACACACACCACAGCGCAACACCGCACCACACCGCACCACCGCACAGAGCGCGACCGTACAGAGCGCTCACAGCACATGACACGCACCGCACCGCACCACGTCGGACCGCTCCGTACGCACCTCACATCGCGAACGCACGACACACGACGCCCGTCGCGCATCGGCCGTCGCGCGTCCCGCACGCGATCCCGCCCCGCAGCGCGGGGCACCCCTGCCCGAGAACCAGCCCAGCCGTCCGCCCCAGGCGTCCGGCAGAAGGAGCCTGCCATGAACTCCCTCCAACGGATCGCGACAGCCGCCGTGAGCCTCGTCCTGTGTGCCGCGGCCACCGGGACCGCGACCGCCACCGCCCCCGCGACCGCCGCCTCCTCGAAGGGCGGCTCGAAGTCCGCCTGCCGGCTGCCCGCCCCCCAGCAGCCCGGCACCAGCGTGTCGCAGACCATCAGCAGCGGTGGCCGTGACCGTACGTACCAGCTCCATCTCCCCGACAACTACGCGAAGAAGCGCGACTGGCCGGTGGTCCTCGCCTTCCACGGCCGCGGCAACACCGGCGCGGGGACCGAGGAGTTCTCCAAGCTCTCGACCCTCCCCGCCGTGGTGGTGTACCCCGACGGTGTCATCGGCACCGGGGACGGCGACCGGCAGGCGTGGCAGGGCGCTCCGTACGCGGCGGCCGGTGTGGACGACGTCCGGTTCACCGAGGACCTCCTCGACCGGCTCGAAGCGACACTCTGCGTCGACGAACGGCGGGTGTACGCCACGGGCAAGTCCAACGGGGCGGGCTTCGTCGGCACCCTGCTCGCCTGCCGCGCGGCCGACCGGATCGCCGCCATCGCCCCCGTGGCCGCCGCCCTCTACCCGACCGGCGAGGAGTGCGAGCCGTCACGTCCCGTGCCGGTCATCGAGTTCCACGGCACGGGTGACGCGACCATCCCGTACGCCGGGGACGCCGACCGCGGACTCCCCGCGATCCAGGACTGGGTGGCCGGCTGGGCCGACCGCAACGGCTGTGACACGCGGGCCCGTGACCGGGTGACCGGACCCGACATCACCGTCTCGCGCTGGCGCGGCTGTGACCGCGGCGCCGAGGTCCGCCATGTCGCGGTCACCGACGGCGGTCACACCTGGCCCGGCGCCGACAGCTACAGCGGCGGCGGATACACCACCCAGACCATCGAGGCGCACGAGGTCATGTGGCGGTTCCTGCGCACGTTCCGCACTCCCGCCGCACCGTCCCACCGTCACTGACGGCGCTCACGGCACCTCCGTCCCCGCCGCCCAGACCCGTACCCGTACCCGAACCCGTTCCCGCCTCCAAGACCCGTCCCCGTGACCGGGCCCCGCCGATCAGGCCCGTTCCGCCGATCCAGGTACCCAGCAAGGAGCCGCTCCCATGACCACTTCGACCCCCGCGCCACCCGGCAGACCCGCCCCGCCGGGCGACGAGAACCGACTGCCCCGCGTCGTCCGCGCGATGGCCGTCATCGAGCGGGCCGGCAACGCGCTGCCGCATCCGTTCTGGCTGTTCTGGATCCTCTCCGCCGTGCTCGCGGTCGTCAGCGCCATTCTGGCCGCGGCCGATGTCTCCGTCGTCTCGCCCAGCGACCACAAGACCGTCGCGGTACAGAATCTGCTCAGCGGCGACGGTCTGGCCATGGCCGTCTCGACGATGATCGAGAACTTCGCCACCTTCCCGCCGATGGCAACCATCGTCGTGGTCATCATGGGTGTCGCCGTGGCCGAGCGCACCGGTTTCCTCGCGGCGCTGATGCGGGTCAGCGTCTCGCGGGTACCGGCCTCCTGGGTGGTCTTCGCCGTCGCCTTCGCGGGCACGGTGGCCCATGTCGCCTCGGCCGCCGCGTACATCATCCTCGTACCGCTGGGCGGTCTGGCCTTCCGCGCGGTGGGCCGCTCCCCCATCCTCGGTATCGTCGTCGCCTACACGGCGATCGCTTCCGGGTACGACGCGAGCCCGATCCCCACGCCCAACGACGCCATCTTCGCGGGCATCACCACCGCGGCGGCGCGAATCGTCGGCGGTGACGCGGCCTATGTCTCCCCGCTGAGCAACTGGTTCTTCAACATCGCCTCGTCGGTGCTGCTCGCGGCCGTCATCACCCTGGTCACCAAGTTCGTACTGAGCCGGCGGCCCGATCTCGACGCCGACCCCGACGCCGATCTGGAGGACCTCGGAGCGCTCACCCTCAGCGCCCGGGAGCGCTCGGCGCTGCGCGGCGCCGTGCTCACCCTGCTGGCGACGCTCGTGGTGGTGGTCGCGATCATGCTGCCGCAGGCGTCACCGCTGCGCGGCGAGGGCGGCAGCATCGTGGACTCGCCGTTCCTGGACGGGATCGCGGCGGTCGTCGCGGTGGTCTTCGGTCTGGTCGGCACCGTGTACGGCTACCGCTCGGGCTCGATCAGCTCGCCGGGCGACGTACCGAGGCTGATGGGCGAGGGCGTCAAGCAGATGGCGCCGGTGCTGGTGCTGTTCTTCGCGATCGCCCAGTTCCTCGCGTACTTCGACTGGACGCACATCGGGGATGTGCTCGCGGTCAGGGCCGCCGAGGCGCTGGAACAGAGCGGGATGCCGATCGTCCTGGTGTTCCTGCTGATCCTCGTACTGCTCACGCTGGTCAATGTGATGGTCACCAGCGGATCCGCGATGTGGGCACTGGCCGCGCCCGTCCTGGTGCCGATGCTGATGCTCGTCAGCGTGCCCGCCGAGACGACCCAGGCGCTGTTCCGGATCGCGGACTCCGGGTCGACGGCGATCACCCCGATGAGCCCGTACTTCATCATGGCGCTGGGCTTCCTCCAGCGTTACCGCAAGAACGCGGGTATCGGCACGCTGGCCTCGTACACGCTTCCGCTGGCGGTCGCCATGACGCTCGCGTGGACGGCGCTGTTCCTCGTCTGGTGGGCCGTGGGCATCCCCCTCGGCCCCGGCGCTCCGGTGCGCTGACCCGGCTGACCCGGCCGACCCACGGGTGTGCCGAGCACGTTCACGGGGGAGGGAGCCGCTCACGGCCCCCTCCCCCGTACCGCGCCCGGCCCGCCGGGCCGGGCAACTCGGCGTACCGGAACCGTGAGCCGTCCGCCGGTTCGTCGGCCGTCCCCGGCGTGCCGTACGGCCGGGCGCGTCCGCAAGGGGCGGTCGCGACCCGCCCCGTGGCGAGCCGGACCCCGACGCGCGCCGGGCGATCCGCATCCTCTTCCTGTCCGTGGGCGCGCG
>NZ_JBSGVS010000092.1:0-26212 GCF_053608565.1 Streptomyces sp. NPDC055025
TTTCCCTTTCCGGCGATTCCGACTCTAGCAGATCCTTTCGGGCCTGATTCCCAGTCAGAGGGGGCTGCCTTCCCGGCCCTTGGGCCGTTCCGACGAGTGAGACTTTAGCGGAATCCCCGGCCCCAAGACCAATCGGGGCTGTCGCGCTCCTTCGAACGCGGATTCCTCATTTCGCAAAGACGCACGCAAAACAATGCGACGAGCTGTCGCACGCTTGTAGTGACTCCTGCGGAATGACCGTCCGGGGACCGACCTGGGCCGGTGCTCACGTCGGACAGCTCGGAGAACATTACGGATCCGTGTTTGGCATGTCAACTTCGTGGGTCGGCCGCTACTCTGGGGGCATGACAACGCATGCGCATCCGCTTCAGTGGTGGGCCGCCTGACGGCGGCCGGCAGATACGCATGCGTTCAACGGCCGCCCCTTCGGCGGCCGTTCTTGTTTTCTCCCCCTCGGGAGTCCGGTCGCTGGAAGCGGCGGCTCCGACCAGGAGGGTGATGAGAGATGACTCGGATCTTCAGCGGGATCAAGCCGACCGGACATCTGACGCTGGGCAACTACCTCGGGGCGGTCCGGCGGTGGGCCGAGGTCGATCAGCACGAGGCCGAGGCCTTGTTCTGCGTGGTGGACCTGCACGCCCTGACCGTCGAACACGATCCCGCCCGCGTCCGCAGACTCAGCCGGCAGGCCGCCACGCTGTTGCTGGCGGCCGGTCTCGACCCCGCTCTGTGCACCGTGTTCGTCCAGAGCCATGTGGACGAACACACACGGCTCTCGTATCTGCTGGAGTGCACGGCCACCGACGGGGAGCTGCGGCGCATGATCCAGTACAAGGAGAAGAGCGCACGGGCTCGGGCGTCCGGGGAGAGTGTGCGGTTCTCGCTGCTGTCGTATCCCGTACTGATGGCCGCGGACATCCTGGCCTACCGGGCGGACGAGGTGCCGGTCGGTGAGGACCAGACCCAGCATGTCGAGCTGACCCGGGATCTCGCGGTGCGGTTCAACCAGCGCTACGGGCATACGTTCACCGTGCCGAAGGCGACCCGGCCGACGGTGGCCGCACGGGTGATGGACCTCCAGGATCCGACGTCGAAGATGGGGAAGTCGCACGAGTCCGGCGCCGGGATCGTCTATCTGCTGGACGAGGCCGATGTGGTGCGGAAGAAGATCATGCGGTCCGTCACCGACAGTGGACGGGTGGTCGAGTACGACCGGGAGACCCGGCCAGGGGTGGCGAATCTGCTGGAAATCCTCGCGGCGTGCGAGAACGGGAACCCGAACGACCTGGCCGGTGTATATGAGTCGTACGGCGCACTCAAGAAGGACACCGCGGAGGCGGTCGTCGAGGCGCTGCGGCCGTTGCGGGAGCGGCACGCGGCGCTGGCGGCGGATCCCGGTTATGTGGACGGAGTACTGAAGGAAGGAGCGGACCGGGCCAGGGGGATGGCCCGACCGGTGGTCGACGCGGCCTGCCGGGCGATGGGATTGCTTCCGGCCGGCTGAGCCGTTCGGGTGGGCGGGGACGTACGCGGTCCCCGCCGGAGCGAAGGTCAGCCGGTGCCGGAGGCCAGGGCGCGGCTGCGGTCCCGGGCCGCCTCGATGGCGGCGATGAGGGCCGCGCGCACACCGTGGTTCTCCAGTTCCCGGATGGCGTTGATGGTGGTGCCAGCGGGGGACGTCACGGCCTCGCGGAGCTTCACCGGGTGCTCGCCGCTGTCGCGCAGCATGATGGCGGCGCCGATGGCGGCCTGGACGATCAGCTCATGGGCCTGGGCGCGGGGGATACCGAGGAGGATGCCGGCGTCGGTCATGGCCTCGACGAGGAAGTAGAAGTAGGCCGGGCCCGAGCCGGAGAGGGCGGTGGCGGCGTCCTGCTGGGACTCGGGGACGCGGAGGGTCTTGCCGACGCCGCCGAAGATCTCTTCGGCGTGGGCGAGATGTACGGCGAGGGCATGGCTGCCGGCGGAGATGACGGACATGCCCTCATCGACCAGAACGGGGGTATTGGGCATGACGCGTACGACAGGGGTGCCGGTGGCCAGGCGTTCCTCGATGAAGGCGGTGGTGATACCGGCGGCGGCGCTGATGATCAGGCGGTCGGCGGTGACATGGGGGGTGAGTTCGTCGAGGAGCTTGCCCATGTCCTGCGGCTTGACGGCGAGGATGAGGATATCGGCGCGCTTGGCGGCGTCGGCGTTGGTGACGGTCTCGACGCCGTAGCGGTCGCGCAGCTCTGCCGCGCGGTCGTCGCGGCGGGTGGTGGCCAGCAGATCGCCGGGGCGCCAGCCGGCCCGGATCATGCCGCTGAGCAGGGCCTCGCCGATCTTGCCGGTGCCGAGGACTGCGACTGTCTGGGGCATTTCGGGGTCACCTCGCCGGTGGGGATGGGCAGTGCTGTCGTCCGCTTCCCATCCTCGCACCGGGGCCCGGGGGTGGGCGTGAGGTGTCCGATGGGCGGTACGGCGTCGCCGTCCGGGCGGGCGGGGGACGGTTTCCCCTATGCCGTGCGGCGGCGGAGTGTGGCGGCGCCCAGGGCCAGGACGAGTACGGCGCAGCCCGCGACGACCAGGACGTCGCGGACGAAGTCACCGGTGATGTCGGGGTGCCGCAGGACTTCGTTCATACCGTCGACGGCGTACGACATGGGCAGGACATCGGAGATCGCCTCGAGCACGGGCTGCATGTCCGGGCGTGGGGTGAACAGACCGCAGAGGAGGAGCTGGGGAAAGATCACCGCGGGCATGAACTGGACCGCCTGGAACTCGGAGGCGGCGAAGGCGGAGACGAAGAGTCCGAGGGCTGTGCCGAGCAGGGCGTCGAGGAGTGCGACGAGAAGCAGGAGCCAGGCGGATCCCACAACGTCCAGTCCGAGGGCCCAGACCGCGAGGCCGGTGGCGAGGGCCGACTGGACGATGGCGAGGAGACCGAAGGCGAGGGCGTAGCCGGCGATCAGGTCGGCCTTGCCCAGCGGCATGGCGAGCAGGCGTTCCAGGGTGCCCGAGGTGCGTTCGCGCAGGGTGGCGATCGAGGTGACCAGGAACATCGTGATGAGCGGGAAGACGCCGAGGAGCGAGGCGCCGATGGCGTCGAAGGTGCGCGGGCTGCCGTCGAAGACGTAGCGGAGCAGGAAGAGCATCACGCAGGGGACGAGGATCATCAGCGCGATCGAGCGCGGGTCGTGCCGTAGCTGGCGGAGCACACGGGCGGCGGTGGCCAGGGTGCGGGCGGCGGAGACGGGTGCTGCCGGATCGCCCGTCCTGCCGGTGATGCCGGTGCCGGTGCGGGCCGTGGCGGGGGTCGTGGTGGTCATCGGGCGCTCTCCTGGAGTGCGTTGGCCTGGTCGACGAGATGGAGGAAGGCCGCTTCGACGGTCTCGGAGTCCGTACGGGCGCGCAGGGCGTCCGGGGTGTCGTCGGCGAGGATCTCGCCGTCGCGCATGAGGAGGAGCCGGTGGCAGCGTTCGGCTTCGTCCATGACATGGGAGGAGACGAGGATCGTCGCGGCGCGCTCGGCGGCGATGCGGTGGAAGAGGTCCCACAGGTCCCGGCGGAGGACGGGGTCGAGGCCGACGGTCGGTTCGTCGAGGACGAGGAGTTCGGGGGTGCCGAGCAGGGCGACGGCGAGGGAGACCCGGCCCCGCTGGCCGCCGGAGAGCCGGCCGGCCAGTGAGTCGGCGTGGGAGGCGAGGTCGACGTCCTCGATGGCACGGGTGACGGTCTCGCGGCGGGCGTCGCGGCGGGACCTGCCGGGATCGAGCACGGCGGCGAAGTACTCCAGGTTCTGCCGGACCGTCAGATCGTCGTAGACGGAGGCCGCCTGGGTGACATAGCCGATCCGCGCGCGGAGCGCGGCGTCGCCGGCGGGCCGGCCGAGGACATCGAGGGTGCCGGTGGCCTTGGCCTGGGTGCCGACGACGGCGCGCATCAGGGTCGACTTGCCGCAGCCGGAGGGGCCGAGCAGACCGGTGATCTGGCCGGGAGGTACGGAGAAGCCGAGACCGCGCAGGACCGTGCGGTCGCCTCGTCGGACGGTGAGGCCATGCGCATGGATGGCGGCGGCCCCGGAAGAATTCATCATGTGATGAATAGTGTGGGCCGGAGACCGCGTCGTCAAGGGCGGCGGCGGTCCCCGGAGACGGCGGTACGGGAGGCGGTGGTACGGGCGGGTTTCAGGCGGCGGACGGTGCGGGGGTGCGGTGGGTGACGGTCAGTTCGACGGCGTAGGCCTCCTCGACGAGCCCGTCCGGGAAGACGGTGAGCAGCTCCGCGCGCTCCTCGGCGAGGAAGCGGGCCGTGCTCTCCTCACCGAGCATCCGGAAGACGGAGTGGGTGGCGAGATTGTCAAGATGGGTGTCGAGGGTGACACGCCGGGTCCAGGGCACCCGGCGCTCGTCGAGACGCAGCCCGTCGGGCAGGTGGCGATTGCCCCGGACGGTGCCGTGGGCGCCATGGGCGCCGTCATCGGCCCACTGGCGGATACGCCCGTCCTGGGCGGCGATCCAGGGCACATCGGCGTCCGAGACGTTCCACCAGAGAGCGAGCGCGCCGTCGGGTCCGAGGACGCGCAGCGCCTCGGACAGGGAGCGGTCCCGGTCGGTCCAGTGCCAGGACTGGGCGTAGGTGATGAGGTCGGCGCTGTCGTCGGCGAAGGGCAGGGCGTCGCCGACCCCCCGGACGAGCGGGACCTCGGGAAGGGTGCGGTGGAGCCGGTCCGCCATGCCGGGTCCCGGTTCCACGGCGATGACATGGGCACCGCGCTCGCGCAGCAGACGGGTGGCGATACCGGTGCCGGCGCCCACGTCGATGACACGGGAGCCGCCGAGGGGGCGGCCGGTGAGTTCCTCGATGGCGTCGAAGAGCGCCGGCGGATACCCGGGACGGGAGGTGTCGTACTGGTCGGCGACGGCGTCGAAGGAGAGTGCTCGCTTGGTCATACGCCCCATCCTGCGGGCCGGGGCGCGGCGGTTCTATCGGTGCCCGCGTTTCGCGCCCCTGGCGGCGCGGCGGGCGGCCGGGTTGCCGGTGCGGGCGGTGCGGCGGCGCTCGTACTGGACGAGGGCGGACTCGTACTCGCGTCGGCGCAGTCCCTCACCGGGGGCCTCGGTCAGCGAGCGCAGGAAGTAGGCGGCCAGCGAGCCGATGAAGCCGATCGCGCGGAGCCCGCGCAGCGACTCCTCGCGGCCGGGGTCGGCGGGACGGCGGGTGAAGCCCTCCCAGGTCGCGCGGAAGGCGATGGCGCCGCACACCGCGAACATCACGACGACGAGCATGCCCACGAAGGAGCCCACCTCCGCGATCTCCAGGCCCTGGTAGGCGAAGCGGAGGACGAAACAGGCGGCGAGGCCGGTGACGAGAGAGCCGGCGGCGACCGCGACACGCCGTGCCGCGTATCCGCCGTCGTGGCCGACCCAGGTCGTACCGAAGAAACGGATGGCCTCGGGCTCCGGGCCACCACGGCCGCCGCGGCCGCCGTCGTCGCGGCCGTCACGATCACGGCCGTCACCACCACGGCCACGCCCGTCGTCGTCCGGTTTCACGGTCGCGGCCGCGGTGGCTTCGGGTTGCTCGTGCTGCTCGGGGTGGTCGCTCACGGGTCGATTATCCCCATGGGCGGTTCACCCCGGACATCAGGTGCAGCGCACGGTGACGTAGCCGTCGCTGCCCGTGTGTACATAGGCGTCGGAAACGTACTGGCCGTTGGCGATGTTGTCCCAGATATTGGTGGTGCCGTACGGGCCCGTGACCCACTCTCCCGGCTTCTGGCAGTTGATCGGCACGCTCGCCCCGTACGAAAGGACGCGGACGAGCCGGTAGTTCGTGCCCGGTCCGCTGCGTACGTTCACCCGATAGCCCGGGGCGATCGGATAGCGCGTGGCCGCGACCGTCTCGATCGCCGCCTCCGCGACATCCTCCGCCGCGCTCTCAACCTCTTCGACTGCCATTCGGTCCTCCCCCACTGAAGGTGCACGATCTGCTCGGCAGGCTAGCAACCGATGGCTGGATCGCACGCATCATCGACTAGGCTCCGTGCGTCGCGCTCGCGCACGAATACACGGGGGTGGGCGGTGCCACCGCTGCGCAATACGGGGTCGGCCCCGGAAGCGGAACGTCCGGATTACGCCGGTCGCTACCAGCTCGAAGCAGCCCTGGGCTCCGGCGGTATGGGTGAGGTCCATCTGGCCACCTCCGCCTCGGGGTTGCGGCTCGCGGTCAAGGTCATCCATGTCAACCACGCCTCGGATCCCGAGTTCAGAGCCCGGTTCCGGCAGGAGGTCGCGGCGGCGCGCCGGGTGAGCGGAGCCTTCACCGCGCCCGTCGTGGACGCCGATCCGGAAGCGGAACGCCCCTGGATGGCAACGCTGTTCATCGACGGCCCCACCCTCTCGGAGCGGGTGAAGCGGACCGGTCCGCTGAACGCCGGGGAACTGGTCAGACTCGGCGCGGGACTCGCCGAGGGTCTACGCGACATTCACCGGGCCGGTGTGGTGCACCGCGATCTCAAGCCGAGCAATGTCCTATTGGCGCCGGACGGCCCCAAGGTCATCGACTTCGGCATTTCGCGCCCGGTGGACAGTGATCTGCGGACGGAGACGGGAAAGCTGATCGGGACACCGCCGTTCATGGCGCCCGAGCAGTTCCAGCGCCCGCGCGAAGTCGGCCCCGCCGCGGATGTGTTCGCGATGGGCGCGGTGCTGGTCCACGCGGCGACCGGGCGCGGCCCTTTCGACTCCGACAGCCCCTATGTCGTCGCGTATCAAGTCGTCCACAACGAGCCGGACTTGGCGGGGGTCCCCGAGAGTCTGCTGCCTCTGGTCGCACGGTGTCTGTCGAAGGAGCCGGAAAACCGTCCGACGCCGGACGAGTTGATGGCCGCGCTGCGCACCTCCGCGCAGGGCACACCGGAGCCGCCGGACACTCATGGCGGGCACGCGGACACCTGGGGAGCGACGGGCGCGCAGGGGGCGAGGTCGCTCATACCGGCGCAGCGGCGCTGGCCCGAGGCGGCGGGGAGCGCGGACTCGGCTCCCACCAATCACGCCGGGGACGGGTTCCGTACGGTACGGCCCCGGACCGTACCGTCCCCCGGCCGCCGTCTCCCGCGCGCCCGCCGGATCGCGGCCGGGGTGGCGGTGGTCGCGCTGGCCGTGGCCGGTCTCGCCGGTGTACGGGCGGCGAAGGACGACGGCGCCGACCCCGCCCCGCCGAGTGCGGGGCGGGCCGACGAGGTGTCCGGCCCCTGGCAGATGAAGCTGGGCAACGGCAAGGGCGCGAACCGTATGCCCGTGTGCTCGGCCGACGGCGCCGGCGCCGACTCCGGTGTCTACTGCACGGCTCCGGGGGTCAAGGCGGCCCGGATCAGCCCCGCCGACGGCCGGGTCGCCTGGTCCGTACGGGACGACCGCGCCATGACGGACGCCGACACGGGCGCGGCGCCGGTCCTCTCCGGCGGGCTGCTGCATGTCATCACGCCCGGCGGCAGCCGTCTGGAGGCCCTGGACCCGGGCTCGGGCGCCGAGCGCTGGAGCGTCGACATCTCCTCGTACGCCACCGTCCGGCACGCCGCCGATTCCGTACTGCTCGTCTCGTACGACGGGCTGGTGCGGTCGCTGGACAGCGCGACCGGCGCCGAGCGCTGGGAGGAACGGCGCGGCGGGACCGGTTCCGTCTGGACGGCGGGCGGTGGCACCGACGGCCCGCTGTTCGCCGTCACCCCGTCGCCCGACGGCACGGCCACCGAGGTGAGCGTCATCGATCCGGCCGACGGTGCCCTGCTCCGGGAGAAGCGGCTCACCGGCACGCTGACCCCGGCCGGGGCGTCGGCCGACACTCTCTTCCTGCTCTCCAACGGCAGCAATGACATGACCGACGCCGTCGTGAGTCTCGACGCGTCGAGCCACGCCGTACGCCGGGTCCCGCTGCCCTCGCCGGTCGACCAGGCGCAGGCCACGGTCGCCGGTGACATGGTCTATGTCGTCGGCTACACGGGCTCGTTGCTCGCGGTCGACATGAGCGACCGTACGGCCGCCGGGCCCGGCCAGCGCTGGCGGCTCGAAACGTCGGTCACCCGGGCGTCGCGCCCGACGGCCGCGGGCGAGTGGCTCTTCATGAGCGCGGGGGACGGGCGGCTGCTCGCCGTGGACGCGGAGCGCGGGGTGCTGGCCGGGCAGACGAAGCCACGGATGGGCGAGGGACGCGACACGCTGTCCGGGGCGCTGCCCACGCCGGTCACCATCCCCGGGAAGGTCCTCGCCAGCGCGCCCGACGGGTCCGTGTTCGCGGTCGACAGCCGGGACCCCGCGCGCTGGTGACCGTCACGCCGCCCGGTGAGCTGTCACGCCACGGGGTGACAGCCGGGCGCCCCGGTCCCTGAGCGGGATCCGGGGCGCATGTGTACGTATACGGAACACACGTGTACGTATACGGATCAGCGGACCGGTTGGCCGCGGACTGACCGATCGCGGACCGGGGTGGGCGGATCGACAGGCGGGCGGGCTCAGCCCAGCCGGGTCACGTCCCGCACCGCGCCCCTGTCCGCGCTGGTCGCCATCGCCGCGTACGCGCGCAGCGCCACCGAGACCTTGCGTTCGCGGGCGGCCGGCGCGTACACGCCGTTCAGCGCCTCGCGGCGCGCCGCGAGTTCGTCCTCGGCGACGAGCAGTTCGATCGAGCGGCCCGGGATGTCGATCCGGATCCGGTCGCCGTCGTGGACCAGCGCGATCGTGCCGCCCGAGGCCGCCTCCGGCGAGGCGTGGCCGATGGACAGACCCGACGTACCGCCGGAGAAGCGGCCGTCGGTGACCAGCGCGCAGGACTTGCCGAGACCTCGGCCCTTCAGATACGAGGTCGGGTAGAGCATCTCCTGCATTCCGGGGCCGCCGCGCGGGCCCTCGTAACGGATGACGATCACATCGCCCTCGGTGATCTCCTTGCGGAGGATCTTGTCCACGGCCTCCTCCTGCGACTCGCAGACGACGGCGGGACCCTCGAAGGTCCAGATCGACTCGTCGACCCCGGCCGTCTTCACGACACAGCCGTCCTCGGCGAGATTTCCCTTGAGGACGGCCAGACCGCCGTCCTTGGAGTAGGCGTGGGCGACATCGCGCACACAGCCGTTCGCGGCGTCCGTGTCGAGCGTGTCCCAGCGCTCGGACTGGGAGAAGGCCTCGGCGGAGCGGACACAGCCGGGGGCCGCGTGCCACAGCTCGACGGCCTCGGCGGACGGCGAGCCTCCGCGCACGTCCCAGGTCTCCAGCCAGTCCTTGATGCTCGGCGAGTGGACGGTGTGCACGTCCTCGTTGAGCATGCCGCCGCGGTACAACTCGCCGAGGATGGCGGGGATACCGCCGGCCCGGTGGATGTCCTCCATGTAGTACGTACCGCCGGGGGCGACATTGGGCGCGACCTTGGCCAGACACGGAACGCGGCGCGAGACGGCGTCGATGTCGGCGAGGTCGTACTCCAGCTCGGCCTCCTGGGCGGCGGCGAGCAGATGGAGGATGGTGTTGGTCGAGCCGCCCATGGCGATGTCCAGTGCCATGGCGTTGTCGAAGGCGGCGCGGGTGGCGACGGCGCGCGGCAGGACTGACTCGTCGTCCTGCTCGTAGTAGCGCTTGGTGATCCCGACGACCGTACGGCCCGCGTTCTCGTAGAGCGCCCTGCGGGCGGTGTGCGTGGCCAGCACCGAGCCGTTGCCGGGCAGCGAGAGGCCGATGGCCTCGGTCAGACAGTTCATCGAGTTGGCGGTGAACATGCCCGAGCAGGAGCCGCAGGTCGGACAGGCGTTCTCCTCGATACGGAGGATGTCCTCGTCCGAGACGCTCTCGTCGACCGCGTCCGAGATCGCGTTGATCAGGTCGAGCTTGCGGACCGTACCGTCCACGAGCGTCGCCTTGCCGGCCTCCATCGGGCCGCCGGAGACGAAGACCGTGGGGATGTTGAGGCGCATCGCGGCCATCAGCATGCCGGGGGTGATCTTGTCGCAGTTGGAGATGCAGATCAGCGCGTCCGCGCAGTGCGCCTCGACCATGTACTCGACCGAGTCGGCGATCAGATCGCGGGACGGCAGGGAGTAGAGCATCCCGCCGTGGCCCATCGCGATGCCGTCGTCGACGGCGATGGTGTTGAACTCGCGCGGCACGGCGCCCGCGGCCTTGATCGCCTCGGAGACGATCCGGCCGACCGGCGCGAGATGCGTGTGTCCCGGCACGAACTCGGTGAAGGAGTTGGCCACCGCGACGATCGGCTTGCCGATGTCCGCGCTCGCTACGCCCGAGGCCCGCATCAGGGCGCGTGCGCCCGCCATATTGCGGCCGTGGGTGACAGTGCGGGACCTCAGCTCGGGCATCGTCGCTCGCTCCTTCAGCAGACCCGTCGTCAGCGGACGGCACGGATCCTTCGGCGGAAATGGCTGTCTCAGAGCCTACGCCCACGCTCCAAGATCTGGACGTCTTGTCCGCTATACGGAACGATCACCCGCCTGTACGGAACGGAGCATCGGTTTCCGGCCTCGGTTCCCCGCCTCGGTTTCGGAACTCAGTTTCCGGTCAGATACCGCTGGAGTGTGGGCGCCACCATCTTGACGATCTCCTCGGAGTCCGCGGAGGCCAGCGGATCCGCCTTGATCACATAGCGGAGGAACGCGATCCCGATCATGTGGGAGGCGGCCAGTTCGGCGCGGAACGTCGGATCCGGTACGTCGAGCTCCACCGCGATCCGCTCCAGCAGCCGGCGCAGGACGAACGTACGCAGCACCTTCGCCGCGGCCTCGTGCGTCAGGGCGGAGCGCATGATCGCCAGCATCGGCGCCCGGGTGACCGGGTTCTCCCAGACCGCGATGAAGTAGCGGGCGAGCCGCTCCCCGATGCCGTCGAGACCGTCGGCCAGCAGCACGGGCACCATCAGCGCCGGTTCGAAGGAGACCTCGATGGCCGCCGCGAAGACCTCGTCCTTCGTACCGAAGTAGTGGTGGACGAGCGCGGGGTCGACGCCCGCGGCCTTGGCGATGCCGCGGATGGACGTCTTGTCGTAGCCGCGCTCGGCGAACTCCGCGCGGGCCGACTCCAGGATCTTCTGCTGGGCGCTGGGGCCCGAGTCCGTGTCCTTGCGGGCGGGACGGCCACGACGGCGCGGGGCCATGTCGGTCATGGGGCCTTGCCGATCATGAAGGGCGCACTCCCGAGGAGCCTGGGGTACGGGACTCCCGTGACTCCCGCGCGGTGGAAGGGCCGGGAGAAGGGGCAGCGGAAGGAGCGGGGGACGAAGCCTGGGGTGGCGTCTGGGGTGGAGCGGCGGCGGTCGGCGGCGGTGTCGGTGCCGACGAGGGCGAGGGCGAAGGCGAGGGCGAAGGCGAAGGCCCCTTCGCGGCCGTTGTCGGCGGGGCCACCGCGGAATTCGCCGGCCGCGCTCCGGACGGCGTTCCGGAAGCCGCTTCGGACGGCGCTCCGGAGCGTGTTCCTGGCCGCGTCGCGGACCGCGCGAGATGCAGCCGGGTGAAGGCCAGCGCCTCCGCCAGATCGGCCTCGCGCTCCGCCGAGGACATCGCCCGGCGGGTATTGACCTCGATCACGACATGGCCGTCGAACGAGGTCTCCACCAGCCGTTCCAGCAGCTCGGCGCAGGGCTGGGTGCCCCGCCCCGGTACGAGATGCTCGTCCTTCGCCGACCCCCTGCCGTCCGCGAGATGGACATGCCCCAGCCGGTCGCCCATCCGGTCGATCATGCCCATGGCATCGGTACGGGCGGTCGCGGTGTGCGAGAGATCGACCGTGAAGTGCCGGTAGTCGTCCTTGGTGACATCCCAGTCGGGCGCGTACGCGAGCATCTCGCGGTCCCGGTACCGCCACGGGTACATGTTCTCGACCGCGAACCGCACGTCCGTCTCGTCCGCCATCCGCCAGATGCCGGTGACGAAATCGCGCGCGTACTGCCGCTGCCAGCGGAACGGCGGATGGACGACCACCGTGGAGGCGCCGAGCCGCTCGGCCGCCGAGCGCGCCCGCTGGAGCTTCACCCACGGGTCGGTCGACCACACCCGCTGTGTGATCAGCAGACAGGGCGCGTGGACAGCCAGTATCGGCACCCGGTGATAGTCCGAGAGCCTGCGCAGCGCCTCGATGTCCTGGCTGACGGGATCGGTCCAGACCATGACCTCGACACCGTCGTACCCGAGGCGCGCGGCGATCTCGAAAGCCGTCGCCGTGGACTCCGGATAGACGGAGGCCGTCGACAGGGCGACCTTCGCGTCCGGGACCCGCACCACTGGTTCTGCCACGGAGACAGCGTAAGGGCACCCCCTACGTGGTCGGGAGTTGGTCGAGTCGGCGCAGGATGATGCCCTCGCGCAGCGCCCAGGGGCAGATCTCCACCACCTCGATCCCGAACAGGTCCATCGCCCCCTCCGCGACCAGCGCTCCGGCCAGCAGCTGGGAGGACCGTCCCTCGGAGACACCCGGGAGCCCGGCGCGCTGGAGCGAGGTCATCGCGGCCAGCTTGGGGACCCACTCCTCCAGTGACGTTCGACTCAGTTCGCGCTGTACGTACAGGCCCTCGGCGGAGCGCGCGGCCCCGGCGAGCCGTGCGAGCTGGCGGAAGGTCTTGGACGTCGCCACCACATGGTCCGGTGTGCCGAACCGCGCGAATTCGCCGACCGTACGGGCGATCTGGGCGCGTACATGACGGCGCAGGGCCTTCACATCGACCGGGTCGGGCGGATCGCCGGGCAGCCAGCCGGCCGTCAGCCGACCCGCGCCCAGGGGCATGGACACGGCGGCGTCCGGCTCCTCGTCGAGTCCGTACGCGATCTCCAGGGAGCCGCCCCCGATGTCCAGGACCAGCAGCTTCCCGGCGGACCAGCCGAACCAGCGGCGGGCGGCGAGGAAGGTGAGCCGGGCCTCCTGTTCACCGGAGAGCACTTCGAGATCCACACCGGTCTCGCTCTTGACACGCCCGAGCACCTGATCGGCGTTGCCGGCCTCCCGTACGGCGGAGGTCGCGAACGGCAGCACGGCCTCGCAGCCCTTGTCCTCGGCGACCTGGAGCGCGTCGGCGACGGTCGCCACGAGCCGGTCGACACCTTCGGCCCCTATGGCGCCCTCCGCGTCGAGCAGCTCGGCGAGTCGCAGCTCCGCCTTGTGCGAATAGGCGGGCAGCGGGCGGGCGCCGCGGTGGGCGTCCACCGCCAGCAGATGAACGGTGTTCGAACCGACATCGAGGACTCCGAGTCTCATGAACGGAACGCTACTGCGAGCGCGCGCATACGCTGGAGCTGTGCCAAAGACGAAAAAGGCGAAGCCGGGCAAAGCCAACGGACCGAACAAGCAGGAGCGACCGGAGGAGGCCCGGGAAGTCCGTGACACACGGAACAAGCGGAATACCGGGAAAGCGGCCCCGGTCCCCGACGAGAAGGGCCTCGACTTCGCTCGCGCCTGGGTCGAGTTCCCCGATCCCGCCGACGAGCAGCAGGTCTTCCGCTGCGATCTGACCTGGCTCACCTCACGGTGGAGCTGTGTCTTCGGCAGCGGCTGCCAGGGCATCCAGGCGGGCCGCGCCGATGACGGGTGCTGCACGCTGGGCGCGCACTTCTCCGACGAGGACGACGAGAAGCGGGTGGCCGGGCATGTGGCGCGGCTCACCCCGGAGCTGTGGCAGTTCCACGGGGAGGGCACGAAGGCCGGCTGGACGCAGACCGACGAGGACGGCGAGCGCCAGACGCGGCGCTGGAAGGGCTCCTGCATCTTCCAGAACCGTGCGGGGTTCGCCGGCGGGGCGGGCTGTTCGCTCCATATCCTGGCGCTGAGCGAGGGGCGTGAACCGCTCGAAACGAAGCCGGACGTCTGCTGGCAGCTTCCGGTGCGGCGTACGTACGACTGGATCGAGCGGCCCGACGACACACGGGTGCTGCGGGTGTCGATCGGTGAGTACGACCGGCGCGGCTGGGGTCCCGGCGGCCATGATCTGCACTGGTGGTGCACGTCGGCCACGTCGGCGCACGGCGCGGGCGAGCCGGTGTACAGGACGTACCGGCCGGAACTGACCGAGCTGATGGGCAAGGCGGCGTACGACGAGCTGGCCGAGCTCTGCGAACGGCGTGTGGCGAGCGAGCTTCCGCTGGTGGCGCCGCATCCGGCGGACCCCGTCGGGACCTGACCGGTCCGGACACCGGCCGCCGGCGCTCTGCCGTCGGCCGTGGGTCCTCCTCCGCGGTGGCCGGTCGCCGAAAGTCGCTGGCGGTCGCCGGGCGCGGTCGTCGCCGGTCAGCGCGGGTCGCCGGGCAGTTCGGGTCGCCGGTCAGCGCGGGTCGCCGGTCAGTCCGCGGTGCTCGGCGTCGTCGCGGGCGGGTCCGCGGGGACCGTGGGCTCCGGGTCCGACGGCGCGGAGTCGCCGGGGACGGGGCCTGGATCCCTGGCCCCGGACCCGGACCCAGGACCGGGGCCGGGGCCCGAGGGCGTGGGATCGGTGGGACGGGACGGATCGGGGCCTGAGGGATCCGGGGTGCCGGAGGACGCCGGTCCGCCGGGCCCGGGTCCGGGGCGTCCTGGGTGCCCGGGGCCCTCGGGGCGGCCCGGACGCCCGGGGTGGCCGTGGTGGCCCGGATGGGCGGGACGGCCCTCGTGATGCTCGGGACGTCCCGGCCGGCCGGGGGAGGCCGGCCTGGTGCCATAGCCGTAGATCTTCACCGTCGAACCCGTCGGATACACCGCGATCCGCGCGCTCCAGGGCCCGGACGGCTCACGCCGGTGGTCCACGAAGACCCGGATTGTGAAGGACTCGCCGGGCGTGAGCATGCCGTAGTGGCCGCTGAGCCGGAGCCAGGGGGCGGTGGTCGCGGCCGTCCAGGCGACCGGTGCCCCGCCGGACGCCCTGAGCGTGATCGTCGTCATACCGTCGGCCGGCCGCGCCTCGACCGAGATACGGCCGGGGGCGGGCCGGCCGGGGAGCGAGGACGGCACGGCCGTACCGTCGCTGACGACCTCCACGAAGATGTCCGACGGACGGCCGCCGCTGAAGCCCGCGTCGGATCCGGTCGCGGCGCTTCCGGTGTTCTCGTAGCGCTCGTACGGCCGCCCGTCGGGGCCGGGCCGCCCGTCGGCCTCCCCCTCACCGACCGCCCCGGCACTGACCGAGGAGCCTTCGTGGCCCTCGCCCGTCGTCGGCGCGCCCCGGTACGCGGCCCAGAGCGCGAGCACGGGAGCCGCGACGACGGTCGCCACGACCGTGGTCGTCACCGCGCGGGCCCGCAGCCGGTCCCGGCGGGCGGACCGGTCCTTGGGGTCCATCGGGAATCCGTCGCGGCCGAAGCGCGGCGCCGTCGTACGGGCCCGGGGCACGCGCGCCATCGCGTCGTACGCGGCGGCCCTGGACGCGGTGACGAGGGGCAGGACGGCGGGCGAGGCGGCGCGGGACGGGGAAGCGGGCGGGACGGGCGTACGCGGTGGTACAGAAGCGCCCGCGCCGGACGGGACAGCCCCGCCCGGCGGAACGGCCCCGCCCGGCGCACTCGGCGTGGCAGGCGTGGCAGGCGTGGCAGGTGGGACCGCTCCGACGGGCGGGACCGGCGCGGTACGTGATCCCGGCCACGGGCCCACCGCCTCGGCCCGTTCGGCGATACGGCGGCAGCGCGGACAGTCGTCGACATGCCGGACCAGTTCACGCCGGAGCGCGGCGGACAGCAGCACCTGGCTGTCACCGGTGAGCCGGGCGACGGAGGGGCAGTCACCGCTGTCCACGACGGCCAGCGCGGCACGGGTGCGCTCCACCTCGCAGGCGGCGGATGCCAGCAGCTCACGGGCGGCCGGGAGTCGCATGGAGAGCACGGCGGCGACCTCGCGCGGGCCGAGCCTGTGCCGTACGGCCAGCTCCAGGATCTCGCGCTGCTCCGGTGTCGTACCGGCGGCCTCGGGCCAGGCCAGCAGGGCGAGTTCGCGCCGTCGGCGCGCGGCGGTCTCCGGTGGGACCTCTCCCGCCGGTGTGGGCTCCGGCGTGCGTTGCGCCGCGTGCGCCCCCGGACGGGTGCGCCGCTGTTCGGTGAGCTTGCGCTGACATGCCCAGCGGGCGAGGGCGTACAGCCACGCCTTGCGCTCCCCCGCCTCCGAGGGACACCGGGCGTACTGCCGCTCGGCGATCGACAGGGTGTCGCCGAGCACCTTGGTCGCCTCGTCATGGTCACAGAGCACGGAGAGGCAGTACGTGAACAGGCCGTCCAGATACGGCTCGTAGCGCGCGGGCGGGCGCTGCGCCACCGAACGGGGCGCACGACGAGCCGCGCGGTGTGCGCCGGTGGTGTGCGGGGCGGATTCGGGGCTGCTGCTCATCACCTGGCGACGGTAGACAGCGCGGCCCACGCCTTTCACACACCTTGAGCACATTTAACTCATACGGGTGAATGTATCCCCCGAAAGGTGATGACAGGAGCGCGATTCGAGGAGTTCCGGTGCAGATCGGCCGGATCTCCCGGGCCGCCGGGGACGGCGCTGTGACCGGTGACCGGGTCGGCGCGGCCGGCACCGTCGTCGGCGCTGTCAGCACTGTCGGTGGCGCCCTATACGGTGACGCCATGGCTGCTGCCCGTACGAAATCCGCGAAGGACCGGCCGTCCTACCGCTGCACCGAGTGCGGCTGGACGACCGCCAAGTGGCTCGGCCGCTGCCCCGAATGCCAGGCCTGGGGCACGGTCGAGGAGTACGGCGCGCCCGCTGTACGGACCACCGCGGCCGGCCGGGTCTCCACCGCCGCGCTCCCGATCGGGCAGGTGGACGTCCGTACGGCCACCGCGCGCTCCACGGGCGTGGCCGAGCTGGACCGGGTACTCGGCGGCGGTCTCGTCCCCGGCGCCGTCGTGCTGGTCGCGGGCGAGCCGGGTGTCGGCAAGTCCACGCTGCTGCTCGATGTCGCGGCGAAGGCGGCCAGTGACGAACACCGCACGCTCTATGTGACGGGCGAGGAGTCCGCCAGCCAGGTCCGGCTGCGCGCGGACCGGATCAAGGCCATCCACGACCATCTCTATCTCGCCGCCGAGACCGATCTCTCCGCCGTCCTCGGCCATCTCGACGCGGTCAAGCCCTCCCTGCTGATCCTGGACTCCGTGCAGACCGTCGCCTCGCCCGAGATCGATGGCGCGCCCGGCGGGATGGCCCAGGTCAGGGAGGTCGCGGGCGCGCTCATCCGGGCCTCCAAGGAGCGCGGTATGGCCACCCTGCTCGTGGGCCATGTCACCAAGGACGGCGCGATCGCCGGGCCGAGGCTGCTCGAACACCTCGTGGATGTCGTGCTGTCCTTCGAGGGCGACCGGCACGCCCGGCTGCGGCTCGTGCGCGGTATCAAGAACAGGTTCGGGGCCACGGACGAGGTCGGCTGCTTCGAGCTGCACGACGAGGGGATCACCGGTCTCACCGATCCTTCCGGTCTCTTCCTCACCCGGCGTGACGAGCCCGTCCCCGGCACCTGCCTCACGGTCACGCTCGAAGGCCGCCGTCCGCTCGTCGCCGAGGTGCAGGCGCTGACGGTCGACTCGCAGATCCCCTCTCCCCGGCGCACCACCTCCGGTCTGGAGACCTCCCGGGTCTCGATGATGCTCGCCGTGCTGGAGCAGCGCGGCCGGATCAGCGCGCTCGGCAAGCGGGACATCTACAGCGCCACGGTCGGCGGGGTGAAGCTCTCCGAGCCCGCGGCCGACCTGGCGATCGCTCTGGCGCTGGCCTCCGCGGCCAGCGACACCCCGCTGCCGAAGAACCTGGTCGCGATCGGCGAAGTGGGCCTCGCCGGCGAGGTCAGACGCGTCACGGGTGTGCAGCGCAGGCTGGCCGAGGCCCATCGGCTCGGCTTCACCCAGGCCCTCGTACCGACCGATCCGGGGAAGATCCCCGCCGGTATGAAGGTCACAGAAGTCGCCGACATGGGCGATGCTCTCAGGGTGCTGCCGCGCCGGGGTCGTGCGGAGGCCCCACGGGACGACAACGCTCGCCGGTAGACTTTGCCCTGGTCTCGCCCATCCGTACGAGCCGGAGGAGTGCAGTGGCAGCCAACGACCGGGCATCAGCGCCCGGAAAGTCCGGCGCGGGCTCCGGCAACGAAGCGCTGATGCGCGCCTCCCTGAGCGCGGTCGCGCCGGGCACGGCCCTGCGCGACGGGCTGGAGCGGATCCTGCGCGGAAACACCGGCGGTCTCATCGTCCTGGGCATGGACAAGACCGTCGAATCGATGTGTACCGGCGGGTTCGTGCTGGACGTGGAGTTCACCGCGACCCGGCTGCGCGAGCTGTGCAAGCTCGACGGCGCGCTCATCCTCGACAAGGACATCACCAAGATTCTGCGGGCCGGCGTCCAGTTGGTCCCCGAGTCCTCCATCCCCACGGAGGAGACCGGCACCCGGCACCGCACCGCGGACCGGGTGTCCAAGCAGTGCGGCTTCCCCGTCGTCTCCGTATCGCAGTCGATGCGTCTGATCGCCCTGTATGTGAACGGGGAGCGCCGGGTCCTGGAGGAGTCGGCGGCGATCCTGTCCCGGGCGAACCAGGCGCTGGCGACCCTGGAGCGGTACAAGCTCCGTCTCGACGAGGTGGCGGGCACGCTCTCCGCCCTGGAGATCGAGGACCTGGTGACGGTCCGGGACGTGACGGCGGTGGCCCAGCGGCTGGAGATGGTGCGCCGGATCGCCACGGAGATCGCCGAGTATGTGGTGGAGCTGGGCACCGACGGCCGGCTTCTCTCGCTCCAGCTCGACGAGTTGATCGCGGGCGTGGAGCCGGAGCGGGATCTGGTCGCGCGCGACTATGTGCCCGAGCCGACGGCGAAGCGGGCCCGTACGGTCGATGAGGCGCTCGGCGAGCTGGACTCACTGAGCCACTCGGAGCTGCTGGAACTGCCCACCGTGGCAAGGGCGCTGGGCTACAGCGGGGCGCCCGAGACGCTCGACTCCGCGGTCTCGCCGCGTGGTTACCGGCTGCTGGCCAAGGTGCCGCGGCTGCCGGGAGCCATCATCGAGCGGCTGGTCGAGCACTTCGGCGGGCTCCAGAAGCTGCTGGCGGCGAGCGTGGGCGATCTCCAGACGGTGGACGGTGTCGGCGAGGCGCGGGCGCGCAGCGTCCGTGAGGGCCTGTCGCGGCTCGCGGAGTCGTCGATCCTGGAGCGGTACGTCTGATCCGGTAGGAGCGCCCGTACGCGCGGGAGCGAGCCAGCACGCGGAAACGGAACGCCCCGGCCGATGAGGCCGGGGCGTTCGCCGTCCGTACCGGGGCCGGCCACCGTTCGCGGTCCGTACGGGGCCGACCGCCGTCCGTTCAGTCCGTTCGGTCCGTTCAGTCCTTCTCCAGGCGGATGGACTGCTGTCCCTGCTTCACCGAGGCCCGCGATGTCTCGGCCTCGACCAGATACGTTCCGGGACCGACCGCCCCCGCGGGCGGCGTGGCGCACTGCGGCGCACTCTGCCTGCGGTCCCATCGCACGGTGCGCGTGACGGTCTGCCCCGCGGGGACCTCGAAGTACTGCGCGCCGGTCTTCGGGCAGTCGGCGGAGGACCAGACCTCGTCGTCCTCGGCGTCGGTGACCGTCAGCACCATCGCCTTCGGCCCGAAGTCCGCCTTGCAGGTGGTGCCCGACGTGTTCTTCACGTTCAGACGGAACGCGGGCTTCTCACCCGGGGCGTAGGCGACCTTGGTGGTGGCGAGCGTCAGCGCGAGGGAGTTGGGAGCGCAGTCGGGGAGCCCGGAGCCCGCGCCGACCGCCCGCCCCGAGGTGGTGCTGCCGTCGCCGGTGCCTGTACTTCCGCCGCCGGTACCGCCGTTCACCGCGCCACCGGAACCGCCCGCGCCTCCCGCACCACCGGCACCGGCCGTACCGCCCGCGCCTCCCGCACCGGCGGCGCCTCCCGCGCCCGTGCCCGCCGAGCCGCCCGCGCCCCCGGTGTCCGCGGGGTCGCCGTTCTTGCCGCCGTCGGCGCCGGAGTCCGTACCGCCGTCGCCGCCACCGCCGTTCCCGCCGGAGCCGTCCGACTCCTCGCGCCCGCCCGGCTGTTCACTGATGGCGGGTCCCGACCCGGACGGCCCGGGGGTGATGGACGTCGCGGGATTGGCGCCGTCGGAGGTGTCGCCCGTCGGCTTGCCACCGCCCCCGCTGGAGCTGACGTACCACACGACGAGCAACGCGAGCAGCGCGGCCAGCGTCGCCGCTACCGCCCTCCGTCGCCAGTAGATGGTGGAGGGAAGCGGCCCGACCGGATTGCGCAAAGATCCCACGGCGCAAACTGTACGAGAGTTCAGAGCCAACTCCCGCCCCACATGCCGCCTCTCTCGGCAAGTTTTACGGATCATCATCCCGGAACGGCCTTCGGCGACAGCACTTTTGACCGCAACGGCGCCCCTTCCGTCCGTCAGGGATGCGTCCTTGACCATGGAGTCATGTGACCACCAGACAACATCTGTACGTTGATCACATGAACGGCAGCGCAACGAGCGATCTCTATCGCGACATCACCGACTTCGCCCGCACCACCCCTTCCTGGGTCCAGCGTCTGGCCGAACTCTGGACGGAGGCGGGGCTGTTGGTGTTCGGTCTGCTCTTCGGGGCCGTCTGGTGGCTCGCGAGACGGGCCGCCTCACGGGCCCTGGCCCTGGCGGTACTCGCGCCGCTCGCGACCGCGATCGCCTATGTGTGCAGCGAACTGTCCAAGTCGATACTGGAGGAGGAGCGGCCGTGCCGCGCGGTCGCCGGGGCCGGGGAACCGCTCATCACCTGCCCGCCGGTCGGTGACTGGTCCTTCCCGAGCAACCACTCCACCATCGCCGGAGCCGCGGCGACGGCCCTCCTGATCGCCCGTCCCCGGCTCGCGTATCTCACCGTGCCGATGGCTCTGCTGATGGCGTTCTCACGGGTCTTCGTCGGGGTCCACTACCCGCACGACGTGGCGGTGGGGCTGGTCCTGGGCGCGGCGGTGGCGACGCTGGTGCTGCTGGCGGGGGCCCGCCCGGTGGGACTGCTCGTCGGAACGATGCGCACCAGTGGCGCGGGCCCGGTCCGCCGGCTGGCCGGCCCCGGCGACCGGCTCGCCCGCACGGCCCGCGCCGCCCGGCCGTCCCTGCGGGTCCCTGCCGGTGGCCCCGCCCAGGCCGACTCCGCGGACACCGGGGCCACCGCGGACATCGGGGCCACCGGCGACTCCCCGACGATGTCCATACGGACACCCCGGGACCAGGGCACGTTTCGGAAGTAACGCCCGGCGCCACTTCGAAGACACGGCCTAGGGTCTTTCGTTTGGATCTGGCTGGATGAGGGAGCGGGGGCTGGTGCCGTGGATCGCAAGGCGGAGGAGAGAGCCCACGCGGAGCGTAGGCGACCGACGACAACGCGGCGAGGCGCGGTGCCAGGGCACGCGAGCCCAGCAAGATCCAAACGAGAGGCCCTAGCCCACCCGGAGGCGGGCGGGCGACAACCTCCGGCGCTCGCCCGGCCGCTGCACCGTCAACGCTCCGTGACGTGCCAGGATCGGTGGTGCCATGACTGCTACCTTCCCGCACTCCGCGACTTCCACGGCCTCCCCCGCCTCCCCCACACCCCCCGCCTCCGCCGACTCGCCCGTCCCGCCCCGCTCCTCCGCCTTGCCCGCCTCCCCCGCCCCGGTCGGCTCACCCGGCCCACCCGTCTCCGGGACATCGGCGGTGGCCGTCGACCCGGCGGTCCTGCACACCCCCGTCATCGCCTGGTTCGAGACGAACGCGCGCGATCTGCCCTGGCGCCGCCCCGAAGCGGGCGCCTGGGGGGTGATGGTCAGCGAGTTCATGCTCCAGCAGACCCCCGTCAGCCGGGTCCTGCCGGTGTACGAGCAGTGGCTCGCCCGCTGGCCGCGCCCCGCCGATCTGGCCGCCGAGGCCCCCGGCGAGGCGGTACGCGCCTGGGGCCGGCTCGGCTATCCGCGCCGGGCGCTGCGGCTGCACGGCGCGGCGCAGGCGATAACGGAGCGGTACGGAGGTGACGTACCCCGCGAGCACGCGCAGCTCCTCTCGCTGCCCGGGATCGGCGAGTACACGGCCGCCGCGGTGGCCTCGTTCGCGTACGGACAGCGGCACGCCGTGCTCGACACCAATGTGCGCCGGGTCTTCGCCCGTGCCGTGACCGGTGTCCAGTACCCGCCGAACGCCACCACGGCCGCCGAGCGCAAGCTGGCCCGCGCACTGCTGCCCGAGGACGCGGCGACGGCGGCACGCTGGGCCGCCTCCTCCATGGAGCTGGGCGCGCTGATCTGCACGGCGAAGAACGAGGAGTGCGCGCGCTGTCCGATCGCCGCGCGGTGCGCCTGGCGGCTGTCCGGCAAACCCGCGCACGAAGGGGCGCCGCGGCGCGGCCAGACCTACGCGGGTACGGACCGCCAGGTGCGCGGCAGGCTTCTCGCCGTCCTGCGCGACACGGTCGGTCCGGTAGCGCAGACGGCCCTGGACGCGGTGTGGGACGAGCCGGTGCAGCGGGCGAGGGCGCTGGACGGACTGGTCGCGGACGGGCTGGTCGAGCCCCTGGAGAACGGTGTCTACCGGCTCCCGCAGAGCTGATCCCGACCGGCCGGCACCGGTCGGCGCCGGTCGGTACCGGCCGGCAGAAACGACCACGACGGCCGGTACCGGCGCCGCCGCGCGCCGGCCGTCGTGCACAAACAGCGCATAACCGGTCGTTCTCCTCCGCACAACCGGTCGGCCGTTACACAACCGATGGACAGCCGTGCGTTTGCCGACGGCTCTCACGCACAACTCCGTGACAAGCGCTCCGTAATTTCCCTGCCGTAGGCGATCGGCACGGATGCTCAGAGGTCGGAGGCGGTTGGCATGGCGCAGGGCGAGGTGCTCGGATTCGAGGAGTACGTACGGACCCGCCAGGAGGCCCTGCTGCGCAGCGCCCGGCGTCTGGTGCCCGACCCCGTCGACGCGCAGGACCTGCTCCAGACCGCCCTCGCCCGTACCTACGGCCGCTGGGACGGCATCGCCGACAAGTCGCTCGCCGACGCCTATCTGCGCCGCGTCATGATCAACACCCGTACGGAGTGGTGGCGTGCGCGCAAGCTCGACGAGATCCCCACCGAGCAGCTCCCCGAGGCGAGCGTCGAGGACGGCACGGAGCAGCACGCCGACCGCGCCCTGCTGATGGAGATCCTGGCGATCCTGGCACCCAAGCAACGCAGTGTCGTAGTGCTGCGACACTGGGAGCAGATGAGTACGGAAGAGACGGCCGCGGCGCTCGGAATGTCGGCGGGTACGGTGAAGAGCACGCTCCACCGGGCGCTGGCCCGGCTCCGCGAGGAGCTGGAGACCAGGGAGCTGGCGAGCAGGGAAGCGGCGGACGCCGAGCTGCGCGCCCACGCGCCGGAGCGCGGTGCTCCGCGCCGGGACAGGGGTGACGGCCGGAGTCGTCACGGCGGCCGTGACAGCCACGACGGGCGTCAGGGACAGGAACGGGAGCGGGCGAGGTGCGCGGCCTGAAAGGCCCCGGTCGGCCGGGGGGCGGAACATTCACGGCGGCTGCCATACCCATGGCCGGGCTCGCCGCCTTCTGTGTGCTCGCCACCGGCTGCGCGACCGGTGGTACGGGGACCAGGGACGAGGGCGCCGCGGTGTCCATACCGGTCGAGCGGGGCCTGCCGGTCACCCCTCCGACGTCCGCGCCGTCACCGGCGGAGACCGTCGACGCCGTGTCGCTGCTCCGACAGGACCCGAAGGTCGGCAGACGGATCAAGGCCGATCTCAAACCGTGCGCCGAGGACGTCTACCCGGTGGACACCTCCTACGGAGAACTCACCGGCGGTACCGCGCCCGATGTCGTGATCAATGTGATGACCTGCGGGGACGCCGTCGGTATCGGTACGTATGTGTACCGCTCCGAGAACGGCCGGTACACGAACGTCTTCACCAACGAGGAGCCCGCCGTCTACGCCACGATCGACCGCGGCGCGCTGGTCGTCACCCGGCAGGTGTACGCGAAGGGCGATCCGGTGACCTACCCCTCCGGGGAGGACGTCGTCACCTACAGCTGGGGCGACGCGAAGTTCAGCGAGCGCTACCGGGTGCGCAACAGCTACAGCAGGGCGGTGGGCGGCGGCGTGAGCACGCCCGAGCCGGCCGTGCCGGGCGAGAACTGAGAACCGGACGATGGCCGGGACCCATGTGCTCTTCGTCGAGGACGACGATGTCATCCGCGAGGCCACCCAGCTCGCGCTGGAACGCGTCGGCTTCGTGGTCACCGCCATGCCCGACGGACTCTCCGGTCTGGAGGCGTTCCGCGCCGAGCGGCCGCAGATCGCGCTGCTCGATGTGATGCTGCCCGGTCTGGACGGCGTCAGCCTGTGCCGCCGTATCCGCGACGAGTCGGCCGTCCCCGTGATCATGCTGTCGGCGCGCGCCGACTCCATCGACGTGGTGCTCGGCCTGGAGGCCGGCGCCGACGACTATGTGACCAAACCCTTCGACGGGGCGGTACTGGTCGCCAGGATCCGGGCCGTACTGCGCCGCTTCGGCCACGCGGGCGGACCCGCGGCGGGTGCGGGGAGCGCGCAGGACGGCCCCGCCGTGCGCGGAGTGCTGACCTTCGGCGATGTGGAGATCGACACGGAGGGCATGGAGGTGCGCAGGGCCGGTGAGCCGGTGGCGCTGACACCGACGGAGATGCGGCTGCTGCTGGAGTTCTCCGCCGCGCCCGGGACCGTGCTCTCCCGCGACAGACTGCTGGAGCGGGTCTGGGACTACGGCTGGGGCGGTGACACCCGGGTGGTCGACGTGCATGTCCAGCGGCTGCGCACCAAGATCGGTCAGGACCGGATCGACACGGTCCGCGGCTTCGGTTACAAGCTCAGGGCATGAGACGGCTCGTTCTGCGCACCGGCGTCAGATGGAAGATCAGTATCGCGATCGCGGCCGTGGGCGCGCTGGTCGCGGTGGCGCTGAGTCTGGTGGTGCACAACTCGGCCCGGGTCTCGATGCTCGACAACGCACGTGAGGTGCAGCTCGAACGGCTGCTGTTCGCGGAGCGGATGTACGACTCCACCAAGGAGCCCAAGTTCGGCACGAAGGTCGACGACCCCGCGCTCCCGCCCGATCTGCGCGCCAAGGTGCGGCAGGGCCGGCGCGCGACCTACGTGCGGGAGAACGCGCACGGGGTGCCCGATGTCTGGGCCGCCGTACCGATGGGCGACGGCGCCGTGCTCTCGCTGCACAACAAGTTCGCCGACGGCAGCGCGACGATCATGAAGGATCTGGACCGTTCCCTGATCATCGGTTCGGTCTCGGTGGTCTTCGGGGGATGCGCCCTGGGGGTGCTGATCGGCGGGCAGCTCTCCCGCAGGCTGCGCAGGGCCGCGAGCGCGGCGGCCCGGGTCGCGGAGGGCAACACGGACGTACGGGTCGGGGACGCCGTCGGCGGAGCCGTACGCGACGAGACGGACGATCTGGCCCGCGCGGTGGACGCGCTGACCGATGCCCTGAACAAACGGATCGAGGCCGAGCGCCGGGTCACCGCGGATATCGCGCACGAGCTGCGCACCCCGGTGACGGGCCTGCTCACGGCGGCCGAACTGCTGCCGCCGGGACGCCCCAGCGAACTCGTACGGGACCGGGCCCAGGCCCTGCGGACCCTGGTCGAGGACGTCATGGAGGTGGCCAGGCTCGACAGTGCCTCCGAGCGCGCCGAACTCCAGGAGATCGCCCTCGGTGAGTTCGTCGAGCGCCGGGTGGCGCTGCTGAACCCCGGGACCGAGGTCAAGGTGGTGCACGGGTCCCGGGTGAACACCGACCCGCGGCGGCTCGAACGCATCCTCGGCAATCTGCTGGCCAACGCGGCCGAGCACGGCCGGGCACCCGTCGAGGTCACGGTCGAGGGCCGGGTCGTACGCGTACGGGACCACGGCCCCGGATTTCCCGGGGCGCTGCTGCGTGAGGGCCCGAGCCGGTTCCGTACGGGCGCCACCGACCGCGCGGGCCACGGCCACGGTCTGGGCCTGACCATCGCGGCCGGCCAGGCCCGGGTCCTCGGGGCCCGGCTGACCTTCCGCAACGCGGGTCCCGAAGGCGCGGCGGAACTCGCGAGGACAGGAGGCGCGGGGACAGGGAGCGCGGGGACAGGGGGCGCGGGCGGCGCCATCGCGGTCCTCTGGCTCCCGGAACACGCCCCGACGGCCACGGGCAGCTTCCCGGTGCTCAAGATCCCCTGACGGGAATCGGCGACGGCCCCCGGCGCGGGTGCGCCGGGGG
>NZ_JBSGVS010000093.1:0-25666 GCF_053608565.1 Streptomyces sp. NPDC055025
GGACGCCACCGTGTTCCTGGAGAACCGGCTGGGCGCCCGCCTGCTCGACGCCTGGCGGACCGGCCGCTCCGCCCTGCGGGCCACCTGACCCGCGGACAGCCCGTCCTGGACCAGCGGCGGTAGTCGCCGTCACCACGAGGACCCTCACCGGCTCCGAAGACCAGATCTTTGAAGCTGTCGACCTGCTCGAGGACGCTTCGAAGCGGGGCAGACGTACGACGTTGGCTGCGCGACGACGGAGACGTCGACGCGCGCGTAAGGACCTAGGTCCTGTCCGGTCGATCTTGGTGGATCAGGCCGGACAGGGCCTGGGCCGAGGCGAGGCGGGCATGCGAAGGGGACGTCGGCCGGTGGAGGCGCCTCCGTTCTGCGCCTGATGGCGGAGTGTCGCAAGGTGGAGAGGGGTCCGGCACCGCCCGGCATGTGGTGGAAGACGACTTTCAGGGAGCGAAGATGAGGGCTCTGACCTGGCACGGTAATCGTGATGTGCGGGTGGACACGGTTCCCGATCCGAAGATCGTGGACCCGACCGACATCATCGTACGCATCACCTCGACGGGCATCTGCGGCTCGGATCTGCACCTTTACGAGGTCCTCGGTCCCTATCTCGACCCCGGAGACATCTTGGGGCACGAACCGATGGGCATCGTCGAGGAGACCGGGCCCGAGGTCACTGCGGTGTCGGCGGGGGACCGGGTGGTGGTGCCGTTCAACGTCTCCTGCGGTACCTGCTGGATGTGCGGGCAGGGACTCCACTCCCAGTGCGAGACCACGCAGGTCAACGACCGGGGAATGGGGGCCTCGCTCTTCGGCTTCTCCAAGCTCTACGGCCAGGTGCCCGGCGGCCAGGCAGAACTGCTGCGGGTCCCGTTCGGCAACACGCTGCCGGTCAAGGTGGAGCACGGGCCACCCGATCAGCGGTTCCTCTACCTCTCCGACGTCCTGCCCACCGCGTGGCAGTCCGTCGTCTACGCTGACATCCCGCCGGGCGGCAGCGTCACCGTGCTCGGACTCGGCCCGATCGGCGACATGGCGGCCCGTATCGCCCTTCACCATGGCGCAAGCAAAGTCATCGGCGTCGATCTGGTACCTGAGCGGCTCGCCAGGGCCCGGGACAGGGGCGTACACACCATCGATCTGAATGAACACGGCAAGGACGTCGGTTACGAGATCCGCCGGCTCACCGACGGACGCGGCACCGACGCCGTGATCGAGGCCGTCGGGATGGAAGCGCACGGCGCGCCCCTTACCAAGGCCACACAGCGTTTTGTCGGTCTGCTGCCCGACGCGCTCGGCGAGAAGATGATGGGCCGCGCCGGCGTGGACAGCATGGTGGCCTTCAACACCGCTGTCGACGCCGTCCGGCGCGGCGGCACGGTCTCGGTCATCGGCGTCTACGGAGGCGCCGTCGACCCCGTCCCGATGCTTACCATGTTCGACAAGCAGATCCAGTTGCGCATGGGGCAGGCGAACGTCAAATGCTGGATCGACGACATCCTGCCGCTCCTCAACGATGAAGACGTCCTCGGCGTGGACGGCTTCGCCACGCACACGCTGCCCCTGGAGGAAGGGCCACAGGCTTACAAAGCCTTCCAGGCCAAGAGCGACGGCATGGTCAAAACCGTCCTGACTCCCTGACCCGACCCCGGCAGGCACTCCCGGCGCCGTATTGATCTCCCCACTCCCCAGCCTCAGGAGCGTTCATGACTCGTGCCGTCGCCCTCGTCTGCACCCTGACCCCGTCCCCCGAAAACTCCAGCAGCCACCTCCTCGCCGAGCAGGTGATGACCGAACTGACCGCTCTCGGAGTCGAGGGAGAGGTCCTGCGCGTCACCGACTACGACATCCGACCTGGAATCGCCCGCGACATGGGCGAGGGAGACGACTGGCCCGGCCTGCGCGAGAAGGTGATGGCGGCCGACATCCTTCTCCTCTCCACCCCCATCTGGCTCGGCCACCCCTCCAGTCTGTGCCAGCGTGTACTGGAACGTCTGAACGCCGACATCTCCGAGACCGACGAACAGGGGAGGCAGCTGACCTACGGCAAGGTCGCCGTCACCGCTGTTGTCGGCAACGAGGACGGCGCTCACAAGGTGAGCGCCGACCTGTTCCAGGGTCTGAACGACCTCGGCTTCACCCTCTCCCCCGGGGCCGTCACGTACTGGGTGGGAGAAGCGCAGCACGGCACCGACTACCAGGACCTGGACGAGACGCCGCCGGGCACCGCTGCAACAACCCGCACTCTCGCTGTCAACGCCGCCCACCTCGCGCGGGCCCTGGCCGAGGCGCCCTATCCACCAAGCTGAGCGGAAGGGGACGGGCGGTCCGGACGCATGCCCTGGAGGAACACGGTCGGCCCTCGACACGCTGCGCCGAAGGCCGCCTCCGCTGTACGGACGTGTCAGATGCCGACCGGGAACCGTTCCCACACACGGTGGTGGCCGAGCAGGCGTGTGATCTGCTCCAGTGTGCCGGCGCCGTCGGAGCCTCGCACCACGCCGGGGGCGTCCGCGGGGATTCCCGCGGTGTCGAGGACCGATTCGGCGCCGGCCCAGCCGCCGATGGCCTTTCCGTGCCGGAATGCTTCCGTGAGCATCAGCAGGACGCGGGGATCGGTCGCCCTGCCGTTGGCCGGTGTGCCGTTGCCGGCCTTCGCGTCCCGGGCACCGTAGGCGTCGGCGCCGGGGCCCGGCACGCCGGCCAGCAGAAGGGCGTCGTACTCGACGGAGCGGGTGGTGGCGTAGGTGCGCTGGACGGCGATCGGTTCGCCCTCCGAGTCGAGTTTGCCGCCGGCCGGTGCGATCACCAGCGGGACCATCCCCGCCTCCAGCATCGCCCGGCGGACGGCGCGTACACCATCGAGATCCCCGTTCTCGTCGGTGACGATGCCGACCACGCGTCCATCCAGGGGCCAGGTCCGGCCGAGCTGGGACAGGGCAGGACTGGGTTCGGGCGCCAGCAGCGTCACGGTGGCCTCCGGGGCGGGAAGGCCGAGTCCGGCGGCGACCTGTCCGCACAGTTCGGGGTCGATGTTGGCGAGGGTCTTCAGCGCCCGTTCCTTGATCGCCTGCTCGTAGCACTTGTTCAGCTCGAAGGTGTAGGCAGCGATGATGTGCTCGCGCTCCACCGGCGTCATGCTGAGCCAGAACAGCCGGGGCTGGCTGAAATGGTCGGAGAAGGAGGCCGGCGCCTCACGCACCTTCTTCGCCGCCGGCAGTGCGAGGGGCACCTCGATGTACGCGCCCGTCGCGGCGTCCGCCTGGAACGGGCAGCCGCCGTCGAGGGAGTTCGGCCGATACGGAGCGGCTCCGCGGTGTACGGCCGTCTGGTGCATCCCGTCGCGGAGCATGTCGTTCACGGGCGCATGAGTACGGTTGACCGGGATCTGGGCGAAGTTGGGACCGCCGAGCCGGCTGATCTGGGTGTCCAGATAGGAGAAGAGCCGTCCGGTGAGCAGCGGGTCGTCGGTGATGTCGATACCCGGGACGAGATGGCCGGGGTGGAAGGCGACCTGCTCGGTCTCAGCGAAATAGTTTGACGGGTTCGCGTTGAGGGTCAGCAGTCCGATCGGGCGGACGGGAGCGAGTTCCTCGGGGACGATATTCGTCGGGTCGAGCAGTTCGATGCCCTCGAAGGTCTGCTCGGCGTTGTCGGGGAAGGTCTGGACACCCAGCTCCCACTGCGGGAAGGCGCCGGCCTCGATGGCGTCAGCGAGGTCGCGGCGATGGAAGTCCGGGTCCATGCCGTTGATGATCTGCGCTTCCTCCCACACCAGCGAGTGCACACCCAGCCGGGGCTTCCAGTGGAACTTCACCAGTGTGGTCGCGCCCTTGGCGTTGACCAGCCGGAATGTGTGGATGCCGAAGCCCTCCATCATGCGGAAGGAACGGGGGATGCCCCGGTCGGACATGTTCCACAGGGTGTGATGGGTGGCCTCGGTGTGCAGGGTGACGAAGTCCCAGAAGGTGTCGTGCGCGCTCTGTGCCTGCGGGATCTCCCGGTCCGGGTGGGGTTTGCCGGCGTGGATGACATCGGGGAACTTGATGGCGTCCTGGATGAAGAACACCGGGATGTTGTTGCCCACCAGGTCGAAGGTGCCTTCGGCGGTGTAGAACTTTGTCGCGAAGCCACGCGTGTCCCTCACGGTGTCCGCCGAACCGCGCGAGCCCAGCACCGTCGAGAACCGTACGAAGACCGGCGTCTCGACGCCCTCGGCGAGAAAGGCGGCCTTGGTGATCCCGCCCGCCGTGCCGTATCCCTGGAAGATTCCGTGGGCGGCGGCCCCACGGGCGTGGACCACCCGCTCCGGGATGCGCTCGTGGTCGAAGTGGGTGATCTTCTCCCGCAGATGGTGGTCCTGGAGCAGTACGGGACCGCGGGCACCCGCCTTGAGGGAGTGATCGGTGTCGTAGAGCCGGGCTCCCTGAGCCGTGGTCAGGTACTCGCCCGCCTGGGCCACGGCCGCGGGGTCCGTGCCGGTTTTCTGTCCGGTGGGACCGACCGTCGCCGGGCCGCTCTGGTCGGGCTTGGGCGGCAGCGGCTCCCGGGGCTCCACGGGCTCCGCGACCGACGGCGACTCAGGCCCCGGCTTTCCGGGAATGCCCTCCGCCGGACCGGTGTCACGGCGCAGCGCCTCGGCCATTTTGTCGGCGGCGGATTTCAACGGGTTCTTGCCGGTCATCGTTTCTCCAACCGTGGGGGGACGTCACAGCCATGACCTCCACGGCGTCCTCCGAAACGAGCCGTCCGTACGTCAGAACCGCGCCGTATCCGCAGGGCCCGGTACGTACCGCGCCAGGACCGGCCGCAAGGCCCCGCAGGCCCGTACCGGCCGGTCGGACGAGACACCCTCTCGGCCCATCGCGGCCCCGTGGTGACAGTCAGCCTTCCTCCCGTCGGCGGTGGCCGGGCAGCATCTCCTGGACCTTCGCCTTCAGCCCCTGCTTGATCATTCCGCCGCTGTCCGAGTCCCCCTTGAGGATGGCGGAGGCGGCTGCCTCGATCTGGTCGAGTGTGGCGTGGGGCGGGATCGGCGGTACGGCCGGATCGGTGCGGAAGTCGATGACGAAGGGACGGTCGGCCGTCAGCGCCTGCTGCCACGCGGCCTCCACGTCCCCCGGCTTCTCGACCCGTACTCCGCCGAGGCCGATGGAGCGGGCGAAGTCGGCGTACGGCACGTCCGGGATCGCCTGCGAGGGCAGGAACTGCGGAGCGCCGGACATGGCGCGCATCTCCCAGGTGACCTGGTTGAGGTCCTGGTTGTTGAGTACGGCCACGATCAGCCGCGGGTCGTCCCACTCCCGCCAGTACTTGCCGACGGTGATCAGTTCGGCCATGCCGTTCATCTGCATGGCTCCGTCACCCACGAGCGCCATGGCGGGCCGGCCGGGGTGGGCGAACTTCGCGCCGATGACATAGGGCACCCCGGGGCCCATGGTGGCGAGGGTGCCGGAGAGCGATCCGCGCATCGTGCCGCGCATCCGCAGGTGCCGGGCGTACCAGTTGGCCGCGGAGCCGGAATCCGCCGCGAGGATCACATCGGCGGGCAGGAGCGCGTCCAGGGCGTGGACGACATACTCCGGGTTGATGGGGTCGGCGTCCACGGCGGCCCGGCGCTCCATCACCTCCCACCAGCGCCCGGTGTCCTTCTCGATCTTCTTGCGCCACGCACCGTGCTTCTTCCGCCTCAGCCGCGGCAGCAGGGCCCGGAGCGTCTCAGAGGCATCCCCCACGAGGTTGACCTCGAAGGGATAGCGCAGTCCGGCCATGAAGGGATCGATCTCGATCTGCACGGCCCGCGCCTGGCCGTACTCCGGCAGGAACTGGCTGTAGGGGAAGCTGGATCCCACGACGAGCAGGGTGTCGCAGTCACGCATCAGCTCGTAGGAGGGCCGCGTGCCCAGTAGTCCGATCGCCCCGGTCACATACGGCAGTTCGTCGGAGAGCACGTCCTTGCCCAGCAGCGCCTTGGCCACCCCGGCGCCGAGCGCCTCGGCGAGTTCCTCGACCTCGGCACGCGCGCCGCGAGCGCCCTGTCCGATCAGAACGGCGACCTTCTCGCCCGCGTTGAGCACCTCCGCCGCCCGGGAGATGTCGTCAGGCGCCGGCACCGGAGCGTACGAGGAGACGCCCAGGCTGGAGGGAACCATCTTGAACTCGTGCGTCGGCGGTGTGTAGTCGAGTTCCTGCACATCGGCCGGGACGATGACCGCCGTCACCGTCCTCCTGGCGTGCGCGGTGCGCAGAGCCCGGTCAATGACGTTGGGGAGTTGCTCGGGGACGGTCACCATCTCGCAGAAGTCGGAGGCGACATCCTTGTAGAGGCTCAGTAGGTCGACTTCCTGCTGGTACGAGCCGCCCAGGGCGCTGCGGTTGGTCTGGCCGACGATCGCCACCACGGGAACGTGATCGAGCTTGGCGTCGTACAGGCCGTTCAGCAGATGGATCGCGCCGGGACCCGAGGTCGCCGCGCACACCCCGGTCCTCCCCGAGAACTTCGCGTACCCGACCGCCTCGAACGCGGCCATCTCCTCATGCCGGGCCTGCACGAACCTGGGCCGGTCCTCGGCCCGTCCCCAGGCGGCGAGCAGGCCGTTGATGCCGTCACCCGGATAGGCGAAGACATGATCAACCCCCCAGTCCCGCAGCCGCTGAAGAAGGTAGTCGGACACTTTGATCGACATGGGACCTCTTTCCCGCGCTGTATCGGACGCCCCGCCCGTCGGAGCCTCGCCCCCGCCCTCGCCCGGCTCTGGAACGCGTTCCCGGGGAGCGAGTCGGCTAACGCCGCACCGGTGAACTTTGGGCCGGATGGTCAACCTGACGTCTCACCAGGGCGGCGAAAGGCAAGGGATTCGGGGAACTCGGCAATCTGGTCCCCGTCACCCGCACCGGCCACGCCCTTTGGCCATCAGCCGGTTCTGTGGGCAGGCCGGCTCCCACGGAATGCCGGGATACGAAGATACGAAGAGGGCATGTCCCGCGGTCAGGGACTGAGCCGTCCCGCACCCGGTCGGTCACCGCACAAGAGGGCTCGGCTCATTCCGCTCATCCCTCGACACCGGTGGCGGAGTGCGGTGCTCCGACAGGCTTGGACTCCGGGGAACCGCGCTGGCGCAGGTATACCGAGAGGATGGCCATCGAGGCGACGGCCAGGAGCTCGGACTGCCAGTTCTGCAGGCTGCGGCTCCAGAAGTCCGCGGACACGATGTACTGCGTCCAGCCGATGGGGGTCTGGAGCTGTCTGAGCTGCTGCTCGTTGTAGGCGGCGACGATGCCTTTGCGGGCGATGCGGACTCCGATGTGTTTTCCGCGGAGCCATTTACGCAGGTCAGGTACGTCGTATGCTTTGTCCGCGTGCAGCTTGCCGGGCTTGTAGTGCCAGCCGTTTTCGGGGTCGTGTCTCGTTCGGAGACCGGCCACCATGGGTTTCAGTCCGTGGCTGTCGTGGGTGTTGGCGGCGGAGACGCCGACGACGAGGGGCAGTCCGGCCGCGTCCGACAGGACATGCATCTTGGAACCGGGCTTACCCCGGTCCACGGGGCTCGGACCAGTGAGTTCGCCCCCTTTTTGGCCCGGACGTGCGCGGAATCGAGGACCACGCGGGAAAGGTCGAGCAGCCCGCACTCGTCGATCCTGTCGATGACGGCCTCGTGCAGCCGTCCCCACACCCCCGCTCTGGACCAGATCACGAACCGGTGGTGAGCGGTCGACTTCGAGATCCCGAAGCACGGCGGCAACGCCCGCCAGGCACAACCACTCACCAGCACGTAGATGATCGCGGCGAACAGCGTCTCATCAGGCGTGTCCTGTGTCCCACCGCCCTGCGGCCGCACCTTCGACGGCGGGATCAACGGCTCCGCGATCTCCCAAAGGCCGTCCGGAACAATCCAACTCCACACACCCCGCCCCATACACAACTCAACGAGCCATCGCCACATAGGACACGGTCTTAGTGACTCCTCGATGTCGAGCAGCCGCCGGGGGACCGCAGACCGGTGCGTCGCCAGATACGTCATGCGTACGCCGCACCCGGAGAAACCGTGACAGGCCAGCCGTCGCCACCCACCGTCACGATCGCTATCCCCACCAGAGGCCAGCCCTTCGGAGTCGCCCGGCTACGTCCAGTACACGGGCGATTCTCCGCCTTGCGATGCACCGCACCGGACGCCCCGGCCTGATCCACGAAGATCGACCGGACGGGATACACCGGCAAGGAGCCCGACCGAGGCGGTACCCCGGCCCCCCTTGCCGTCGGCGCCGCCGATGCCCTTTCGAACCCGGTGAGGAAGACACCGCGCTCTCTCCCACTCCCTTGTCCCACGGCGCTATCGGGCCCGGCAACCGCCCGGAATTCGCCTGGCAGGGCCTGAGCAGGCCGGATCACCGTCGAGGGGCGCGGTTCGCGAGACGGCTGGACGCTGTCTGCCGACTGGCTTCCGGGCCGCGCGGACGAATGCGTCCGTGGAGGGAACGGCCGATCCCCTCGGCCAGGCCTGGGCGGGTCCGTGCCCGGGAGGCCAGTCACGCGAACTGCGACGACGGTGGCCCGGATGCGGCCGATCCCCCCTCGGGGGAAGGTAGGAAGAGAGGGGGCACATCGAGCTACCGGCTGGAGCACGAGCCAGGTCCCGCCTGAAACGCGGTGGGAATCGGCGTTCTCGGGAGACCCGCCACCGACACGAGGTGTAGCCATGCTGATCATCGGGATTCTGCTGATGGCGGCGGCCGCCGCTTTCACAGCGCTGCTCATCGCATTCAACCTCTCTGGAGGACCCGACTACGCGGTGACCTTGTTCAGCAGCCACCCGTTCACCATCAACGCGCTGAGTGCCTTTCTCAGCGGAATCGCCCTGACCTTGATCTTCGGTCTCGGACTGTGGCTCATGGTGGGCGGCGCGGCCCTTATCGCTCACCGGAGCAAGAAGCGGCGTCTTGCGCGCCACGCCGTGACCGAGCGCGATGAACTCAGGGGCCAACTCGACGACGCCCGTTACGATCGGCCCCCGGCCAATTCCCCGGGCCGAGGCGCCACTCCGCTTTCCGGGCCGGACTCGTCGCCTCGTCGAGGTGCACGCCGCTTCCATCTTCCCAGGCACGGACACTGACAGCGCTCCACACCATGAGGCGGATCGCTCTGCCCCCGCACCGGTCTGCTCAACATCAGCGGTCTGCCCCCGCCCCGCACCGGTCCGCTTGACATCTGTCCGGCCGGCGACCGCGACATCTGCTGAGCCCTTCAATGGCGGCTGACGGCGCGGAAACAGAGCGAGACCGCATGCTGCGGCAAGCTGTGCGAGACCTTCCACCGGGCCGTGATCCGTCCACCCCTGGATCGCGCGACGGCCACCGACGAAACCGAACCCGAAGCTGGCCGTCCCGCACTCCGGGGCGGCAGGGGTTGGCGTTCTTCTTCTGGTGTTTCGCCCGGAAAGTATTCCAGCGTAGGGGCAGCTGCGTGGCGGTTTCCAGGACAGGTTGTCGATGCCCTGGACGGTGGCGATGAATCGTCGGGACCGGGTTTGGCCACGTAGGTGTCGGCCTGTTTCCGGTTAGGCATCCTGGGGCGTTGTCCGAGACCGGCGCAGCGCCCAGGACCTCGCCCAGGGCCGGGAGCACCTGTACCGGAACCGGTCCGGAGGGTCTGTGTCAAGTCCGCTCGGGATAGCAGAACTTACCTAAATCCCTTCAGGTGAAAAGCGCTTCATTATACGTCAGGTTCGGTACCTTCAGTGCGGACCCGTGCACTGCGGGTAACCGCTTCGGCGGCCATGAATGGGAGTTGACGTGGTCAGACGTGTGTTGGGAATTGCCCTGACGGCCGCCCTCGCGGTCACAGGGATGGTCGCGGCGCCGGCACAGGCGATCATCATCAACCCTCCCTGCCCCATCGACAGTGACACCTGCGGCGGCGGGGGTGACGGCGGCGGTGGTGGCGGTGGCGGGACGACGCCCTCGTACGTTCTGCAGGGCGTCATTCAGCAGCAGGGCTACGATTCCAACGCCAACGGGCGCCGGGTGAACATCCGTGGATACTCCCGGCTCGCGGACTCCGGCAACGACCGGGTCGATGCCGACTTCATCGAGGTCCGGTGCAACGCCTACGACGCCCTCGGCGGTTACACGACTTCCTACGACTCCGAGAACAACGGCGCGCTCGTCGACGTCCACTTCTCCTCCAACTTCGTCTACGGCATCGGTCCGTACCGCACCATCACCGTGCAGTGCACCCATCACGCGACCAAGAACGGCATCTCCTACGACACGATCAGCAGCACCCAGATCGCCATCCCCGAATAGCACGCTCGGACACCGGTAAGGCAGACCAACGGCGCACCCCTACCGCATAAGGTCGATCGAGTATCTCGGCCCCATGGGGTTCCGGGTGGTGTGAAGCACCACCCGGAACCCCATCTGCTTGCCGTCGACCGCCACCGGCGTGGCGGACAGTGCATTTGTTGTATTTCCGCGGTTCTGGTGGGGCCGAACCACCGCAGCAGCCCGCGGGCGGCGGCGCGCCTGAGGCCAGTGGCAAGAGAATGCCGGCCCAGTGGGCTGCCCAGCTGCGGCCGCGCGTGCCACGGCGGGCGAGCCTGGCCTGTCCAGGACGCCGCCCGGCCGCAGCTCTGCACCTGCTCTGGTGCGCCCGGGCGAAAGGCGTCCAGTACGGTGGGCGGGGCCTCATACCAGACGGGCGGGCGGCAGCGGCCTCCGGTGCTCGACGGTGCAGCCGAGTGGCCGGGTGACCGCGGTTCATCAGGCGCTGCCGCGAACTGGGTAAATACGGATTCGCGCGCCTGGTAGGGCCCTGGATCGAACGGTCGTGGCCAACCGGGGTCGGACGGAATCAATCTGGCCCGCCGACACGATGACCCAGCCGGCCCCGCCCCGCTCAAGACCAGGAACCTGAATGTCCCGGGTGGGTAAGTGTCTTCGACGCTTCGCAGTTCGCGCGGGGCCTGTGGCCGCCGCGGGTGCCGGGCGCGGCGGTGGCCGACGACGGTCTGGGCGACGGGTCACGGACGGAGGCACCGGGATCAGGCGCGGGAGTATCGGGTCAGTGAGACTTCGATGTCCACTGGTCGGTGGCGTCCTGGCTGGTGGGGTAGGTGGGCAAGACCTTTGTGAGGCCGGTGATGTCGAAGACGCGTGCGACGGTCGTGGGGACGGCAGCCAGGGCGATGTGCGCCTCGTGGCTGAGGGCGTGGTTGCGTGCGGCGACGAGGAGGTTGATGCCGGAGGAGTCGCAGAAGATGAGGGCGCTCAGGTCGATGATGAGGAGCTGGCCGGGCTCGGGGGTGAGGGCGAGGAGGACTTCGCGGGCCTGGGGGGCGGTGTGGTAGTCGAGTTCGCCGGTGATCTCCAGGATGGGGCCGGTCGGAGTGGAGCGGACGGTGGTGCTCAGCTCGGTCACTGCTTCGGCTCTCGGATCGGGTGCAGGACGCTGAGGGCCAGCAGGGCGGTGTCGTCGTCCACACCGCTGCCCAGCGTGTCGAGAAGGTCTTCCAGGGCGGTGATCGTAGCGGGCGCGGTGGTGGGCGCCAGCCGGCTGGCGAAGTCCAGGAGAGCGTCGTCGCCGTAGCGGCCCTCGCCGTTGCCGTGCTTGGTGTGGGCTTCGGTGAGGCCGTCGGTGTACAGCAGCACGGTGTCGCCGGGGTCCAAACGCACTGTGGTGGTGGTGATGTGGGCGTCGGGGATGACGCCGATGAGCTGGCCGCCGGGGGTGGGCAGGTGGCGGGCGGTGCCGTCGGCGCGTAGCAGGATCGCCGGGGGGTGGCCGCCGGCGGCGAGGGTGAGGCGGAAGGTGCTGTCGCTCTGGTCGGTTGCGGGGGTCAGGATGCCGAACAGGACGGTGCAAAAGCGTGGGTCGGATCCGCGGTACTCGTGAGTGAGGACGGTGTTGAGGTTGGTGAGGACGGTGGCGGGGTCGGGGTCGTAGACGGCTGCGGCGCGCAGGGTGTATCGGGCCAGCGAGGTGACGGCGGCCGCCGCGGCGCCCTTGCCGCATACGTCGCCCAGGAACAGGCCCCAGGTACCGCGGGCGAGAGGGAACAGGTCGTAGAAGTCGCCGCCGACCTCGTCGATCGAGGCGATGTGGTAAGAGGCGGCGACCTCCAGGCCGGGCGGGGCGGTCAGGGAGGGCGGGAGCAGGGTGCGCTGCAGGGTGGTGGCCAGGCGCTGGAGCCGCGCCCGTTCGGCCTCTACAGTCCGGTGGGCCTCCTCGGCGGCGTGGCGGGCCTGGTCGGCTTCCTGGCGGGCGCGGAGCAGTTCGTTCTCGTAGGCGCGGCGGTCGCGGGCGTCGAAGAGGGTGGTGCGGATCAGCAGGGGCTGGCCGTCGGCGCTGGTTTTGACGGTGGAGGTGACCAGGACGGGCAGGCGGGTGCCGTCGGCGGCCTTGAGTTCGAGGGCGATGCCGCCGGTCTCGCCTTGCATGCTGAGCAGCGGGGCGAAGTGTGTCTCGTGGTAGAGGCGGCCGCCGACGGTGAGGAGGTCGATGAAGCGCTTGCGGCCCACCAGGTCTTCGCGGCGGTAGCCGAGCCAGGTCAGCAGGGTGGTGTTGACCTTGGCGATCTGTCCGTCCATGAGGGTGGACAGATAGCCGCAGGGGGCGTTCTCGTACAGGTCCACGGCGCTGTCCTCCAGCATGGTGGAGAACCGTGCCGCCTCGTCGTCCGCGGGGGCGGGCCCGCATCCGTGCGGTTGCTCGTCGCCGGTCTTGACCATCACCTGTGTTGCCTCACGAACGTGCCGATCGCCTCGGCGGTGGCCTCGGGTGCGCTGAGCTGCGGGCAGTGGCCGGTGGCGGTGAGGGTGACCAGCTGACTGCCGGGGATGCGGGCGTGCACGAACGCGCCGACCTCGGGCGGGGCGATGGCGTCGCGGGAGCACTGCGCGATCAGGGTCGGTACCCCGACCTTGGCCAGGTCGGCGCGGTTGTCGGAACGGAAGGTGGTGTGCGCGAAGACACGGGCGATGGCCGGGTCGGTGCGGCAGAAACTGTTGGTCAGCTCCTCTCCGAGCTCGGGGCGCTCGGGATTGCCCATGATGACCGGGGCCACTGCTCCCGACCACCCCAGGTAGTTGGAGTCCAGCGACTCCAGCAGCTCGTCGATGTCATCGCCGCTGAACCCGCCCCGGTACCCGGTCGCGGGATCGTCCACGTAGCACGGAGAAGGGGTGAGCAGCACCAGCCCGGAGAACAGGTCCGGCTCGCGCACCGCAGCCAGCACTCCGACCATCGAGCTGACCGAGTGCCCGACGAACGTGACCGGACCTGGCTCCAGAGCGCGCAGCAGTTGCAGGACGTCGTCCGCGTATCCGTCCAGACTCGAATACCGCTCCGCGCTCCATGCCCCGAGATCCGAGCGCCCGGCTCCGACGTGATCGAACAGGACCACTGTGAAGTCCTCGGCCAGTGACGGCACCACCAGGCGCCACATGTTCTGGTCACACCCGAAGCCGTGCGCCAGCACCACCACCGGTCCGCTGGCACGACCGGTCACTACCACGTGGTTCCTGCTCATGACATCCATAGGGCCCATCCGCCCCTCCACCTCCTCCGGTCCGGGATATGCGCCCGGCGGGCTTCGGGCCGTATGCCGGCCTTCGCGCCGCCGCCCTCTCAAAATGACCGGCTGTGCCCGTTCTCCGAGAGGTTCGGGCAGGCGCGGGCCGAGGTCTCCGGTTCGTAGAGCATCGCCCGGAACTTCTGTGCTGCGGAGGCGCTCATGAGGATGCGCCTGGGGTACTTCTTTCAGTTGCGGGGTGGCTGGGTGGCGGTCTCCAGGAAGAAGTTGTCGATGCCCTGGACGGCGGCGATGAATTCGTCGAGGTTGACGGGTTTGGCCACGTAGGCGTTGGCGTGCTTCCGGTAAGCGTCCTGGACGTCGTCCGGAGCGGCGGAGGTGGTGAGAACCACGACGGGGATGCTCCCCAAGGATGCGTCGTTCTTGAGGACGGCGAGCAGTTCCCGGCCGTTCATGCGGGGCATGTTCAGATCCAGGACGATGAGGTCGGGGCGCGGCCTGGCCGGGTCGCGGAGATATTCCAGAGCGGCGATACCGTCGGTGACCTGGTTGATCGTGCGGGCCATACCGCGTTCGACCAACGCGTCTTCGATGAGCATGGCGTCGGCCGGGTCGTCCTCGACGAGGAGAACCCCGTAGCTGAGGTCGGTGGTGAAAGCGTTCATGGTGGGGCTCCCGGGCTTGGGCGTGGGTAGGGGGCGGGTGGCGGGTCGTGCGGTGAAGACCAGTCCGGGCCAGCGCCGTCGGGCGCCTTGACGGCTGATGCCCCACGCGTCGCCGAGCTGTGGGTAGGTGGCGCCGGCCCGTGCCGCCGCCTCCGCCTCGACGTGGGCGCAGTGGGCGACGGCGCGGTTGAGATAGGCGAGGACGCGCAGTCGCCCGAGCGGGTCGCTTCTCGTCGTCGGCGGGTCCCCGGTCACCGCCGCGGTGCCGCTCCGTCCCGCCAGGCGGTGCGTCAGCTCCGTCACCGCCCTCTGCGCGAGCGTGGTCATCTCGTCGTACTCAGGGGAATCGGTCAGGTCAGCACCCATGCGCGCACTGTAGCGCGCACACCTTCCATGACAACTGTTGTTGTCATGGAAGGGTACGCTGTCGGGCGGCCCGGCCATCGACCGGGCCCCGTGACGAGGAGACTCCGCCGTGCGCAGTCAGAGCCGGGACCACACCGCCCCAACCGCCGGGACCGCGAAGCCCGGCCGACTGTCGGGCTGGACGACACGCCGGTGGCTGGCAGTCTGCACAGCACTGGCCCTGGCCGTCCTGCTCGGGCTCATTCTGTGCGGGGCATGGATCTTCGCACGCTCCACCGCGATCAACAACCGGCTCGTCGACCGTTCCACACCGGCCCTGATCGCCTCGGTGCGGCTGGAGAGCGCGCTGATCAACCAGGAGACCGGAATACGCGGCTACGGAATGACCGCCCGCCCCGAATTCCTCCAGCCCTACCGTGACGGCATAGCACAGGAGCAGGCAGCGGAGCGGGAACTGCGCACGCTCGCCCAGGACGACACCGGCCGACGAGACCTCGCTAAGGTGCGCCAACGGGCGGAGAAGTGGCAGTCGCGGATCGCCAGACCCGTCGCATCGGCCTCCTCCCCGGTCCCTCTGGCCAGGGAACGGGCCGAAGAAGGCAAACGGCTCTTCGACTCGCTCCGTGCGGCGATGTCCGCCCAGCAGCGGCATCTGGAGAGCGAGCGCGCCGCGGCACGCGCCGACCTGCTAGACGCGCGAGCACTGCGCAACTGGACCTTCACCGCCATTGCCGCCGTCATCCTGGGCCTGGCCGGCTCCGTCTTCATCGGCCTGCGCCGTGGTGTGACCGACCATCTGGACCGGCTGTCGGCCGACATACGCACCGTCGCCGCGGGCGACTTCGCCCACCGCGTCACCGGCTCGGGGCCGGCGGACCTCCGCCTGCTCGCCGCGGACGTCGACGCCATGCGCACCAGACTCGCCGACGAACTCGCCTTCCGTGACAGAACACAGACCGCGCTCGCCGCGCAGGCAACCGAACTGCGCCGGTCCAACGCCGAACTCGAACAGTTCGCCTACGTCGCCTCCCACGACCTCCAGGAACCACTGCGGAAGGTCGCCAGCTTCTGCCAGCTCCTGCAACGCCGCTACAGCGAGCGCCTGGACGACCGCGCCAACCAGTACATCGCCTTCGCCGTCGACGGCGCCAACCGCATGCAGGGCCTCATCAACGACCTCCTCAACTACTCCCGCGTCGGACGGCTACAGACCGAGCACGTACCCGTCGATCTGGCGGAGATCCTCAGGCGCGCCAAGTACTCCCTCACCACAGCGATCGAGGAATCGGGAGCGCTCATCACCCATGACATCCTGCCCATGCTCCCGGGCGAGCGCACTCAGCTCAGCATGCTGTTCCAGAACCTCCTCTCCAACGCCATCAAGTTCCAATCTCCCGACCAGCCGCCACGCATCCACATCACCGCCGAGCGCACCGACGGCGCCTGGAGCTTCTCCGTCACCGACAACGGCATCGGCATCGAGGCCGAGTTCGCCGAACGTGTCTTCGTGATGTTCCAGCGCCTGCACACACGCGAGCAGTACGCGGGCAACGGCATCGGCCTTGCCCTGTGCAAGAAGATCGTCGAGTACCACGGCGGCACTATCACCATCGACACCGCCCACACGCCCGGCACCCGCATCGTCTTCACCCTCCCCGGCACCGAGGACACCGGCGAGAACTGACCACGCGGCGCCCTTGGCCTCACTCCGGAAGGACCCTCATCCACATCCGGCCTCCGTTCCGCAGGACCGCCGCCGACTTGGCCGAACTTCTTCGTGACCTGGTTGACCAACCTCTCACGGACGCGACCGCAAGCGTTCTAACTGCGCACATGGCAGCTGATCGCGCGTTCGGCCCGGACACGCTCTGGACCCAGTACATCGACGCCACCGCTGCCCCGCTCCGCTCCGCGCCGAGGGGCACGAGAGCCGGAGTGGATGGGTGCTTTCGCCTCGAAGTTGCAGGAAGCATCCAGGTGGACATTGCCTCTCTGGAGCGATCAGGTCATGCACGGCGAGTTCTTCTGCTGGGGGAAGCCATCTCGTCGTGGCCGCCTTCTTCTGCAACGCGCTGCCGTTCTTTCTGTTCAGCGTCGGTGAACAGACCGTCGACTCCGGCGTAGCCGGCGTTCTCAACGCCACAACTCCCTTGTGGTCCTTCGCGATCGGTATCGACGATCGACACGGTGAAGCCGTTGGCGCGCAGCGCTGCGGCGGCGCTCTGGAGGTCAGTCTCCGGCGCGGGCCGGGCGAAGGACTCGTCTACAGGGAGGACGTCGGGGATGGACTGCTGGTCGGTCATGGCGGAGCACAGAGCCTTTCGTGGCTGACCGGGCCGGGGCGAGCGCCCCATCCCGGCACTTGGGTAGCTAGTTACATAGTAGCTGGCGTGTTGATGGCTAGATGTATGGTAGCTGGGAAGCTTGATGATGCAAGCGAGTCATTGAGCGTGAACGACTTACCTCGCGCCAACTGGCACCCTACTATCCAGATATCTAGCAACTAGATACTCAATGTCTAGCGAGGCTCTGATAGGGGAGGCGCATGTGCTTGTAGGGGGTACCGCCTTCCGGGCAGCGCAGGCGGAGGTGAACGGCACGCGCCTGCACTACGTAGCGGGCTGCGAAGGGGACCTGCTGTTACTACTGCCGGGATGGTCGCGGACCTGGTGGCAGTTCCAGAAGGTCATGCCGTCGCTGGCCCAGCACCGCCGGGTGGTCGCTGTTGACCTGCGCGGCATGGGCGGGTCCGCCAAGCCGGATGGTGGATATGAGAAGAAGGCGATGGTCGGCGATATTGCCGCACTGATTGACCACCTCGGCCATGGGTGGGCGGACGTGGTCGGCGAGGACGTCGGGGCGATGGTCGCGCAGAGCCTGGCCGTGCACCATTCGCAGGTCGTCCGGAGAGTCGTGCTGGGCGAAGGGGTGCATCCTGAGCCTTCTCTGGCCCAGTTGCCCCTGCTCCCGGGCGACGGAACGGCTCCTCGCGGGCCGCTTCCGTCTCGTTATGGATCGCTTGGCCCGTCTCCTGGCTGCGGACCCTGACACCATCGACGAAGAGAGCCGCACCCGGTACGCGACTGCCTACAACCAGCCAAGTGCCGTTCGGGCAGCGAACGGCTGGTACCAGGCGTTACGTAACGACGCTGCTGATTCCCGGACTCATCCGACCATCACCGCGCCGCTGCTCATGCTGAGCGCCCAGGGGACGGCCCCATTCTTCATGTCAGCGCTCGGCGAGGCTGTCTTCGCGCCCACCTTCGTGACGATCCCGGGTGCGGGCCACTGCCTCGGCGAGGAGCGGCCGACGGACTTCGCCCGGATCGTCACCGATTTCCTGACCTGAACCATCGTGGACAAGCGAAAAGTGGTCATATGAACATCTCTTTGTGGATCGTCGCCTCGCTCCTGGCTGCACTCCTCCTGTCTGCGGGACTGGGAAAGCTGCTGCAGTCCAAGGAGAAGATCGTCCAGTCCTCGGGCGCCTGGGCTGCCAGCTTCTCGCCCGGGATCTTGCGCGCGCTCGGCCTGCTGGAAGTACTCGGCGCCATCGGGCTGACCCTGCCGGCCGCCGTCGGTGTGGCACCTGTGCTCGTGCCGGTTGCGGCATGCGGTGTAGCTGTGCTGATGGCCGACGCGGCAATGATTCACGCGCGGCGTGCGGAGTGGGGCAATGTGGCTCTCAATGCCGTGCTGCTGGTGGTGGCCGCAGTGGTGGCGTGGGGGCGATTCGGCCCCCACGCCTTCTGATGCCGCCGTGACCCTGGCGCGCTGCCACCAGGGTCACGGCGGGCAGTCATCAGGCGCTCTGCGCGATCGCCGCGCAGGCAGGGGATGGTGCGACCTCGGGATCGATGAGGGTCGCGAAGTCCGCAAGCGACTCGAGGCCGTCCAGTCCCAGCGTGGTGATCACACGTTCCTGGAGGGCGTCGGCGAGCGTTAGGGCTGCCTTTGTCGCAGTGGTGCGGCCTTGAGGGGTCAGAGCCGCCCGCGTTACGCGTCGGTCCGTCGGGTGTGGACGCCGCTCCATCAGCCCGGCCTCGCAGAGACGGTCGGCAACCTTGGTCGTGCCGGCCGTGGTGAAACCGAGTGTCCGTGACAGCTCGCTCATCGGGGCAGCCTGGCCCGGTGCCAGCAGCAGGAACCACAGAACCTGAAACGAGGATGGAGCAAGCCCGGTGGAGTGATGCACATCCTTCAGAACCTGCTCACTCAAGCGGCGCAGCCCTGACTGCAGACTGTCCCACTGTCTCAACAGAGCGACCTGCTCATCGGAGGGGCAGACTCCCGCGCCATCCCCTTCTGCCGATGCGCCCTCGGCCGCGTTCGCCACCATAACCGGCTCCTCTCGCTACGTGACGGCCGACCTGCTCGGCCACCCTCAGTATATCAACTCCAGTTACTATCTCTCCAGCTATCTATCAACTGGATAGCTAATTGTGCGGTGCACCATTACCTCGCTCTTGAAAGAAGATGCCCGCTGACATGACCTTCACGATCCCGGTCCCCGACCCGCGCGATCCCCGCTGGGCACGCCGCGGCGGAATCCTCGTCCGCGATTCCGAGGGCACCATGCGCTGGGGAGCTGGCGACACGTGCACCATCAAACTGACCGCCGGACAGACCGGCGGCTCCCTCGGCTTCATTGAGGCGTCCGTCCCGCCCGGCGCGGGTCCCGAGGCCCACGCGCACGGCACCGAGGACGAGACGTTCTATCTGCTCGACGGTGAGCTCGAATTCCTCAACGGCGACGAGATCATCTCCGCCGGACCGGGCGACCTCGTTTTTATTCCGCACGGCAACCGCCACCGTTTCAAGAACATCAGCGACCGCACAGCGAGAATGATCTTTTTCTTCGCTCCCGGCGGCGTCGAGAACTTTTTGTTGCCGCCGGTGACGAACCCCGCCCTGGTGAAGAAGCACCCATTCCGGATCCGGAACACTATGAGGCCATTAGGGGTCTCATAGAAAAGTACAACATCACCCAGCTCCCCGAAGGGCGATGAAAATCCCTCATTCCGAGGAGACCCGATCATGCTGATCGAGGACACGCCATTCGAGCAGGGGCTGGGCTGACGTTAATGGCACCCGGCTTCACTACGCCACAGGCGGCTCCGGCACGCCCCTGGTGCTCCTGCCCGGCTGGCCGCGCGCCTGGTGGCAATTTTGCAAGGTCATGCCACAGCTCGCCGCCACTACCGAGTGATCGCTGTCGACCTGCGCGGCATGGGGGACTCCGCCAAGCCGGACGACGGTTACGACAAGAAGACGATGGCCCGTGACATCCACGAACTGCTGCGCTCGCTGGGCCACGAACAGGCCAATATCGCGGGCGACGACATCGGTGCCATGGTGGCTCACGCCTTCGTCGCCCGCCACCCGCGGGCCGCGCGTAAAGTCGCCCTCTGTGAAGGAGTCCACCCCAGCTCCTACATCGACGCCATGCAGCTTGTCCCCCGCCCGAGCGGCTCCTCATCCTGGTGGTGCGCCTTCAACCAACTCGACGGCCTCCCCGAACAACTCTTGGCCGACCGTTACCACCACGTCATCGACCACGTCACCCAGCAGCTCGCCCACGCCCCGGTGCCATCGACGACGAGAGCCGTGCCCACTACGCCGCCGCATACGAACAACCCGGCGCGGTCCGTGCGGCCAACGGCTGGTATCAGGCCATCTGTCAAGACATGGCCGACGCCAAGAAATTCCCCGACATCGACGTGCCGGTCCCTGCCCTGACATCAAGCCACAACGCCTAGTTCGCAACACTAGCCGCTATAGAAGCGAACCGTCTGTGTCCGACGTGAGGCGGCAGTGGGCGCAGATTCCTGTGAGTTCCACGGTGTGCTCAATCTCCGTGAAGCTGGTGACGGCGTCCGGTACACCGTGGTCAGACCGATGGTGACACCGCCCTTTCCAGCGCCGTGCGCAATTCCTGGGCGGAGGCGAAGCCGTGGCAGTCGTGCAGCGCGTTCAGGATGGCGATCCGCTGCCTGGTCGAACGCCAGGGCGGTAGTGGCTGTGCGGGCGACGAGTTGTGCAACACCCACCTCCCGTGGCGCGGGGGCCGGTCGGCCGCGTCGAGTTGACTGAACGTGATGTTCCGGACCACGTGGTGCGCATGGGCCGGAAAGCCCCCGCCCGTGGGGAGCGGGAGCCCAGGCCGTCGATCGCCGTTCGCCTCACGCGCGAAAGGTCGTACGGCTCCGGTGTCCACGGCGTGGGCGGGCCGCTCTCATGCGGAGACCATCCGGTCCGCGGACGTCCGGGGGGTCTCGGCGCGCCGTCGCCGAGCTCGCGCCAGCGGGCCGTGCCGGGGTGCCAGGCACCAGGTGAGGGCGAACAGGGCGGTCAGAACGCACACGATGGAGCCGCCGGCCGCGAGGTCGTACGTGTACGACATGTACAGGCCGGCAAGTGCCCCGGTGCCGCCGAGCAGCGAGGCCAGCAGGGTCATGGCCCACAGCCGGTCGGTCAGCATGCGGGCGGCGGCGGCCGGTGTGATGAGCAGGGAGAGGACAAGGATGTTGCCGACCGCCTCCAGGGACAGCACGATCGTGGCGGTCACGACCGTGTAGAGGATCAGGTCGAGCCGCAGGACGGGCAGTCCGGCCGCCCGTGCCGTTTCGCGGTCGAGGCTGACCGCGACGAGTTCTTTGCTCAGCAGCAGCACGACCGTCACCAGGACCGTGCCGGCGCCCGCCGCTTTCCACACGTCCTCCGGGCCGACCGCGAGCACCTGCCCGAACAGGAAGGACGACAGGTCGGTGGACCAGCCGTCCTGTGTGGACACCAGCACGATGCCCACCCCGAAGGCGCAGGAGAAGAAGACTCCGATGACGGTGTCCTCCTTCAGCCGGCGGTTCTGCGAGACGAGCGCGATGAGGAGGGAGGTGGTGAGGCCGGCGAGTGCTCCGCCGAGGAGCAGGTTGCCGTGGAAGGCGTAGGCGAGGGCGACCCCGGGGAACGCCGAGTGGGACACGGCCTCGCCGATGAAGGCCATGCCGCGCAGTACTACGTAGACACCCACGACGCCGCACACCAGTCCGGTGATCATGGCGACCGCGAACGCCCTTTGCATGAAGGGGAGGTGCCAGGGGTCGGTCAGGAAGCCCACGAGGTCCAGGGAGGTCACGCGGCGGCTCCGATCGCGCTGTCCAGACCGAACGCCCGCAGCATCTGCGCAGGATCGGCGAGCAGTTCGGGGCCGCCCTCGGCGACGATCGTACGGTTGAGCAGCGCAACCCGGGTACAGGTGCGGGCGGCCGCCGCCAGATCATGGGTGGTCATCAGCAGGCCCTTGCCGTCGGCGGCCAGACGGCCGAAGAGGCCGTTCAGAAGCTCCTGTGTAGGCGCGTCCAGACCCGTGAACGGCTCATCGAGGAGCAGCAGTTGAGGATCGACCGCCAGCGCGCGGGCGACCAGCACCCGCTGCCGCTGTCCGCCGGACAGTTCCCCGATGGGTCGTCGGCGCATATCGGCGAGGCCGACGAGCTCCAGCGCCGCGTCGACGGCCGTCCGGTCGGCGGGCCCGGGCCGCCGCAGCCAGCCGATGGAGCGAGTACGGCCGGACAGCACCGCACCCGCGATGTCGACGGGGAAGTCCCAGGCGAATTCGTGGCGCTGCGGCACGTATCCGACGAGGTGCCGGGCGCGTGACGGGGGCAGGCCGTCGATCAGGGCGTCGCCGCCGGAGAGCGGGACCAGGCCGAGGACGGCACGCAGCAGGGTGGTCTTGCCCGCGCCGTTCGGGCCGAGCAGGCCCAGCAGGTCGCCCCGGTGCAGCGCCAGCCGGGCGTCCTGGACGGCGGGCCGACCGCCGAGCGAGACGCTCATGTCATGGACCTGGAGCAGCGGCGGCGGCTGTTCCGCGGTGGCCTGCTTCACGCGGGCTTCCTCCCGGCCGTACGGGCGGCGTCAGCGGTACGAGCCCCGCGCCGGCGCGTGGCGACGACGAAGGCGGCCCCGAGTGCGGCAAGCGCGGCGGCGGCGCCCATCAGCACGGTGTTCCCGGCGCCGGTCGCGGCCATCGACCCGTCACTCTTCGCCGAGCCGCCGGACGGCACGCCGCTGTCGGAGGCCGGGCCGGTGCCCGGGGTGCTGTCGTCGCCGCCGTCCGCGCCGGATCCCGGCCCGCTGCCCGATCCGTCGCCGGGCTCGACTGCGGACGGGTCCTGGTCGCCCACGACGAAGGTCACGGTCTCGGTGTCGCTCACAGCCCGACCGTCAGCGAGCGTGCCGCTCATCGTGAACGTCAGCTTGTAAGTGCCTTCCTTCGTGAAGGCCCAGCCGCCGTGAGCGTGTGTGTTCGCAGGCACGTCGATGGAATCCGGGACCCCGTCCTTGCTGTTGAACAGCACGTTCGCGCCGGACATCGCGTCGTACGTGTAGAGGGCGTACGCCCCTGGGCCCGTCACCTTCGTCAACGAGAACGTCACGCCACCCTTGGCAGCTCCCGCCTTGATGTTGTCGGTGGACCAGCCGGGCCACAGAAGGCCCTCCTGCTGCACCTGGTCGAGCAGCCAGACGGGGTCGCCCGCCTTGCCGAGGAAGGCGAAGGCGTCGCCGTCCGGAAGCCTGTTCTTCGCCGGGGGCTTCACGTGCAGCACCACGGAAGAAGGCTCTCGCCAGGTGGTTTTCCCGGAGACGGTTCCGTCCTTGATGTGGATCTGCAGTGTCCCGTCCACGACACGGGCGGCGAAGTCGATGTGGCCTTCATCGAGGACTTTCGGGGTGGATACGGCCGCGGCCCGCGAGGAGACCGCGACAGACGCGGGTTTCCCTGCCGTCGGGGCGATCAGATTCCGCGTCCGGGGTGCGGCCGGGGCCGCGTCATCGGCCGGGGTCACCTTGCCGTCAGCCGGAATCTCGGCCGGAGCGGCGTGCGGCGGCCGGGCCGTTCCGCTCGCCCCCGGGTTCGCCTCGTCCCCGACCAGGATCGTGTACACGGTCCCGACGGACAGGTGCCGCCCGTCGAGCGCCGTGGCCTCGGCGGTGAAGACGGCCTGGTACGTGCCCTCGGCGGTGAACTCCCATCGGGTGGAACCCCGCTGTCCCGCGGGCAGTTCGTAACCGTCGGGCAGCCCGTCCGCGCTGTCGAACAGCGGCGCTTCCCGCTCGCCGTCCCCGTGCACCCGCAGCTCGCCCGGCCCGTCGAGCCCCGTCAGCGACCACCGCACGGTGTCCTGGTCCACGGCGTCGGCGGCTATGCCGGTGGTGTCCCAGCCCGGCGCCGGAGCGTCCGTCAGTCCCAAGTCGTCGATCGCGATGACATGCGGGGCCGTACCGTCCGCATCCTCGACGGCGTCGAGGCTCAGCACCCCGTCCGTGTAGGTGATCCGGCCCCATCCCGGCCGGCTGCCGCCGTCGGCCGCAGCAGCAGCGGCCCCACTGCCCGCGAGGGTGGCCGCAAGCGCCACCGCCACGGCGATCCGTTCCCTGTGTGACTTCCGCGTGACCCTCATCGGGCTTCCTCCCCAAGGCACTTCGCGAGTTCGTTCGCGTTGTGCCGCATCATCGATACATAGCCGTCGACGTGTTCGTCGAACGAGTCGCCGTAGATCGTGCAGACACCGACCCCTTGGTCCTGGGCGACCCGGCGCAGCACGTCCGAGCGGGCCGCGAGGTTCGGTTCCAGGAACACCGACGGGACCCGCTTCTCACGGATCGTGGTGCCGAGTTCCTCGATCTGGGCGGCGCTCGGCTCCCGGTTGGGCACGGGCACAACGAAGCCCGCGACCTCCATGCCGTACGCCTTGGCGAGGTAGCCGAAGGCGTCGTGCGTGGTGATGAGCTTCCGGTTGCGCTCGGGAATGGTCGCGAGCTTCTCCGCGACCTCCGCGTCCAGCTCCCCAAGGGCCTTCAGATACGACTCGGCGTTCGTCTTGTACGTGGCCTTCCCCGCCGGATCGGCCTTGATCAGTTCGGCCTCGATCCGCCGGACGTACGCCTGGGTGTTGGCCACGTCCTCCCAGGCGTGCGGGTCCAGGTCACCGTGTACGTGCTTGCCGATGACGGCCTGCGGCAGCACCCACAGGTCCGCGCCCGGCTCGCCGAGGAAGCCGTACGCCTCTTCCTTGGGCACCTCTTCCTTGGCCCGGTCGGGTACGTTGAGGACGACACCGTCGGCCGCGAGACGCGTGCGCGCCCCGCTCTTCTCGTCGTCGGCGCGTATGTAGACCTTCCCGGTCTCCGCGTTCAGCGTGAGGTCCGCGTGGCCGGCGTCCAGCAGGGAGGCTCCCGCCGGTCTGGCGGTGGCGTCACCGACGCGGAAGGTAAAGGTCCCGCTGCCGGTGTCCTCGCTCTTCCCGTCGAGCGTCTCGGTCCGCCCCTGGATGGTCAGCCGGTACGTACCGGGCTCGCTGAACGCCCAGTTGACGTGGGTGTGCGCCTCGGGCGGCAGGGCGAAGGAGTCCTTGGCGTCGAGGCCGTCGGCGGAGTCGACGTACACCTGCGGTCTGCCGAGCGTGTCGGTGAGGTAGACACGCAGATCGCCCGGACCATCCACCTTCGTGGCGGTCGTACTGACCTGGGAGCCGTCGCCGGCGACCTCGCCCTCGACGGCCCAGCCGAGCCAGAGGACATCGAGCCCGAGGTCCTCCTCCAGTTTCATGACGGTGCCGCCGTACTGCTCCAGCTTCTCGGCGATCTCGATCTTCGGCGCCGACTTGGGCGCGTTGTTGTGGACCATCTTCATGATCCCGGGTTCTTCGAGCAGCAGTCCGTTCCCGAACACGACGTCGGCCTCCGTGACCTTGGCCGCGTCGCCGGGGCTGGGCTCGTAGGAGTGCGGGTCGCCGTTGGTCGGCACGACCGAGGTGACGTCGACGCGGTCGCCGCCCACCTGCTCGACCAGGTCCGCGACGATCGCGGTGGTCGTCGACACCGTCAACGCGGCGTCGGACGAACCGGCCCGGGGGCCGCTGCATCCGGCCGCCGCCGTGGCGAGCAGCGCGCAGGCGGCGGCGAGCACCGTGGTGGTGCGTCTGGCGTGGCCCCGCATGGGGGGCTCCTTCCTTCTCTGATGCCCCCTGGTCACCAGGGGCACGACGAAGCCGCGTCCTGCGAGTTCCTCCGGATGAACGCCTGGCCGCCGAGGCCCACGACGGC
>NZ_JBSGVS010000094.1:0-25492 GCF_053608565.1 Streptomyces sp. NPDC055025
GCCCCCGGGGCCCCCCGCGCCTGGGGCCCGCCCCTTCCCCACGAGGCTGCGGTCGGGCCCGTCCACCTTGTCCTCCGACAGGCGATCTCGACCGTTTGCCAAGTGATCTTGACCGACGCCGGGTTCCTGCCACTCGATCTTGAGCCGTGGCTCGCCCGATCTTGAGGTGTGGCTCGCCGTTCCCCGGCGCCTCTCTTGGGGCCCGCGGCGGGGGAATCTCGGCTGCTGTGGTGGGCATGGCGGAGCTAGCGTGGTGGTTTTGCGGAGTGCGGGAGGGATTCGCGGTGCTGGTCATGCCTGGGCGGCGGACGTCGACGATGGAGCTGTTGGCCGTTGAGGCGGCGGGTCGGGGGATGCCGGTCAGGGCGGCGGAGGAGCCCGGCCTGGCAGGCCCTGCGTACTGGTACGGCGGGCCGGTCGCGGGTGCGCGGCTGGCAGGCCGGCTCGGGTTCGCGCTGCTGGAGCCGACGGACGGCTGGCTCGCCGAGTTGCCGGAGGAGTTCACCGGTCGCCAGGTCCGGGCAGGAACCATCGCGGACGCGTGGGCGATCGACCGGCCGACGTTCGTCAAGCCGCCTCGTGACAAGTCCTTCCCGGCTGACGTCTACACCGACGGCTCCCGGCTTTCCAGCGCTCTGGACCCGGCGACACCGGTGCTGTTGTCCGAGGTGGTGACCTTCGCGGCCGAGTACCGGCTGTTCCTGCTGGACGGCCGGATCGCGGCGGCGAGCCGGTACGCGACCCGCGCCTGCTCGGAACGGACCGGGCGGACCGGGCGGACCGGGCCATCGCCGGGGAGATCACGGAGTTCGCCGACCGGCTGGTCGCCGTGGCCGGGCCCGCCCTGCCGAGCGCCGTGGTGGTGGACGTCGGGCAGGTGCTCGACCCGTACCGTCCGGGACATCGCTGGGCCGTGGTGGAGGCCAACATGGCGTGGTTCTCGCACGCGTACGCCGCCGACCCGGCGCGGGTGCTGGACGTGGTTCTGCGGGCGGCGGGCCCACGCGACCAGATGCGGCCGCGAGATCGGGCGTTCGCACGGCACTGATCCGCACTGCACGAACCGGGCTTCCCGGTGGTGGACCTGGTCGCACTCCAGGAACTGGTGCTTCCAGTTCGATCAAGATCACCTGTCAATCGGTCAAGATCGCGTGGCAGAGGACACACCTTCTGTGTGTTCTGCGTGCCGGGTGGCGCGCTTGACAGTAAAATCGAACATCCATTCTTATGGGAGTCCGGCCGGTGTTCCGTGGCCGGCCGGTGAGGCTGTCCGGCGCGGTCCGCCCGTGCGGTTTCGGCGTGGACGCCGACGGGGTTTCAGCGGAGTTGTCCACAGGCCGGGAGGACGTCGGGACGCGTTGTCAGTGGCAGGGGATAGCGTCTTCGACGTGAAGCGATCGACACAAGCAAATCGGGTGGAACCCATGGCAGGAACCGACCGCGAGAAGGCGCTGGACGCCGCGCTCGCACAGATTGAACGGCAATTCGGCAAGGGCGCGGTGATGCGCCTGGGCGAGCGGCCGAACGAGCCGATCGAGGTCATCCCCACCGGGTCGACCGCGCTGGACGTCGCCCTGGGCGTCGGCGGCCTGCCGCGCGGACGAGTGGTGGAGGTGTACGGCCCCGAGTCCTCCGGCAAGACGACCCTGACCCTGCACGCCGTGGCCAACGCGCAGCGCGCGGGCGGCGCGGTGGCCTTCGTGGACGCCGAGCACGCCCTCGACCCCGAGTACGCGAAGAAGCTCGGCGTCGACATCGACAACCTCATCCTGTCCCAGCCGGACAACGGCGAGCAGGCGCTCGAAATTGTGGACATGCTCGTCCGCTCCGGGGCACTCGACCTCATCGTCATCGACTCCGTCGCCGCCCTGGTGCCGCGCGCGGAGATCGAGGGCGAGATGGGCGACTCGCACGTGGGTCTCCAGGCGCGGCTGATGAGCCAGGCGCTCCGGAAGATCACCAGCGCGCTCAACCAGTCGAAGACCACCGCGATCTTCATCAACCAGCTCCGCGAGAAGATCGGTGTGATGTTCGGCTCGCCGGAGACCACGACCGGTGGCCGGGCGCTCAAGTTCTATGCCTCGGTGCGCCTCGACATCCGTCGGATCGAGACGCTGAAGGACGGCACCGACGCCGTCGGCAACCGCACCCGCGTCAAGGTTGTCAAGAACAAGGTCGCCCCGCCCTTCAAGCAGGCCGAGTTCGACATCCTCTACGGCCATGGCATCAGCCGCGAGGGCGGTCTGATCGACATGGGCGTGGAGCACGGCTTCGTGCGGAAGGCCGGCGCCTGGTACACGTACGAGGGCGATCAGCTCGGCCAGGGCAAGGAGAACGCCCGTAACTTCCTCAAGGACAACCCCGATCTCGCCAATGAGATCGAGAAGAAGATCCTGGAGAAGCTCGGGATCGGTGTCAGGCCGGAGACGAAGACCGAGCCCGCCGCGGAAGCGGCCGGTGCTGCCCCGGCCCCGGCCGAGGACCCGGTGAAGTCGGCGCCCGCCGCTGCCTCCAAGGCCAAGGCGGCCAAGGCGGCAGCGACCAAGAGCTGATCCGTACCGTGCCTGGCCGGAAGAGGCGGCGAACGGAAGGACCGGGCGACGGCTTCGACTCGTCGAGGGCCGAGCAGGAGCTGTCGCCCCAGGATCCGGTGGAGCGGGCGCGGGCGATCTGTCTGCGCCTGCTCACCGGGACCCCACGCACCCGCAAACAGCTGGCGGACGCGCTGGACAAGCGGGGCATCCCCGAGGACGCCGCCGAGGAGGTGCTCTCCCGCTTCGAGGACGTGGGGCTGATCGACGACGCGGCGTTCGCGGACGCCTGGGTGGAGTCACGCCACCACGGCAGAGGACTCGCCAGACGGGCCCTCGCGCGCGAGCTGCGTACGAAGGGAGTGGACCCGGCCCTGATCGACGAGGCTGTCGGGCAACTGGACGCGGATCAGGAGGAGGCCACGGCCCGCGAGCTGGTCGCCCGCAAGCTCCGGGCCACACGCGGTCTGGAGCGCGACCGACGGCTGCGCCGGCTGGCGGGGATGCTGGCCCGCAAGGGGTATGCGGAGGGCATGGCGTTGCGGGTGGTCAGACAGGCGCTGGAGGAGGAGGGCGAGGACACCGAGGGACTGGACGAGAGCCTCTACTAGCGTCCCTTTCCAGCACCGCTGCCTCGGCGATTCCGGCCCGTGTGCCGGCACTCGGCACCGGGACACGCGTATGTCCGCGACCTCGATCTCTTCGAGCGGACGCGATGGCGAGAGCGACCGGCTCGGCGAGTCCCGGCGGCCGACAGACCACTGCGAATGTCCGCACGAATGCCACCCGCATGGCGGCGGTCGTCACTCCGCTCGCCCCGCTCACCGGCATGACCTGTACGGTCCTCTTCGTTCAGCCGGGCCTCGGTGACGCGGCCCGTGCCCAGCCCGCGAGGGCATCCGGGCCGACCGGGCTCCACCTCCCAGGGACCCGATGCGGGGCCGTACCGCACTCCGGGTCCACCCAGTCGAGGTGGCGGCGCGGTGGTGATCACACGCCCACCGTGCGCCCGGCAGAGGGCACGCACTCATCGTGTGACCGGCAGCCCTTCGGCCTTCCACGCCTGGAAGCCGCCGACGAGGTCGGTCGCGCGGTGCAGTCCCAGCGTCTTCAGTGACACCGCCGCCAGACTCGACGCGTACCCCTCGTTGCAGATCACGACCACGCGCAGATCATGGCTGGTGGCCTCGGCGGCGCGGTGGCTGCCCCGCGGATCCAGCCGCCACTCCAGCTCATTGCGCTCGACGACCAGCGCTCCCGGTATCAGGCCGTCGCGGTCCCGCAGCGCCGCGTACCGGATGTCCACCAGCAGCGCGCCCTCCGCGGCGGCCTCGAAGGCCTCTCGCGGCTCTATCCGGTCCAGGTCCTCACGGACCCGTTCCAGCAGTTCGTCTATCCCCACAGGTTCGGACCGGGCCGACTCGCTCACTGCCACTCCTCCGGGCGCTCGACGTGCTCAAGGCGGAGCACGGCACCCGTGCGGCTGTAACGGCGCATCAGCGGCAGCGGCGGAAAGTACGCGTGGACGGAGATGGCGTGGTCGGCCCCGGACTCATTGCGCACCTCGTGCACATGGTGCCTGCCGAACGCCCGGCCCTCGCCCGCCGTCAGCTTCCGCTCCCGGTCGACGCCCTCGGCCAGCTCCAGGGTCTTCCACCCCTCGGTGGGCAGCCGGGCCGCCAGCGAGTCCTCCTTGAGCGCGCCCGCCGCCGTGGCGAACGCCCCGTGCGAGCCACCGTGGTCGTGCCAGCCGGTCCCCGTGCCGGGCGGCCAGCCGATGAGCCAGGCCTCGCTGCCCGAGGGACCGTCGAGCCGGATCCAGGTACGCCCCTCGGGATCGAGGGGGAGCGAGGAGATCAGCTCGGTGTCGGTGGCCGTCCGGCGGACGAAGTCGAGGAGCTCGGCCGGGGTGGGGCCGGAGGACGGCGAGACGGAGGATGCCGCGCTGGAGGATGCCGTGCCGGAGGGTGAGGTCGCGGTGGAAGGCCCGGCGGTGGCGGCGGTGTCGGGCGCGGAGCGATGTACGGGGAGAGACATGGTGACCGTCCTGAGATGTTCGCGAGAGTGTGCTGCCGCGGCGGACGCGGCGAGCGCGTGAAGAGAAAGGGCGAATCAACAGGACGGGCGACACACGCAGCCCGCGTAGCGGACCAGGTCCATATGGACCCTCCGCCACAGGCGCACATCGGTGTCAGTCACGTTCCGGAGTACACCATGTGCGCCCGCGTCGGTCAATTGATGTTCGCAGTGCGGTCGGTCGATGCCGCCTCGGAAGGCCCCGAACGGGCGGAGGAACGAGCGGACGGAGTGCCTCCGCGCGCCGCGTCGGCCGCCGCGTACAGATCGGCCGGACGCACTCCGCCGAAGGCCGTGACGAGATGCCCGTCCGGCCGTACCAGCAGCACACTGTGCGCGGACGCGCCCGGATATGCCTCGGTGACCAGCAGCTCCGCCCGTACCGGCAGGGCGTCCACCGCCGCCGCGAGCCGGGGCATCACCCCGGCCGTCAGCCAGTGCCGCCGGTCCCACACGCCCGTACCGGGAGCGACCAGCACCACCAGGAGGTGTCCCCGTCCGAGCCGGTCCCCGAGCCGTACGGTCGTCCCGTCCGGCGCTGTGACCAGCACATCCGCGACCGGAGCGCCCGGGGGCGTGCCCACGGCGGTGTGCGCCTCGGCGTGCGGAGGCGCGAGGGGGGAGTGCGGGTAGGACGGCGGTGCTCCCAATGGCCCGTGCCCCAGATGCCCGTCGGCGAGCAGGGTGTCATGTCCACGCGCGCCCGGCATATAGGTACGCAGCCCGCTGCCGCCCCGCAGTATCGGCAGCGACTGGTCGGCGGCGCGCAGCCGGGAGGCGACGGCGGTGCGCCGCTCGGCCTGGTAGCTGTCCAGCAGGACCTCCGTGGCGCCCCGGTGCCAGTCCTCGGCCAGCTTCCAGGCGAGATTGGAGACGTCACGCAGCCCCTCGTCGAGCCCCTGGGTGCCCACCGCACCCAGCAGATGGGCCGCGTCCCCGGCGAGAAAGGCCCGCCCCACCCGCCAGCGCCTGGCCAGCCGGTGGTGCAGCGTGTAGACGCCCGTGTCGAGCAGCTCGTACGGCGGTGTCGCACCGCACCAGCCGGCCAGGGTGTCCCGTAAACGCGTCACCAGCGCGTCGGGCGTGACCAACTCGCCGCGCGCGGGCAGCAGCCAGTCGAGCCGCCACACTCCGTCCGCGAGGGGCCTGGCGGAGACCTCCTCGCCGCCGCTGGGCCAGGGCGGCTGACGGTGCAGCAGCGCCTCGCCGGGCCAGGGAAGATCGACACGGAGCGCCGCGACGGCGTGCCGCTCCACCGCCGTACGCCCCGGAAAGCGGATGTTGAGCAGCTTGCGGACCGTGGACCGGGCGCCGTCGCACCCCACGAGATGGCTGCCGCGCCACCAGGTCGCCCCGGGGCCGCGCGTGTGCACGGTGACCCCGCGGTCGTCCTGCTCCAGCGAGTCGAGCCGGTTGCCGGAGACGAGCTGTACGAGCTCCTGGCCCGCGATGGCGTCCCGCAGTCCGCGCGCGAGAGCGTGCTGGGGAATGTGCAGCGGCGCGGGGGCGCCGTCCTCACCGCCGAGCGGCAGCTCCCGCATGAGCTGCTTGCGCCGCATCAGCCGCCAGCCGGTCCAGTGGGTGCCGTGCTCGTCGAGGGTGGTGCAGCCGAGCCGGGCCAGCAGGGCGGTGGTGTCGGGCCGCAGTATGGCGGTCCTGGCCGGACGCTGTTCGTCCGTACCCGACCCCTCGTCGAGGACGACGGCCGGGACTCCCTGTGCGGCGAGGGCCAGGGAGAGCGCGAGTCCGACGGGGCCCGCGCCGGCGACGATCACCGGGTCCACGGCGCGACCCCTCCGGCCCGTGCGGTCTTGCGGTCAAGGGCGGTAGGAGCCCGGTACGTGATCACAGAACGTATGCAACCTACTGGGGGTGCTTGCGTCAAGCGACGGCCTGAGCGGCGCGTACACCCCCTGTCCCGTCCGCCTCAGGCGCCGCTGCCGTCCGGGGTGTGCCCCACCACACTGGCCTGTTGTACATCATCGGGACCGAGCGTGGCGCCCGTGCTCTTCCTGCCCCGGCGCAGCCGCTGCTCCAGCCAGCCGGCGAAGGTGGTGAGCAGGAAGTTCAGCGCGATGTACATCAGCGCGATCACGGTGAACGCGGCGATGGTGTTGGCACCGTAGTTCGCGGTGATCGTGCGGTTCTGCGAGAGGAGTTCGCTCAGACCGAGGAGCGCGCCGCCGAGCGCGGTGTCCTTGACGATCACCACGAGCTGGCTGACCAGGGCGGGCAGCATCACCGTCACCGCCTGGGGCAGCAGCACATAGGTCATGGCCTGGCCCTTGCGCATACCTATGGCCTTCGCCGCGTCGATCTGGCCGCTCGGCAGCGAGAGGATGCCGGCCCGGACGATCTCGGCCATGACCGAGGCGTTGTAGAGCACCAGGCCCGTGACGACGGCGTACAGCGGCCGCAGGTCCGAGGAGACATCGGTGAACTGCACGTAGAGCTGACTGGCGAAGACCATCATCAGCAGGACCGGGATCGAGCGGAAGAACTCGACGACGACACCGGCCGGTACCCGGACCCAGACATGGTCGGACAGCCGGCCGATACCGAGCAGCGCGCCGAACGGCAGGGCTATCACGATGGACAGCACGGCGGCCCTGAGCGTCTCGCCAAGTCCCGGCAGCAGATAGGTCGTCCACACCTCGGAGTCCGTGACGAACGGACTCCACTTCTCCGAGTCGAGCTGGTGCTTGTCGGCCATGGCGGCCAGCACCCACCACGCGGCGAGCGCGAAGAGCACCACGAACACGATCGTGTAGATAATATTGCGCCGCTTGGCGCGGGTACCGGGAGTGTCGTACAGAACGGATGTGGCACTCATCGCTTCACCGCCACTCGCTTGCTGACCCAGCCCAGGATCAGGCCGGTCGGAAGGGTGAGAACGATGAATCCGAAGGCGAACACCGCGAAGACCGCGAAGAGCGCGCTGCTTTCGTTCTCGATCATTGTCTTCATCAGCGCCGAGGCCTCCGCGACACTGATCGCCGAGGCGACCGTGGTGTTCTTGGTCAGCGCGATCAGCACATTGGCCAGCGGCGCCACCACGGAACGGAACGCCTGCGGAAGGACTATCAGCGTCAGCACCTGGAAGAAGCTCAGCCCCAGCGCGCGGGCCGCTTCCGCCTGCCCGACGGGCACGGTGTTGATACCGGAGCGCAGCGACTCACAGACGAAGGTGCCGGTGTAGGCGACCAGCCCGAGGACCGCGAGCCGGAAGCCCATGGTCTTGAAGTCCTCGCCGCCGAGGGTGATCTGGAGGGTCTGGCCGAGCCCCAGTGAACAGGCGAGGATGACCACGGTCAGGGGCGTGTTGCGGACCAGATTGACGTACGCGGTACCGAAGGTACGCATCAGCGGCACGGGACTGACACGCATCCCGGCCAGCAGCGTTCCCCAGATGAGAGAACCAACTGCGGAGTAGAGGGTGAGCTGCACCGTCACCCAGAAGGCGCCGAGCAGGTCGTACTGCCCGGAATCAAGAAAGTCGAACACGATGCCCCGCGCTCTCCCCTGGTTGGCTGGTCGGTACGCGCCGCCGGACGGGCCGGCGGCGCGTCACTCCTGTCTCGGATGCCTCAGCTGATCGCGGGGGCAGGCTCGTTCTTGTAACCGGACGGACCGAAGTTGGCCGTCACGGCCTTCTGCCAGGAGCCGTCCGACTCCATCTTCTTGAGGGCGTCGTTGATCTTCGTCAGCAGCTCGGTGTCGCCCTTCTTGAGGCCGATGCCGTAGTTCTCGTCGCTGAGCTTGAGGCCCGCGAGCTTGAACTTGCCCTGGTGCTCCTGCTGCGACGCGTAACCGGCGAGAATGGAGTCGTCCGTGGTCAGCGCGTCAACGGCCTTGTTCTCCAGACCGGTCAGGCACTCCGAGTAGCCGCCGAACTCCTGGAGGTCGGCCTTGGGCGCGAGCTCTTCCTTGACGTTCTGCGCCGAGGTGGAGCCCGTCACCGAACAGAGCTTCTTGGAGTTGAGGTCCTCGGCCTTGGTGATGGAGCTGTCGTCCGAGCGGACCAGCAGGTCCTGGTGGGCGAGGAAGTACGGGCCGGCGAAGTCGACCTTCTTCTTGCGCTCGTCGTTGATCGAGTAGCTGGCGACGACGAACTTCACATCACCGTTGGAGATCAGGTTCTCGCGCTCGGCGCTGGGCGACTCTTTCCAGACAATGTCCTTGGCGTCGTAGCCCAGTTCCTTGGCGACATAGGTGGCGACGTCGACGTCGAAGCCCGCGAAGGTGCCGTCCGGCTTCTTCAGACCGAGGCCGGGCTGGTCGAACTTGATACCGATGGTGATCTTGCCACCACCGTCGCCGCCGGCGCCGTCGTCGCCGCTCTCACCACCGCACGCGGTCGCGGTCAGGGAGAGGACGAGAGCCGCAGCGGCGGCCGCGCTTGCCTTGTGAAGCTTCATGCGTGAACTTCCCTCGGGTGAGACGTGGACGAACAGGTTCCGCCGAACTCGGCGGAACCCTGGGACGCGGTGGAGCCGTGCGACTCGGTCGAGCGGTGGAACTCGGCGGAGCCACAGGACTCGACAGAGCCGTATGAAGGGCGCCGTACAGAAGCGGGGATCAGCGGAAGAGCCGGGATCAGTGATGCAGGATCTTCGACAGGAAGTCCTTGGCACGGTCGCTGCGCGGGTTGCTGAAGAACGCGTCGGGCGTGGCCTCTTCGACGATCCGGCCGTCCGCCATGAAGACGACCCGGTTCGCCGCGGAGCGCGCGAAACCCATCTCATGGGTGACGACGACCATCGTCATGCCGTCACGCGCGAGTTGCTGCATGACTTCGAGCACTTCATTGATCATCTCGGGGTCGAGCGCGGAGGTGGGCTCGTCGAAGAGCATGACCTTCGGGTCCATCGCCAGCGCCCGCGCGATCGCCACACGCTGCTGCTGACCACCCGAGAGCTGGGCCGGGTACTTGTCGGCCTGCGACCCGACGCCCACCCGGTCGAGCAGCGAACGCGCCTTCTGCTCCGCGTCCTTCTTGTCCGACTTGCGGACCTTGATCTGGCCCAGCGTGACGTTCTCCAGCACCGTCTTGTGTGCGAAGAGGTTGAACGACTGGAAGACCATGCCGACATCGGCGCGCAGCCGGGCGAGTTCGCGGCCCTCCTCCGGCAGCGGCTTGCCGTCGATCGAGATCGAGCCCGAGTCGATGGTCTCCAGACGGTTGATGGTGCGGCACAGTGTGGACTTGCCGGACCCGGAGGGCCCGATCACGACCACGACCTCGCCACGGGCGATGGTCAGATCGATGTCCTGGAGCACATGCAGCGCGCCGAAGTGCTTGTTCACGTTGCTCAGTACGACCAGGTCGCCCGTCGCCGGCACGGCGTCCTCGGTGCCCTTGGTCACTGACACTCCGCTCATCGGCTTCTTGCTCCGTCCTCCTCGGTTGGGAGGACCTTAGTCACGCAATGCGATCAGCGTCATCAGATCTGAGCTGGAATTGAGCATAACGATCCGGCCGCAACTGGACACACCGTGTGAAGACGGCACTGCGGGGAGTACCGGGTGGGTAACGGAAACCTTGGTGTAACGGGAAGACTCTTGACTGGCACGACACCATCGGAGTGGATGCCCGAATACCTTGTGCGACCACCACCGAGAGAGGGGGCCCGTGAGACTGCTGCTCGTAGAGGACGACGATCATGTCGCCGCTGCCTTGGCGGCCGTGCTCGCCAAGCATGGATTCCAGGTCGTGCACGCCAGGAGCGGCGAGGAGGCGCTCCAGGCGCTGCTGCCCGCCGCCAACGCGGGCAAGGAGCCGTTCGCGGTCGTCCTGCTCGACCTCGGCCTGCCCGACCAGGACGGTTACCAGGTCTGCGGAAAGATACGGAGACTCACCTCGACCCCGGTGATCATGGTGACCGCGCGGGCCGACGTACGGTCGCGGATCCACGGTCTCAACCTCGGCGCCGACGACTATGTGGTCAAGCCGTACGACACCGGTGAACTGCTGGCGCGGATCCATGCCGTGAGCCGGCGCCGTGCGAGCGAGGAGGAGCCGGGGCCGACGGCCGAGGCCGCCCAGCGGCTCGGACGTCTCACGCTGGAACTGCCCACCCGGCGGGTCAGCGTCGACGGAGAGCCGGTCCAGCTCACCCGCAAGGAGTTCGATCTGCTGGCTCTGCTGGCCCAGCGCCCCGGGGTCGTCTTCGGGCGGGAACAGATCATCAGCGAGGTCTGGCGCACCAGTTGGGAAGGGACGGGCCGGACGCTCGAAGTCCATGTGGCGTCCCTGCGCGGCAAGCTCGGGATGCCCGCGCTGATCGAGACCGTCCGGGGTGTCGGTTACCGACTGGTCGTCCCGGCCACGCGTCAGGGACCGTAACGTCCCGTGAGCTCCCGACTTCTGCCGCTGCTCATCATCCTCATGGCGGGCGTGCTCCTCGCCCTCGGCTTCCCGCTCGCCGTGAGTGTGGCCGACGCGCAGCAGCAGCGCGTCGTCGTCGACCGGATCGACGACACCGTGCGGGTCGCCGCGCTCGCCCAGCTCGTCGCCGAGGGCAGGCCGGGGACCGGTGAGCGGCGTGATCTGCTGGCGGAGGAACTCGCCCGCTACCACGAGGTGTACGGGATCAAGGTCGGCGTCTTCTACCGCGATGACGAGGCCATGGCGCGCGCCCCGCGGGACTGGACGGTGCCCCTGGAGGGGGAGGGGCGCCAGTCCTTCCAGGAGGCCCTGCTGGGCCGCCGCAGCGACGATCCCGAGCAGGTCTGGCCCTGGCAGAACCGCCGGCTCATCGTCGACTCGCCGGTGGTACGGGACGGGGACGTCGTCGCGGTCGTGGTGACCGACTCGCCGACCGGGCAGATGCGTTCACGCATTCTCAAGGGCTGGCTGGTGATCGCCGCGGGCGAGGTGGCGGCCATGCTGCTCGCCGTGGGGGCCGCGATCCGGCTGACGGGCTGGGTGCTCAGACCGGTGCGGGTACTGGACGCGGTGACCCATGACATCGCCACCGGCAGGATGAACTCCCGGGTGGCGGCGGCCGGAGGGCCCCCGGAACTGCGGCGGCTGGCCAGTTCGTTCAATGAGATGGCCGACAACGTCGAGGATGTGCTGGAGCAGCAGCGCGCCTTTGTGGCCGACGCCTCCCACCAGTTGCGCAATCCGCTGGCCGCCCTGCTGCTCCGTATCGAGCTGCTCGCCCTCGAACTGCCCGACGGGAACGAGGAGATCGCCTCCGTCCGTACGGAGGGCAAGCGCCTCGCCCAGGTCCTCGACGATCTGCTGGATCTGGCGCTGGCCGAGCACACCCCCGCCGATCTGAGGCTCACCGACATCGGTGAACTCGCGGCGGAGCGGGTCGCCGCCTGGCGGGCGCTCGCCGAGGAGAAGGGGGTCCGGCTGACCGAGCACCGCGCGGCGGTCACCGCCTGGACCGACCCGATCGCGCTCTCCAGCGCCCTGGACGCCGTCATCGACAATGCTCTGAAGTTCACTCCGGCGGGTGAAGAGGTCACGGTCAGAGTCACCCGTAACGGTGAAACCTCCGTGATCGCCATCAATGACGGCGGCCCCGGACTCACGGACGACGAGATGGCCCGGATCGGTGACCGCTTCTGGCGCAGCAACCGCCACCAGAACATCAAGGGGTCGGGGCTGGGACTGTCCATCTCGCGAGCGCTGCTGGCGGCGGGCGGCGGCTCGATCACTTACGCGCACGGCGAGCCGCGAGGACTGCGGGTGACACTGACCGTCCCGAGAGCGTCCCCCGCGTCCTGACGCGTGGCGTTCCTGTGCGTGGCGTCCCTGCGCGTGACGTCGGTAGGGGGACGGAGGACCCCGAACCCTGGAAGCCGGAGTTCGACATGCTGCCCGGCATCGACCAGCGGGCCTTCGCCGGTTTCCATCTGCTGTCCGGCCGGAAAACCGAGCCGATCCGGCGGGGCGGGAGTGGGGAGGGAATTCGGGCGGGAAGCAGGACGGGAACGCGGGCGGGAAGCGGGACGGGAGCGCGGGGCCAGGGCTCAGGGCTTGACCGACCGGTAGTAGCGCTTGGCGCCCTCGTGCAGCCGCAGGGGGGCCGTGTAGATCGCCGTCCGCAGATCCACGAGTTGCGCGGGATGCACCTCCTTGCCGATGCGGTCCCTGCTGTCGATCACGGTTCGCGTGAAGCCCTCCGTGAGACCGGCGTCCATCCGGTCCGTCGTGACCAGCAGATTCGCCACCGCGACCGTCGATACGGGCGTGCCCTCCTGCGCGCTGCCGTAGGCGTCGGCGGGGATCACCGCGGAGCGGTAGTAGCGGGAAGCGGCCTCGCCCGAGGCATGGAGCCGGGCCACGAGGTTCGCGTCCAGCGGCACCAGCCGGATGTCATAGCGCTGCCACAGGAGGGTCACGGCGCCGGTGGGCAGCCCGCCCGACCAGAAGAAGGCGTCCAGATCGCCCCGTTCGAGCAGGTCCGGCATGGTGTCGATGCCGGCCGGGACCGCAGTGATGCCGTGCTTCGGGTCGAGTCCGGCGGCCGTCATGACCCGGTCCGCTATCAGCCGTACACCCGATCCCTCCTGTCCCACCCCCACCTTCTTGCCGCGCAGACCGGCGACCGAGCGAATTCTGGAGTCCTTGGCCACGACCAGCTGTACGTAGTCGTCGTACAGCCGGGCACATCCGCGCAGCCGGTCCGCACCCGGCTTGCCGTCCTCCTGGTACTTGGCGACGGCGTCGGCGGTGGCCACCGTGAAGTCGGCCTCCCCGCTCGCCACCCGCGCGAGATTCTGCTGAGAACCCTCACTGGTCGTGAGCCGTATCGAGACATCCGGCAGATCGCGCCCGAGGTCCTCCTTGAGCAGCGATCCGTACCGCTGGTAGACCCCGCTGGTCACCCCCGTACTGAAGGTGACCGACCCGCTCGGCGCCGACGCCCCGATCGGCAGCAGCCACCACACCAGCAGCCCGAGCAGCACCACCACCGCGGCGGCGCCCTGGAGGAGCCGGCCACGTCCGGTACCCCGGCTCGTGCGGGACAGAACGGCGAACATGCCGCGATCCTGCCAGTTCACTCCCCGCCAGGACCAGGGCCTCTCCCCAGGACCTCTTCGAGGACGTCTTCGCAGGCTCCTCCCGAGGGCCTCTCCGTGCCCGGCCGGACCACCGGGAGGCTCAAGGACCGGGGGGTCCCGGGCACCGCCTACCCTTGTCGCATGAGCAGCAGCGACCGGAGCCGGACAGTGGGCGACAACCGAACGTACGAGGTACGCACCTACGGGTGTCAGATGAACGTCCACGACTCCGAGCGATTGTCGGGCCTGCTGGAGGGAGCCGGATACGTCCGCGCGCCCGAAGGGGCCGACGGGGACGCCGATGTCGTGGTCTTCAACACCTGCGCCGTGCGGGAGAACGCCGACAACAAGCTGTACGGCAACCTCGGCCGGCTCGCCCCCATGAAGACCAAGCGGCCCGGTATGCAGATCGCCGTCGGCGGCTGTCTGGCGCAGAAGGACCGCGAGACCATCGTGAAGCGCGCGCCCTGGGTCGATGTCGTCTTCGGTACGCACAACATCGGCAAGCTGCCCGTGCTCCTGGAACGCGCGCGCGTCCAGGAGGAGGCGCAGATCGAGATCGCCGAGTCCCTGGAGGCGTTCCCCTCGACGCTGCCGACCCGGCGCGAGTCCGCCTATGCCGCGTGGGTCTCCATCTCCGTGGGCTGCAACAACACCTGCACCTTCTGCATCGTCCCCGCGCTGCGCGGCAAGGAGAAGGACCGCCGCCCCGGTGACATCCTGAGCGAGATCGAGGCACTGGTCGCCGAGGGTGTCTCCGAGATCACGCTGCTGGGCCAGAACGTCAACGCGTACGGTTCCGACATCGGCGACCGCGAGGCCTTCTCCAAGCTCCTGCGGGCCTGCGGCGCCATCGAGGGGCTGGAGCGCGTCCGCTTCACCTCACCGCATCCGCGCGACTTCACGGACGATGTCATCGCGGCGATGGCCGAGACGCCCACGGTGATGCCGCAGCTCCATATGCCGCTCCAGTCCGGCTCGGACACCATCCTGAAGGCGATGCGCCGCTCGTACCGGCAGGACCGCTACCTCGGCATCATCGACAAGGTGCGCGCCGCGATCCCGCACGCCGCCATCTCCACCGACATCATCGTGGGCTTCCCCGGCGAGACCGAGGAGGACTTCGAGGAGACCATGCGGGTGGTGCGCGAGGCGCGCTTCGCGCAGGCCTTCACCTTCCAGTACTCGAAGCGCCCCGGGACACCGGCCGCCGAGATGGACGGGCAGATCCCCAAGGAAGTCGTCCAGGAGCGCTACATGCGGCTGTCCGCCCTCCAGGAGGAGATCTCCTGGGAGGAGAACAAGAAGCAGGTGGGCAGGACGCTGGAGGTCATGGTCGCCGAGGGCGAGGGGCGCAAGGACGGTGCCACCCAGCGGCTCTCGGGACGCGCTTGCGACAACCGGCTCGTCCACTTCACCGAGCCGGACGAGGAGGTGCGCCCCGGTGATGTGGTGACCGTCGAGATCACCTACGCCGCTCCGCACCATCTCCTGGCCGAGGGACCGACGCGGAAGGTACGCCGTACCCGCGCGGGCGACGCCTGGGACAGGCGGAACGCGGCCCCCGCCGCGAAGTCGGCCGGAGTGCTGCTCGGGCTGCCCACGGTCGGCGTGCCCGCTCCGCTGCCGGCCGCGACGGGCGGGTGCGCCGTCGGCTGACGGGCTGAACGGACGAACCGGGCGGACCCAACGGGCGGTCCGGCCGGCGGAACTGGACGGACTGGCGGAACTGGACGGACTGGCGGGACCGCACGGGCGGACCGGACCGCACGGACTGACCGGACCGGCGCGACCGAGGGCGGGCGAGGGAGCGGGCGGGGCTGTACAGGAGGGCCGGACCGTACATGGTCACGCCCGGTCACGCCCGCGTTAGGGTTCGATCATGCTGGTCGCCGCTGCCGTCTGTCCTTGTCCCCCGCTGCTCGTGCCCGCCGTGGCCGCGGCGGCGGCCCCCGAACTGGACGCGGTGCGCGCCGCGTGTTCGGACGCCCTCGCGGTCCTGGCCGCCGCCCGGCCCGATCTGCTGATCGTGGTCGGGCCCGCCGAGCGGGACGGCAGGGGGCCGCATCCGCAGGGTGCGGTCGGCTCCTTCCGGGGCTTCGGCGTGGACGTCGAGGTCGTCCTCGGCGGAACCGGCCCGGCCGGAACCAGCCCCGCCGGAACCGGCCCCGGCCTGGTGGGCGCGGACGTGGCAGCCGGAGTCGAGGAGCGTGCCGAGCGTGTGCTCCCTCCCTCCCTCGCCGTCGCGGCCTGGCTGCTGGACCGGGTCCGCTGGTCCGCCGCCCCGGTCTCGGGACTCGGCGTGGGGGAACCTCTCGCGGCCGAGCGGTGTATTCAAGCCGGGAAGGAGATCGCGGCGCGGTCCGACCGGGTGGCACTGCTGGTGATGGGCGACGCCAGCGCGTGCCGTTCGGTGAAAGCGCCGGGATATCTCGACGAGAGGGCGGCCGGATTCGACGAGGAGGTGGCGCGGGCCCTGGCGGCGGCCGATGTGGCGGCGCTGAAGGCACTGGACGCGGAGCTGGCGTCCGCTCTCAAAGCGGCGGGGCGCGCGCCGTGGCAGCTTCTCGCGGGCGCGGCCGAGGGGGCGGGGCTGCACGGTGAGCTGCTGTACGACGCCGCGCCCTACGGCGTCGGATATCTGGTCGCGACCTGGTCCTAGAACCGACCTGGTCCTGGGGGCCCCGGTTCGCCTGTCGTCCGTCAGCCCGGTGTACGGAACGGCCGTCAGTCCGGCGTACGGAACGGCCGCGCGGTGCCCGGAAGCGCCGCGCGGCCGTTCCCAGCCGTTGCCGAGGATCAGGAGGCGGGCGGTGGCGGGGGCGGGGGAGCGGTGTCGTCTCCCTTGTGGGCGAGCCGACCCAGAGCGTTCTTCGCCTTCCCCGTACCCGAATCGATCTTGTTGCTGTACTTGCCCTTGGTTTTCTGATCGACCGTCCGGGCGGCTTTGTCCAGCCCGTGCTCGATCTTGCCCCCGTGCTGCTGCGCGAGGTCGGAGACCTTGTCCCTGGCCGGAGCGATCTTGGCCTTCAACGAATCCATGAAGCCCATGGCCCACCTTCCCTCAAAGGAGACAACAGACTGCGCGAGGGGTCGGCCATCCGGGTGGCGGCCTCTGCCTCGTCGCTGACGTCACGGACACGGCTGCTGACTTCCGGCGAAACCGTGAAGAAACACCCATATCTCCTCTTTATAGTACTCGGGAGGTCAAAATTCCGCGCCGTCCGGAGCGTTCTCTCCCGCCGCCCAGGGGCACCGGCGGGAAAAACCGATGGCCGGAACCTCGCGAAGGCAACGAATCCGGCTGTGTGCCGTCACTTAACTCGTTCGGGTAAGGGCTTGCGGGTTTGCAAGACTGTGGCAGTGAGAAGCGCAGCTACCGCACCGCGGGTCATCGCCGTCGTCGGTCCCACCGCGGCCGGCAAGTCCGATCTGGGCGTCCATCTCGCCCGGCAACTCGACGGTGAGGTCGTCAATGCCGACTCCATGCAGCTCTACCGGGGAATGGACATCGGGACCGCCAAGCTGACGGGCGAGGAACGCGCCGGTATCCCGCACCATCTGCTGGACATCTGGGATGTCACCGAGGCGGCCAGTGTCGCCGAGTACCAGAAGCTCGCCAGGGCGGAGATCGACCGGCTGCTGGCGGAGGGCCGTACCCCCGTCCTGGTGGGCGGCTCGGGGCTGTATGTACGGGGGGCCATCGACGCCCTCGATTTCCCCGGCACCGATCCCGAGGTGCGGGCCAGGCTGGAGACGGAGCTGAGCCTGCGCGGCTCGGGCGCCCTGCACGCCCGGCTGTCCACCGCCGACCCCCAGGCCGGCCGTGCGATCCTCCCCAGCAACGGCCGCCGTATCGTCCGGGCGCTGGAGGTCATCGAGATCACAGGCAAGCCGTTCACCGCCAATCTGCCCGGCCATGACGCGGTCTACGACACGCTCCAGATCGGCGTCGACGTCGCCCGGCCCGAACTGGACACCCGGATCTCGCAGCGGGTGGACCGTATGTGGGAGGCCGGACTCGTCGACGAGGTGCGCACGCTGGAGACCCGGGGACTGCGCCGGGGGCGCACGGCCTCACGCGCGCTCGGGTATCAGCAGGTGCTCGCGGCGCTCGCGGGGGAGTGCACGGACGACGAGGCGCGCGCCGAGACCGTACGGGCCACCAAACGCTTCGCGCGCCGCCAGGATTCCTGGTTCCGTCGCGACTCACGGGTGCACTGGCTGGGCGGCGGAACGGAGCAGCGGGAGGAACTGCCGCACCGGGCGCTGGCGTTGGTCGAACGAGCGGTCACAGCCTGATCACGTGATGGCATCGGGACGCTCCGCTCGTCCTTGCCGTCCTCCCGGGCGTGCCATCATCGAGCATCGATCGACCATCGGGCATCGATCGGCCAGTGGAGTCCGGATGGGGAGGGCGCGTGGCGATGGAGGCCGGCCCTCGTGACAGAGAACCAGCGGTGCCGGACACGCGGGACGACGCCCCACGGCTGAGTCCCGACGGACCGGAGGAGGAGACCGCGACCCCCGAGGTCGAGGTCGAGCTGCGTCCGCAGCGCCGGCTGCGGATCTGGCAGCTCGCGCCCATTGTGGGGCTCGCGGCGATCGGTTCCCTGATGTTCGCCTTCCCCCTCGCCTTCGGCACCGGGGACGGCGGAGCGGTCGTCGCCATGCTGGGACTCCTGATCAGTTGCTGCGCGGCGGGCTGGGGCATGATGGCGGCCCGCAAGGTCGGCCACACCTGGCCGGGACTGCCGCCCCGTACCTCCGGTGAACGTCCTGACTGGCGGGTCATCGCCTTGTATGTGACCGTGGCCGCCGCCTTGGTCGCCCTCGCCGTCTGGCGGGTCGCCCGGCTGCGCTGAGCCGGAAGTCCAGCCGGCCGTGGAATGGCGCGGGGCCGGAAGTCCGGTCGGCCGCCGAGTGGCGCGGGGCCGGAAGTCCGGTCGGCCGCCGAGTGGCGCGGGGCCGGAAGTCCGATCGGCCGCCGAGTGGCGGCCGGTGTCGGTCCCTGCTCGTACGATGGGTCCCGTGAGCATCTCGCAGACCGCCCCTCTCGCCTTCCTCAAGGGCCATGGGACCGAGAACGACTTCGTGATCGTCCCCGACCCGGACAACACCATCGATCTGCCCCCGCGCGCCGTGGCCGCCCTCTGCGACCGCAGGTCCGGCATCGGCGGCGACGGAGTGCTGCATGTCGTACGGTCCGCAGCGCACCCCGAGGCGCAGGACATGGCGCCCGAGGCCGAATGGTTCATGGACTACCGCAACGCCGACGGATCCATCGCCGAGATGTGCGGCAACGGCCTGCGGGTCTTCGTGCGCTATCTCCAGCGCGCCGGTCACACGGCGGCCGGGGATCTGGCCGTGGCCACCCGCGGCGGGGTGAAGAAGGTGCATCTCGCCAAGGGCGCGAGCGCCCAGGGCTCCGCCCGTCCGGAGCACCCCGGTGACGGCGACGGCGACATCACGGTCCACATGGGGCGGGCCGTGCTCCCCGAGGACAGCGCCACGGTCACCGTCGGCGGTCGCGCCTGGCCCGCCCGTAACGTCAACATGGGCAACCCGCACGCGGTCGCGTTCGTCGACGATCTCGCACACGCCGGGAATCTGCTCGCCGAACCGCGTGTGAGTCCCTCGTCCGTCTACCCGGACGGGGTGAATGTCGAATTCGTCGTCGCCCGCGGGCCGCGCCATGTCGCGATGCGGGTGCATGAGCGCGGCTCGGGCGAGACCCGCTCCTGCGGTACGGGCGCCTGTGCCGTGGCCGTTGCCGCGGCCCGCAGGGACGGCGCCGACCCCTCGGTGACCGGCGCCCCCGTCACCTACACCGTGGATCTCCCCGGCGGCCGGCTGGTCATCACGGAGCGGCCGGACGGCGGGATCGAGATGACCGGGCCCGCCGTGATCGTCGCGGAGGGCCATATCGACCCGGCCTGGCTCGCGGCGGCGTCGGCCTAGGAACCTCCAGGGAGCTTCCCGGGAGCTTCGCTCGAATGGGTGATCCGTTTCACGCCGGGCAGGAGCGGGACTGGTCCACGTGGTGGGCTCGGTAGCATCAAGCACCGGCCCGGAGGGCGTTGCCCGTTCTTCGCGTCGCCGGTCGAAGCTGTCCGGAGGTGCCCATGAGTGCAGAGGCCACCAACCCTGGTGCCCACAGTCGGAGACGCGGCCTTCCCAGGATCGACCTCCGCAGACTCGGCAGGGCCGCGTTACTGGGACCTGCCTCCAGGGACCGCCTGCCGGACGCGATGGGCCATGTCGCGGACGCGCACCGCGCCCACCACCCGGACGCCGACCTCACCGTACTGCGCAAGGCCTATGTCCTCGCGGAGAGTTCGCACCGCGGGCAGTTCCGCAAGAGCGGCGAGCCGTACATCACCCACCCCCTGGCCGTGACCCTGATCCTGGCCGAACTGGGCGCCGAGACGACGACCTTGACCGCCTCCCTCCTCCACGACACCGTCGAGGACACGGACGTGACGCTCGACCAGGTGCGGGCGGAGTTCGGCGACGAGGTCTGCTATCTGGTCGACGGCGTGACGAAGCTGGAGAAGGTCGACTACGGCGCCGCCGCGGAGCCCGAGACCTTCCGCAAGATGCTCGTCGCCACCGGCAACGATGTCAGGGTGATGTCGATCAAGCTCGCCGACCGGCTGCACAATATGCGCACCCTCGGTGTGATGCGTCCGGAGAAGCAGGCCCGTATCGCCAAGGTCACCCGCGATGTCCTCATCCCGCTCGCCGAACGCCTGGGCGTCCAGGCGCTCAAGACCGAGCTGGAGGATCTGGTCTTCGCGATCCTCCATCCCGAGGAATACGCCCACACCCGGGCCCTCATCGCGGACAACGCCACCGCCGGCGACGCTCTCGCGGCCATTTCGGAGGACGTCAGAGGAGTGCTGCGCGAGGCGGACATCCCCGCCGAAGTGCTCGTGCGGCCACGGCACTTCGTCTCCGTACACCGGTCCAGGCTCAAACGCGGCGAGTTGCGCGGCACGGACTTCGGCAGACTGCTGGTGCTGGTCGGCGAGGACGCCGACTGCTACGCGGTCCTGGGCGAGTTGCACACCTGCTTCACCCCGGTGATCTCCGAGTTCAAGGACTTCATCGCGGCACCCAAGTTCAATCTGTACCAGTCGCTCCACACGGCCGTCGCGGGGCCGGACGGAGCGGTCGCCGAAGTCCTCATCCGGACACACCAGATGCACAAGGTCGCCGAGGCCGGAGTCGTCGCTCTCGGCAATCCCTACACGTCGGTCGACAACGCGGAGCCCGCGGACGGCGCGGGAGCGACGGCGGGCGCGGAACCGTACGACGGCGAGCGCGTCGATCCGACCAGGCCCGGCTGGCTCTCCCGGCTGCTGGAGTGGCAGCAGGCGGCACCCGACCCGGACACGTTCTGGACGACACTCCGGGCGGACCTCGCGCAGGACCGGGAGATCACCGTCTTTCGCGCCGAGGGCGGGCTGCTCGGACTGCCCGCCGGGGCGACCTGCGTGGACGCCGCGTACGCACAGCACGGAGAGGCCGCGCACGGCTGTCTGGGAGCGCGCGTCAACGGCCGTCTCGCGCCCCTGAGCACGGTGCTGAGCGACGGCGACACGGTCCAGCTCCTGCTGGCCCAGGACGCGGCCTCGGGACCCTCGCCCGAGTGGCTCGACCATGCCCGTACGGCCGCGGCCAGGATCGCGATCACCGGCTGGCTGGCGGCGCACCCCGAAGCGGTGGGTACGCCCGACGCCGCGCCCCGGGCGTCCCACGCGCTCACCGCGGACCGGCGCGGAGCCGCCGACGCCGTGGTGGATCTGCCGGGAGCGACCGTACGGCTGGCCGGCTGCTGCACCCCCGTACCGCCGGACGCGGTCACCGGGTTCCCGGTCCGCGGTGGTGTCGTCAGGGTCCACCGGCAGGAGTGCCGGGCGGTGGAGCGGATGCGTGCCCTGGACCGCGAGCCGGTCGCGGTGAGCTGGGGAGACGCGTCGGAGTGCCAGGTCACGCTGTACGTGGAGTCCTTCGGGCGCCCCCGGCTGCTCGCCGATCTCACGGAGGCCATCGCCACGGCGGGCGCCGCGATCGTCTCGGCCACCGTGGAGCCGCCCAGCGAGCAGCGCGTACGGCACACATACACGCTGGGTCTGCCCGACGCGGCGGGTCTGCCCGGACTGATGCGGGCGATGCGTGATGTACCGGGCGTGTACGACGTCAGCCGCGCCCAGCATCCGGCGACGGCGTGAGGGGCGGTGGCGGGACGGCGTGAGGGGCCGTGGCGGACAGGGCACGCCCGGCTGAGCGGGCGGGGCGGGTGCCCGTCGGCCGTAGCGGAGTACGGCGAGAACGCGGACGTCGGTGGAGCGTGCGGAAACGCGGACGTCAACCGTGCGACAGACGGCATCCGGCGGGCTTCACTGCTCTGACCTGCCCCTTTCGGGTGGGTGCGGAGCGCGCCGTCGGTGCGGGGCGGTCGGGCGCTGATAGCCGTGGTCCATGCTGTTCACCTCCCGCCGACTGCGCGCCGCTCTGCTGGCCGCCGCCTCGGCCACTCTTGTCGCCGCGACGCTTCCCCCGCCCGAGCCGCTCGGTATCGGCGATCCGCTCTTCCCGCACCTCGGCAATCCGGGTTACGACGTACTGACCTATGACCTCGACTTCACCTACCGCGGGGACAACACCAAGCCCCTGGACGCCATCACCAGGATCAGCGCGCTCACGACCCAGCGGCTGAGGCGGATCAATCTCGACTTCACCCAGGGCGCGGTCCGCTCGGTCGATGTCAATGGAGCGCCCGCCGAGTTCACGACAGCCGGCGAGGATCTGGTGATCACACCGGACGAGGCGGTCGACGCGGACACGCGTATGGCGGTCACCGTTCATCACACCAGTGACACGGACGGCAGGGAGGGCGGCTGGGTCCGTACCACCGACGGGCTGGCGATGGCCAACCAGGCCGATGCCGCGCGCCGTGTCTTCCCCAGCAACGACCACCCTTCGGACAAGGCCTACTTCACCTTCCGTATCACCGCCCCCGGGCGGCTGACGGCGGTGGCCAACGGGCTGCCCGAGGCGACATCCCGCCGGGGCGGGACCACGACCTGGACCTATCGCACCCGTCACCCCATGGCCACGGAACTGGCCCAGGTCTCGATCGGCGACTCGGCCGTCGTCCACCGCGAAGGGCCGCACGGACTGCCCGTACGGGACGTGGTGCCGGCCGCCGACCGCCAGAGACTGGAGCCCTGGCTGAAGAAGACACCGGCCCAACTCCGCTGGATGGAACAGCAGGTGGGGCCGTATCCGTTCGAGACGTACGGTGTGCTCATCGCGGGCGCCGACACGGGCTTCGAGCTGGAGACACAGACGCTCACGCTCTTCGAACGCTCCCTGTTCACGCGTCCCGAGTACCCCGCCTGGTACGTCGACTCGGTGATGGTCCATGAGCTGGCCCACCAGTGGTTCGGGAACAGCGTCTCGCCCCGGACCTGGTCGGATCTCTGGCTCAACGAGGGGCACGCCACCTGGTACGAGGCGCGGTACGCGCAGGAGTTCGCCAAGCAGTCGCTGGAGACGCGGATGCGGAAAGCCTATCTGCGCTCCGACACCTGGCGCGCGGCCGGCGGCCCTCCCGCCGCCCCCGAGCCCCCGACAGCGGGGCAGCAGATCAGCCTCTTCCGGCCGGTGGTGTACGACGGGAGCGCCCTGGTGCTCTACGCGCTGCGGCAGGAGATCGGTGAGAGCGCGTTCGGGCGGCTGGAGCGCGACTGGGTACGGATCCATCAGGACGGGACGGCGACCACCGCGGACTTCACCTCGCTCGCGTCCCGGATCGCGGGGCGTGATCTGTCGGCCTTCTTCACCGCGTGGCTGTACGGGCGGAGGACTCCGCCGATGCCGGGGCGTCCGGACTGGCGGAGCGAGCCGCCCCGGGCCCAGCAGACATCGCCCGGAGTGAGCGGCCACACCCCGCCCGGCGCCACCGCCCCGGCCACCGCCACCGCTCCGGCGACTCCTGCGCCTGCCACGGCCACGGCCGCCGCCACGGCCACCGAGCAGACCGCGCCCGGTGGCAGCCGAGCGACGGCACCGGGTGCGAGCGGGGCTACGGCGCCCGGTGACCGTGACACCGCCCGGGACTCACGGCACCGCCCGGGATCCGTCACCGCGCCGTTCCTCCTGGAACCGTCCGGCGACGGAGCGTGAAACACGAGTGACGGCCGGGCGGAACCGTGTCACCATCGACATGTCGGCGACGCGGCGGGGAATCATTCCGGTTCGTCACGCGTTGTGACTGCTGTAACGGACTCTCATTCGACGTAAGGATCCAATGACCTCCTCTTCATCCCCTTCCCAGGACGCGCGGGATTTCGCGGACCTCCGCACGGACAGCCTTCGAGCCGATGCCCTGATGGAAGAGGACGTCGCCTGGAGCCACGAGATCGACGGAGAGCGGGACGGCGACCAGTTCGACCGCTCCGACCGTGCCGCGCTGCGGCGAGTGGCCGGCCTCTCCACCGAGCTGGAAGACGTCACCGAGGTCGAGTACCGACAGCTTCGCCTGGAGCGGGTGGTGCTGGTCGGTGTATGGACCTCGGGGACCGTGCAGGACGCGGAGAATTCCCTCGCGGAGCTCGCGGCACTCGCCGAGACGGCGGGTGCGCTGGTGCTGGACGGTGTGATCCAGCGCCGTGACAAGCCCGATCCGGCGACCTATATCGGCTCCGGCAAGGCCCAGGAGCTGCGGGACCTGGTGCTGGAGAGCGGCGCGGACACCGTCGTCTGCGACGGTGAGCTGAGCCCCGGCCAGCTCATCCATCTCGAAGATGTCGTCAAGGTCAAGGTCGTCGACCGTACGGCCCTGATCCTGGACATCTTCGCCCAGCACGCCAAGTCCCGTGAGGGCAAGGCGCAGGTCGCGCTGGCCCAGATGCAGTACATGCTGCCCAGGCTGCGCGGCTGGGGCCAGTCGCTGTCCCGGCAGATGGGTGGCGGCGGCGGTGGCGGTATGGCCACCCGAGGCCCTGGTGAGACCAAGATCGAGACGGACCGGCGACGGATCCGCGAGAAGATGGCGAAGATGCGCCGGGAGATCGCGGAGATGAAGACCGGCCGCGAGATCAAGCGGCAGGAGCGTCGGCGCAACAAGGTGCCGTCGGTCGCGATCGCCGGATACACCAACGCGGGCAAGTCCTCCCTGCTCAACCGGCTCACCGGCGCGGGCGTGCTGGTGGAGAACGCGCTGTTCGCCACCCTGGACCCGACCGTGCGCAGGGCCGAGACACCGGGCGGCCGGATCTACACCCTGGCCGACACGGTCGGATTCGTCCGGCATCTGCCGCACCACCTCGTCGAGGCGTTCCGTTCCACGATGGAGGAGGTCGGTGACTCCGATCTGATCCTGCATGTGGTGGACGGCTCGCACCCCGTGCCGGAGGAGCAGTTGGCCGCCGTGCGCGAGGTGATCCGCGATGTGGGCGCGGTGAACGTACGCGAGATCGTGGTGATCAACAAGGCCGATGCCGCCGATCCGCTGGTCCTCCAGCGGCTGCTGCGTGCGGAGCGGCACGCGATCGCCGTCTCGGCCCGCACGGGCATGGGAATCGGCGAGCTGCTCGCGCTGATCGACGCCGAACTGCCCAGGCCCGAGGTCGAGGTCGAGGTGCTTCTGCCCTATACACAGGGCGGGCTGGTCTCGCGTGTGCACACCGAGGGCGAGGTGCTCTCCGAGGAGCACTCCCCGGAGGGCACGGTGCTCAAGGCGCGTGTCCATGAGGAGCTGGCCGCGATGCTGGCTCCCTATGTGCCGGTGGCCCGCTGACCGTACGGACGCCGGACAAGGCGTAGTCATGACGACGGAGGCCCGTCCC
>NZ_JBSGVS010000095.1:0-25478 GCF_053608565.1 Streptomyces sp. NPDC055025
GGCTGGCACTAGGTGCCAGCCTGGCATACGATGCATCTGGAGTCGGAGTGATACTCCGTCGGTCCAAGGAGGAAACGGCAATGAGTGGAGCGACTTCCGTGTCCGGTTCGCTGTGGAGAAGCAAAGGTCGTCAAGTCCGGTTGACGGTGGTGTCGTTAGCGGTTGTGTGGACTCTGGCGATGTCCACGGTCGCTCCAGCGGCCGGTACCCAGGTGCCCGACGCCGCGCCAGCGGGCAAGAAGCCGGTTCGTTCGTGCCAGGGCATGATCGACTTCGGCCTGCCCGGTCGGACGGTCAAGAGCGCCACTTCGGTCAGCGCGACGGAAGAGCATCCGGCGTACTGCAATGTGCAGCTCACGGTGGACGATCCATCATCGGAAGAGTCATTCCGGGTCGGGGTGTTCCTTCCGTCGGCGACATGGAACGGGCGGTTCGTCGGCACCGGCGGCGGTGGTTTCGCGGGTGGGGGGCCGGACGAGCCGTGCGGCCGGTACGACCCGTGCGCACTGACGGCCGGATATGCCACGGCGAACACCGACGCCGGGGTGCCGACGACGGGCAACAACGGGGCGTTCGCGCTGAAGCCCGACAACACCCTCAACAAGCCCCTGATCGACATCTGGAGCCATCTGTCGATCCATCAGACTGCTGTCAGCGCCAAGAAGGTGATCGCCGCCTACTACGGAGAGGGACCCATTTACTCCTACTTCCAGGGCGGTTCGGCCGGCGGTCGCCAGGCGCTGACGGAGGCGCAGCGCTACCCGAACGACTACGACGGTCTCGCGGTGTTCTGGCCGGCAGTGAACTTGCCGCGATTGCTCCCTTCTGTGGTCTGGCCACAGGTCGTGATGAATGTCGCTGACCGCTTCATCCCGCAATCGACCTTCGAGGCGGTGAACGACAGAGTGCTCACCAGGTGTGATGGACTGGACGGTGTCAATGACCACATCGTCTCCGACTGGCGCGCCTGCGACGTGGATGCGCGGACCATGATCGGCGATGAGCTCACCGCTGAAGAAGCCGAAATCGTCAACAAGATCTGGAAGGGGCCGCGCGGCGCCAACGGCAAGTTCCTTTGGTACGGCCCGCTCCCCGGTACTCCGCTCGATCGAATCGCCGGCACCGTGACCAGTGGTGAGGGGACCATTTCTCCGCAGCCGAGCCCGGATGCCTTGACATGGGTGACGCACTGGGTGCTTCAGGATCCAACCTTCGACTGGCGCACCCTCAGCTACGAGCAGTTCGCCGACCTCTTCGAACGGTCGGTCGCGAAGTGGGACAGAACTGTGGGTGCCGCGGACCCCGATCTCTCCGCCTTTCGCGCAGCCGGCGGCAAGATGGTCATCACCCACGGCACCTTCGACTCCTCCATACCTGTGCAAGGCACCATCGATTACTACAGCAAGCTGGCGGAAAAGATGGGCGGCATCCGTGAGGTCCGCGATGTCGCACGGCTCTTCCTTGCTCCCGGCGGCGGACATGAAACTCTCGTACGGTCACATCCCCATCCGGGTCTGATGCCCACCGGGTACTACGGCGCGCTTCCGAGTCCCGGTAGTGCCCTGGAAGCGGTCGTGAACTGGGTCGAACACAACAAGAAGCCCACGGCACTTCTCGGCGTCGGCGAGGGACCGAACGGAGAGACCGGCGTGACACGGCCGCTGTGCGTGTATCCACTTGCCGCACGGTACAAAGGCCACGGCAACACGGACGACGCCGAGAATTTCAGCTGCGCCGAGAGCTGATCGGAGGCCGTCGGCAGAAGATGGGTGCGCGGCAAAGCTTCGGCTTCGGCGATGCGGGCAATCAAGTTGTCGCGGATGTCGGCAAGTCGTGCCCGTTGGCCCGTTGGGCGGGATCCGTTCGAAGCAGTCAGCATCTGACACAAGCTTCTCCGAACTCTCTGGCGCCCACCTGTCCGCCCACCTGTCCGCCCACCTGTCCGCCCGGCGGCCCGCCCACCTGTCCGCCCAGCGGCCTTGCCCGCCGAATGTCAGTGGGCTCTGACAGCATCACGGCCATGACCGACATCGATGACCTCGTGCGACGTGTTGCCACCCGGGCCGCATCGGACAGCGAGGACCTGCCCGAGCCTGTCGACGATGCCCAGATCGCGGAGGCCGAGGGGCAACTGGGCATCGCGCTGCATCCCCTACTCGCGCGCCTGTATCGCGAGGTCGCCGACGGCGGCTTCGGCCCTGACTACCGGCTGCTGCCACTGCTTGGTCCGGGCTCCAGCGTCGTTGGCGAATACCTGACGCGACGTGAGGCGTCCGTTGGAGCGGAGCACCCGGAGTGGCCCGAAGGCGTTGTACCGATCCTGACCTGGGGCTGTGCCATGTATGCGGGCGTTGATTGTTTCAGTGAGGACGGTCAGGTCCTGCTCTTCGAGCCGAACCCGTACAGCGGCGGATCGTGGGAGCAGTGTTGGTTCCTCGACTCCGCCGGCCTCGCGGCGTGGCTGGAGACATGGCTCGCGGGGACGGGCTGGTTCGAGGAGGACGCCTTCGAAAGGGACGACCTGGCCGAACCTGAGCCATGGGACGAGGCCGCGAGTCGGCTGTCCTCCGGTGCATAGCGAAACAGCAACGCCTCGGCCCGTTGGCGCAGGCGCCGTCATCCCGGGTCCTCGGTTCGCGCCTCCTCCGGGGCTCGGGAGAGGATCTCGTCCACGGCCTGGACGGGGGTCTGCTCGGAGGTGTCGATCCACAGCCCGCGGCGCGGTGTCCGCTGCCGCAGGACGTGACGGGAATGGCAGGCGGCGGGCCGCGGCTTCCACCTCCGTTTCTCGATAGCTCGGGTCCAGGACCAGTGCCTCGACATCGCGGTCCAGCACGAGTGGTCCGTGTACCTGTGCCTCGATGTAGTCGTCGAGTGCGTCCCGCTCGTCGGCCCCGGCCAGCTCGATGAGCGACATGCCGGCCGCCACACCGAAGGCCGAGGGCTCGCAGACGCTGTCCGGGTAGCAGAACGTGGTTCGTGGGAGTGTCCCAGCGGTCAGCCGGAAGTACGCGGAGCCGAACCGGGGTGCTCCGCCGAGCGGCTCGCGCCGGAAGTCCAGCGCGCCGTAGACAGGCCGCTCGTGTGCGGGCGCGTTGTCATAGGCGCCACCGAACATCCTGCTCTCCCAGCGCCACCGGTCACCGCCAGGGTGGGCCGTCAAGCCGCCGTTGCTTGTGCCCGTGACGAACTGCGAGTGATAGACACCGTCCTGGGCCAGCACGAGCAGGATCGGCCGACCGCGCGCCCCGCGGTCCGGGTGAAAGTTCAGGGTCACCCGCAGTGCGGGGTCGACAGGGGCCCCGGACGACAGGGACGCGACATGACGGATGGACTGTTCCTGTGGCGACCTGGCTGTATCGGTGTTCACCAGCGCAGTGTGCCCGAACCTGATCAACCGGTGCATCTGGATTGCCTTTGCAGCCCTGTGACCTCGCTGTTCACGGTGCCTGACGGGGTGGGTCGCTCAACATGGAGCGTGATGGGCGGCCGCTGACCGATGCCGGCGCTACTCGCTGAGCGTGCTGGCATTCATGCGAGACCTCGATGCTCTGCCGGACAGGCGCGCAAGCAGCAGACCCGCACCGACGGCAACGTAAAGCACGACCAGAACCCCGAGTCCGAGGTCGAGCCAGTCATAGGTCGTGCCCCTGAAGAGTGAGGTCCACGCTCGGCCACCCGCGACGGATCCGGAAATTACCAGCAGCACCGACGCCACGGCGTACAACACCTTTGCGGCCCTGGGCCGCCGCTCTTTGAGCAGTTCACCACCCGCACTGAGCGCGATCAGCGCGGCGAAAGCATCGTGCGGCTCCAGATGCCCCGACCCGATCGCGTCCACGATGTTGATCAAGATGCCGATCGTGCCCACGATCAGCGCACCTTGCGATATACGGCGGTTCATCAATCCTCGTTTGCAGTCGGACTTCGGTGGCAATGGATCAATTTTCGCTGTCACGGGACATTCGGCTGCGGCCTTGTGCACGGCATGCGATGTTTCGGGATGCGGGCACAGCGAGAGGCTACGAGACCAGCCGGTCTGCGTCGACCATCTCGCCCCGAAGCCGGTCGGGATCGACGCCGACGGGATCGATGCCGACGGGATCGAGCGGACGGTGCAGCTGCTGGAGGTTCCGTGCGTTGTCACAACGCGGCGTGTGGAAGCGGTTCTTCCTTCTGGCGTCTGGTAGAGCGCGGCTACGGCGGGGCCTGTCAGGATCGGGGCCGGGCCGGCGAGCGTGCAGCCCGTCCATTTCTCCACGTAGGCCCGGGGAACCGCGACCCACCGCCACCGTCATCGCCACCGCCGCGAACCGGCGCCCTGGCGTGACGGCGGAGGCGTTCCCTGACCTGCTCAGGGAGCGCGATCCGGCACCGCGGGAGCTCACGGACCGATGAAGCCGCCTTGGGAGGAGACCGGTCGGACTCCTTGACGTTCCGGCTGCCTGGTTTAAGAATGAGCGCGCTTGACAACGTTGTCGAAGCCTCGTGTCCCAGGAGGTGCATGCGCGTGACCCAACAACCGGCCGACCTGAACAGGCGCCGTTTCACCCAACTTGCCGGCCTGACCGCCGCATTGGCCGCAGTGCCGCTTTCCCTCGCCGAGGCCGGACCCGCCTCGGCGGTCGGCCGCCACAAGCCGGCGCCCCACTCCGCGCCCCCGGACGATGTCGCCGCCGCCTACCATCAGGCGCTGCTCACACACACCCGCTGGTCGGAGACGCAGTGGGACGCGGCCAAGGGCTACTACACCGCCAAGGACTTCGGCTTCGCGGTGGTCCTCGGCCATGCCCTCCTGCTCACCCGGGGTACCTACGACGCCGAGCGGGCCGGGATCGACAAGGAGACCCTGCGCTCGCGCACTCTCGCCACCCTCGCGCACTTCGCCGCGTCGAACCGCCTCACCGGCGGCTCCGAATGGGGCCGCACCCTGTTCTTCGACACCACTTTCCAGCTGTACTTCGTGCTCGCCGCCCGGCTGCTGTGGGACCAGCTGGACGACACGACCCGTACCAACATCGACACCATCGTCCGCGACCAGGCCGCGTACACGACGGCGCTCGGCACGGCCAACGACCCCGCCTCCGGCGGCTGGACGCCCAACGGCCTCACCGGCGGTCACGTGGGCGACACGAAGCTGGAGGAGATGGGCGTCTACGCCCAGTCGCTCGCGCCGGGTCTCGCCTGGGCCACCGACGATCCCCGCCATGACGCCTGGAGCGACGCCTTCGGCCGGTGGAGCCGCAACGAGGCCGGCCTTCCGGTCGCGGACCGCGCCAATCCCGCCCTCGTGGACGGCGTCGCGATCAGCGACAACACGGCGCAGAACCTGTACGACTCGTTCATCGTCGAGAACCACAACTCCTTCGGCCCGCACTACCAGGAGGAGCTGTGGCGTACGTCGGGACGTAACGCGGCCCACTTCATCACCGCGGGACGTCCGCTGCCCCAGGTGCTCACCGCGCAGCCCAACGCCGGTCCGCTCTGGGACACCCTGCTCACCGTCATGAGCGACGCGGGCGAACCGCTGATGCCGATGGTCAACGACCGTGAGTACCTGTACGGGCGTGACGTCATCCCGATCGCCTTCCTCGCCCAGGTGCTGGGGGACCGGGCCGCGGCCCGCTGCGAGGCCGCGCTCGCCGAGCGCCTGGCGGCCTACCAGGCGTACGCACCGGCCTACCGGCTCACCAAGTTCTCCGGTGAGCCCAAGTACGAGCCGGAGGCCCGCGCCGAGGTCGCCATCAGTTATCTGCTGCACGAATGGCGGGCCGGGCAGCGTGCGGCGGTCCGTCCTCTCACCGACGCTGAGTTGTTCGCGCGGGCGAGCGGGGTGAAGGACTTCGGCACGGGCCCCGGACTGGTGGCGCACCAGTCCCCCGCGGCCTGGGCCGCGGCCGTCAGCAAGCCGGGCTTCGTCAAGTTCTGCTGGCAACCGGCCCACGACGACTGGCTGTTCGCGCTGAGCGGCACCACTCCGATGTTCCTGCCCTCGATCGCGGGCAGCGTGACAACACGCAACATCGCCACCTACAGCCGGGTCCGTGACGGCTTCGACGGCAGCGCCACGGTGTTCACACTCGGCACGGGCTACGCCGGGTTCACCACCCTGCCGTCGGGTGACGTCGTCTACGCGACCGGCGGAACGGCGGCGGGCGAGGGCCACATCGAGGTGCGGAACCTGACGATGCCGGGCATCGCCGGGCTGGACGGCAGCCGTACATACACCACCGCCGAGGGCAGCGTCGGCGTCGCGGCCAAGGACGCGGGCACCGCGCCGCCTTCGACGACCGGGCGCACCGATGACCTCGCCCTCACCCGGGTGTCGTACCGTCATCTGCGGGTCCAGGGCATCAGCCCCGACCCCCGCTACGGTTACTCGCTGTACGCGGTCGAGGTGCGCGACGGCGCCGACGGCGCCGATCTGGCACGGGGCGGCACCGCGACGGCCTCCTCCGCGGACACCGGCAAGGGCGCGCCCCTCGCCGTCGACGGCGATCTCACGACCCGCTGGGCCGTCTCCGTCGCCGACCGTCCGAAGGCGGACAGCTGGCTCGCCGTCGACCTGGGCGAGGCGCGGAGCTTCGACCGCGTCACACTGCGCTGGGAGGCGGCTGCGGGGCGGGGTTACGTGGTCCAGGGCTCCGCGGACGGGAAGGCGTGGACCGATCTCATCAGGTATCCGCGTCCCGATCTCACCAGTGGCGGTGGCTGGGTCGTCGTCGACGGCAGGGCCGGGTTCGTCGTCCGGGGCGCGAAGAACCCCCTCACCGTCTCCGGCGACATCCTCGTCCTGTCCGACGGGCCGGCCGAGCCGATCGTGGTCGAGGGGTACGTGGGAGGGTCGGTGCCGGACGTAAGGGCAGCCGCGGCCCGCCCGGCTCCGGTCGCCGCCGCGGCAGCGGTGAAGGCCAGTGTCGCCGGGGGACACCTCAGTCTCTTCAACCTGTCCGCCGCCGCGGTGAAGACCACCGTATCCGTGGCACAGGACACCCGCACGGTCCAGTTGTACGCCGGGACCCAGACCGTCACGGCGACCGGCACCGACCATGTGGCGGAGCTGGCCGCCGCGTCCGCGGCGATCGCGCCGGCCCGTTTCACCCTGCGGTCGGACACGCGTTCGCGCATCCCCGCCGGGGTGCGCGCCGAGGTCGTCGACGCGGCGACGGTCACGTTCTCCGGGCCGGCGTGCCGGCTCGTCCTCACGGCGCCCGGAGGCCGGAGCGTGCGTGTCGACGTCCGCCGCGGGCGCACGGAGCGGGTGTCCGTACCGGGCGGCACCGGCTATCCGCTGCCGGATCTCGCGCTCGGGCGTGTCACGTTCCCGACGACACCCCTGCCCCCCGGAATGTCCGATCCGGCGGGCGCGGTCGACGGTGATCCGCACACCTCCTGGAACCCGGGCGCGAAGGGCCGGATGGTGGTGGACCTGGGTGCGGTGGTTCCGGTCGGTGAGATACGGGTGGCCTGGACGAGCGGCCGGATCCCGACCTCCAAGGCCGAGTTCAGCGTGGACGGGCTGACGTACACACCAGTGGGAGCCCCGCGGGTCAGGGGCCGTAATGGCACGCTGACCGCCCAGGGCAGCGCGCGCTATGTGGCACTCACCGTCGGTCAGCGGGGTACGCACGACGCCCGGGTGGTGTCATTGTCCGTGCTCGCTCCGTAGGCCCCCCGCGGACCGTCCTCCGCGAACGGGGTGGGCCCTCCCCGCGAAAGGGTGGGCCCACCCCGCTGCTACCGGCGAAGCGGACGGCGAGGAGCCGGCGCGATCAGATGTCCAGGAAGCGCACGTCCTTGGCGTTGCGCTGGATGAAGGAGCGCCGGGCCTCGACGTCCTCGCCCATCAGGACGGAGAAGAGGGCGTCGGCAACGGCCGCGTCGTCAAGGGTGATCTGGCCCAGGACACGGTGCTCCTGGTCCATGGTCGTGATGCGCAGTTCCTCGGCGTTCATCTCGCCCAGGCCCTTGAACCGCTGGATGGAGTCGTCCCTCACCCGGTGGCCGTCCTGCCGGCCCCGTCGCAGCAGGACGTCTCGTTCACGGTCGGAGTAGGCGTACTCCATGTGGTCCCGGCTCCACTTGATCTTGTAGAGCGGCGGGCGGGAGAGGTAGATGTGCCCGTGCTCGATCAGGGGCCGCATGAAGCGGAACAGGAAGGTCAGCAGCAGGGTGTTGATGTGCTGGCCGTCGACATCGGCGTCCGCCATCAGAATGATCTTGTGGTACCGGAGCTTCTCGATGTCGAAGTCCTCGTGCACGCCCGTGCCGAACGCGGAGATCATCGACTGGACCTCCTGGTTGTGCAGGATCTTGTCGATACGCGCCTTCTCGACGTTGAGGATCTTGCCGCGGATGGGAAGGATCGCCTGGTACCGCGGGTTGCGGCCGGACTTGGCCGAGCCGCCGGCGGAGTCACCCTCGACGATGAAGATCTCGCTCTTCGCCGGATCGTTGGACTGGCAGTCCGACAGCTTGCCCGGCAGGGCCGCTGACTCCAGCAAGCCCTTGCGGCGGGTCAGGTCCCGTGCCTTGCGGGCGGCCTGCCGGGCGGTGGCCGCCTGGGTCGACTTGCGGACGATGTCGGCCGCCTCGGCCGGGTTGCCGTCGAACCAGTCCGTCAGATGCTCGTGCACGACCTTCTGCACGAACGTCCTGGCCTCGCTGTTGCCCAGCTTGGTCTTGGTCTGGCCCTCGAACTGCGGCTCACCCAGCTTGACCGAGATGATCGCCGTCAGACCCTCGCGGATGTCCTCACCCGTGAGGTTGCCGTCCTTCTCACGCAGCAGTTTCCTCTCCCGCGCGTACCGGTTGACGACCGTGGTCAGCGCCGTGCGGAAGCCCTCCTCGTGGGTGCCGCCCTCGTGGGTGTGGATGGCGTTGGCGTAGGAGTGGACGCTGTCGGCGAACTGGCTGTTCCACTGCAGCGCGACCTCCACCGACAGCAGCCGCTCGGTGTCCTCGGCGGCGATGGAGACGACGGAGGGGTGGACCGGCTCACCCTTGCGGGCATTGAGATAGGCGACGAAGTCGGTGATGCCGCCGTCGTAGCGGTGGGAGACCGTCCTGGCCGCCTGCTCCCCGGCGATGTCCGCACCCGCTTCGTCGGCCGCGGCCGTCGCACGGGCCGACGCACGCTCATCGGTGAGGGTCAGGGTCAGCCCCCGGTTGAGGAAGGCCATCTCCTGAAACCGCCGGGCCAGCGTCTCGAAGGAGTACTCGGTGGTCTCGAAGATGCCGCCGTCCGCCCAGAACGTCAGGGACGTGCCCGTCTTCGAGGCGGCCTCGTGGCGGGCCGGCGGCGCGGTCGGCACCCCGTCCTCGTACTCCTGGGTCCACCGGTAGCCGTCGGTCCAGATCTCCACCGACAGCCTGGTCGAGAGCGCGTTGACCACCGACAGGCCCACCCCGTGCAGACCGCCGGAGAGCACGTACCCGCCGCCCCCGAACTTGCCGCCCGCGTGCAGCACCGTCAGCACGACTTCCACGGCCGGCTTCTTCTGCACCGGATGCATGCCCACCGGGATGCCGCGCCCGTTGTCGACCACCCGTACGCCGCCGTCGGCCAGGACCGTCACATCGATCCGGTCGGCCACCCCGGCCAGCGCCTCGTCGACGGAGTTGTCCACGATCTCCTGCACCAGATGGTGCAGACCCCGCTCGTCCGTGGAGCCGATGTACATGCTGGGCCGCTTGCGTACGGCGTCGAGCCCGTCCAGGACGGTGATCGCGGTGGCGTCGTACGCGGCAGACCCGGTATGGCCGTTCTGCTCGGCGCCGGAGATGTCGGACGCGGCGTGAGTGCCGGAAGTAGTCACAATGCTCCCTTTTCGGGCATGGAAAACCACGCCCCCGCGCACCATGGCGCGAGAGCGGTCGGATCGTCGGACGGAAACGTGTCGCGGGCAGGCCGAAGCAGACCCTCGGGCCCACAGGTCCCGCGCCCGGGGAGGCGGCGAGACGTGTTCCAAGATACCGAAAGTCCGGCGCGAACCTAGGGCGAGAAGCTGCCCAGGCGCCCGTCTCGCCGCCGCCGGGCCCGTCGGTCAATCCCCCCTGCCCGCAGAGCGGGAAAATCCCGGAGGGTGGCACGCGGAGGCTTTCTGAGTGCTTTGGCGCGCCGGGCTACAGGGGCTTTTTCGGGCGTGACACTCCACGGTCGAAAGCCGGTTTCCCGGGGGCACGCGGCGGCCCGCCGTCCTGTGCGGACTCTCGCGTTACGCCTGCGTCGTCCCGTACAACCGCACCGGTCCGGCGGTCACATGGACGTCGGCCGGGCCACCACCGGCCTGATCCTGGACGCTCTCGACGAGGGGGAGCCGCACTGTCCGAGCGAGGTCGACGAGGCGGTACGCCGGCTCCGGCCGGGTCCTGCGGCTGTCGCGGTCAGGGTTTGCGGGCCCGTGCCTGGACGAGGAGGCTTTCGCGGACGGTGGTGTGGGGTCGGCCGAGGTGGTCGTGGAGTGTGCTGGAGAGGGAGTCGAGTTCCTCGGATGTGAGCGCGGTGTGCCGCAGGAGGCGGTCGCGGAAGAGATGGGCGAAGGAGAGCAGCAGGGTCTGGTAGCGGTCGCCCGGCTGCCAGTAGTACGTGTGGGCGGTGACTTGGACGTCGGTGAGGCCGGCTCCGCGCAGGAGGCCGGGCAGCCGGGCGCCGATGTGGACGTCGCCTCCGAAGACCCCGGCGAGCAGGTCCTTGAGGCGGCTCCATGCGGGGTGGGGCGGGTCGCACTGCCAGGTCGCCCAGTCGAATTCCTGGACCGCGAGCCATCCTCCGGGCCTGACGGCGGCTGCCATGGAGCCAAGGATCCGGCGGGGGCGGGGTGTGTTGATCAGCAGCAGCCGGCAGTGGGCCAGGTCGTACCGCGCCTCGGCGGCGGCCGGCGACAGGGCTTCGTGGCGGACTTCGACGTTGCCGAGGGCGAGTTCGGTGACGGACTCCCGGGCCCAGCCGATCATCCGGTGGTCGGTGTCGAGACCGGTGACCGATCCGGTGGGGCCGACCCGTTCGCTGAGAAGGTCGAGGATGCCCAGCGGGCCGCAGCCCAGGTCGAGCACATCCGCGTTCGGCGGCAGGGGGATCGTGTCCAGGAGGGCGGCGGACGCGGGCCGCAGGAGTTCGCACTGGGCGAGGAGACGTTCCCGCTCGGCGGACGAGGACCCGAGCAGATACTCGGCAACCCCCGTAGAACCAGCGTCCCGTACCGGGGCCGGTGCCTTGCTCACAAGTCCTCGATTCGCCTCGCACGGCCATCAGCGCGCGCACAACAGAAAGTGACGTGTTCGTCACGGGAAGCAATATCCCGACGGCTGACGCCCTGGCAAACCCGCCCACAGGAACAGCCCCGAACACCCTTCTGACGCACGGCACTTTAGAGTGGGGGCGGGCCGGGCCGCCCGACACTCGCGGCAGTCCCGAGTGCCCTGTTCCTGCCCGGCGACGAGCTCCTGACCAGCAACGATCGGGTCGGCCGACTCAAGAGCGGGCAGACGAAGCCGCGCAGGAGACATCCGCCCCGACCGCGGCACAACGTCTAACCTGGCACACACGCCACATCAGGTGGCTCGCAGGATCGCCGCTGTTCCCTTCTTTTGGGCTGCCGATATCCAGCTGTCGACCAGACCGAGGACGCCCGTGGCCCCCCATACTCTCCAGTCCGGCCTGACTCTCCAGTCCGGCCCGGATCCTGCCGCGATGGTCTTCTCCTCCGCGGCGACACGCATACTCCTGACCAGCGATGGCCTGACCACCCCCCTTCTCCAGGCGCTCGTGCACGGCCCCCTGCGGGTCCGGGCCAGCGACGTACGGACGGTCGATCCGGCCGCCCTTCCGTCCGGCGTCCGCGAGGCTCTCCGACCCGACAGCACCGGCAACTGCCTGCTCCGCCGGGCCCGCCTGCTGACGGTCACGGGCCGGCCCGTGTCGGACAACACGGTCGCGGCCCGCGCGGGCGTTGATCCGCGAGTCGACAGGGCCGTCGCCGACCCCTCGCAGCCGGTCGGCTTCGCGCTCGCCGAAGCGGGAGTGGTCCTGCGCCGACGTATCGTGCACGTCGGCCGGGCCACGTGGCCGGACGGCACCCCCTGCGCGGTCAAGACCTACACCCTCGACAGCGACGGGCTGCCACTCCTCTGTATCCGGGAACTGTTCAACCCCTCCATCGTTGACGCGGCCGTACGCACAGAGGAGCCGACCGGGGTGAGGCCCCTTCGGCCGGCCAGTACCGGCAGCGAGCCCGCCACAGGCTGAGACCGCACGAGACCGCACGCGCACCTGCCTGGCCGCCCGCCCCGGAGCCGGGGCGGCCACCGCTCGGGCCGGTGCGCGTGCGGCGGTCCGGTCCCGCCGTATCGCGCCCACTCCGCCGGCTGTCCCGCGGCACTGGCCACACCCGCCGGTGCCTATCCCCGGCAGGGGAAGGCGGCGTCGGACCGGTCGGCCCATACTCGGATCCATGAACGGAAAATCGCAGCTCGGGGAGTTCCTCCGGACACGACGCTCCCAACTGCGTCCCGACGATGTCGGGATGCCCACCTACGGGGAGCGCCGCCGTGTACCGGGTCTTCGACGTGAGGAGCTGGCGCTGCTGGCGGGAGTGAGCCCTTCCTACTACACCCGGCTGGAACAGGGGCATTCGATGAACGCCTCACCCGAGGTACTGGACGCGATCGCCCGGGGCCTGCGACTGAATGAGTCCGAGCGTCTGCACCTGCACGACCTGACCCGGTCGGCCACGCCCCGCGGCCGGGGCCGGCGACCCGCGCCGGAGCGCGTCACGGAGGCGACCGGTCAGCTTTTGGACGCCCTCGCGGACGTCCCCGCGATCGTGATCGGCCGCCGCAGCGACGTACTGGCGTGGAACCGGCTCGGCCACGCGCTGTTCGCCGGACATCTGGACCCCGGTGCCCCGGACCTGACGGCCCAGCGCCCCAACATGGCCAGGCTGGTGTTCCTTGACGCCCACACCCGCGACCTGTACGTGCACTGGCAGACCAAGGCCAGGGCGGTTGTGGGGAATCTGCGCCTGGTGGCGGGCCAGTACCCGGACGACTCCGCACTGCACGCTCTGGTGGGTGAACTGAGCGCGAAGAGCGAGGACTTCGCGGCGATGTGGGCCGACCACCGCGTCAGAGCCTGCGACGTCGCCGGCTACGAGATGCGGCACCCGCTGGTCGGAACACTGACCGTCACTCAGCAGACCCTGAGTCAGGGACCGGGCCCCAGCGTCGTGGTCGCCACCACCGAGGCCGGCTCACCCTCACGTACCGCCCTGGCCCTGCTCGCCCAGGCCACGGCTCCGGCCACCCCGTCGCGGCCGAAGGCCCACGTCGGTTCCAGCTGACCCCACCCACACCGGCCCGAACCAACGCACCACCGGCCGCGCTCAGCTCCGCCCTGCCCGGGGCCCGGAGCCGCCCAACACCCTCGCGCGTCGGCGTACCGCTGCCGCATGCCCGAAATCCCGTAAATCCCTTGCACCGCAACCGGAAAACAGTGAAGGCATCATGTTGAAGAAGCTCTCCAAGACCGGCCTGTCGGCCACCGCCCTGACCATGGCCACGGCCACGGCCGCTGTCGTTGCCGCCGTAGCCGTCGCGGCGACCGGTCCGGCTCCCGCGTCGGCCGCCACCGCAAAGGCCACCGCGCCGGTGGACAACGCGCGGATCGCCGCGCACTTCGACCTGGACAAGGGGCGGATGCCGGAGAACATCGCCCTGTCCCCGGACGGCACCGCCTACGTCACCTTCGCCGCCGCTCGCCAGATCGCCCGGGTCACCCCCGCGGGCACCACCCGTATCCTGGCCACGCTGCCCGAGCCGGCCGACGGCGGCATCCACACCCCGGTCCTCGGCTTCGCCCTGACCACCGGCATCGTCCGAGCCCACGACGGTACCCTCTACGTCCTGTACGCCACCGGCGCCGACAGTCTCACGGGCCTGTGGCGCCTGCGGCCCGGCGGCGAACCGCAGCGCATCGCCGCCCTGCCCGCCGACGGCCTGCCCAACGGCCTGGCCCTGGATCCGCGTACCAACACCCTCTACATCACGGACTCGGTCCTCGGCACCATCCGGACCGTTCCCACCACCGGTGGCACCCCCACCGTCTGGTCCGCCGCCCCCGAACTGGCCTCCACCGGCTTCCTCGGCGCCAACGGCCTGAAGGTCCGCGACGGGGCGGTGTGGGCCACCAATCTCGACAAGGGCACCCTCCTGCGCATCCCCGTCCGCCGCGGCGGGCACGCCGGACGGGTGCAGACCCGGGCCACCGGCCTGACCGGCATCGACGACTTCGCCTTCACCGGCCACGGCGACCGGATCCTGGCCACCCTCAACGGCCCCAGCGAGGTCGCGCTCATACAGCCCGACGGCCGCCACACCACCGTCCTGACCACCACCGACGGCCTCCAGAACCCCACCTCCGTCGCGCTGCACGGAAACACCGTCTATGTCCTGAGCGCCGCCTACACCACCGCCGAAGACCCCAACCTCGTCCTCGCCGACCTCAACGACTGACTCAACGACTGAGACCGCACCGTCCGCATCGGGGAAAACCCGCGAACACCGGTTGACCGAGGGCACGTGGGTCCCCACGTGCCCGAACGTCATCTACCCGATGCCCACACCGACTTCGAGTTCCGGAACCCGGCGGACAACCCGAACGTCGCCCGGCGGAGTTCGCCACCCTGCCGCAGGCAACCGCTCAGCGGGGTTGGCCGTCTCCCCAGGGGAAACGGACTGCCAGAGGAGACAGAAGTGACGGTTTACCCGGAAACGGCCCTGAGGGCGACGCGTCCCAGGGAGGTGCAAACAGCCTTCCTGCTGCTCCTCGCGTCGGTTGTCGTGGACGCCGTCGTCTGGGTGCTGGACACATTCGCCATCTCTCCCTCGGGGTTCGATGAACTGCGCGACGAGGTGGGCGAGAGCGGAGCGATCCGGCAAGTCGCCATGTCCGCCGGCTTCCTGGTGTTCACCAGCGCCCTGTTCCCGCTCTTCGTCTTCAAGCTGCGCCAGGGCCGAAAATGGGCGCGGAGCGCTGTCGTGCTGACGTTCCTGCCGGCGGCGAACACGTACTTCTCCTTGACCGAACACTCCGAGTAGAAGAGCGGCGTCGGCCTGATAAGGGGCGGCCCGCGTGACGCAGGTGGTCAGTACGGAGCCATCACCAGGTCGCCGATCACTCGCAACCCGACCCGCGCTGCCAGCCACGGTGCGCGTTCGGACTCGAACTGCTTGACGTGGACGAAGACGGTGTGATCGGTCGCGGGTTCTTCCAGGTCGAGGTCGCGGGCGTTCACGCACAGTGTCACGAACGCGCCCCTGGCCCCTCCAATATCCAGACCCACTTCGGGGGCCTCGGGCCAGCCGGTGAAATCCCACCGCACTGTGGCCGGGTCGTCGCCCACCGCGTCGAGGAACGGGTTCACGGTCTCCGGTGACCTGGCCCCGCGCCTCAACACGATGGGCAGGTGCGCCGACGGATCGTCGCCCTTCGCCGATGAGCGCTTCCAGTCGTTTTCGGCCCACCACGTGGCATCCGGAAACAACTCCAGGAGCGGTGAGAGGGTCTGCGCCGAGGAGATCCGTACCTCGAAATCGACTTCGAGGTCCTGGAGATCGGCGATTGCGAGCAACCGCTCGACAACTCGCAATCCCTCCGGGAGATCAGCCGTTCTGAGGATGGGCTGCGCGTATGAGTTGGACATGGAGGCCATTCTGCCCCCGCATCCTTCCGGCTGGTGGCGCGCCCGTGTATCGCCGTGCACCCGCTCGGACGCGGTGGCGCTGTGGCGCGGTGTGCCGCGACCGGTCGGGTTGCGGCACACCGCGCGGTGCCTCGATCCCCTGGCCTTCCGGTCAGGCGTGGGGGAGGAGTGTGAGGCGGGGGTCAGTGGTCAGTGGCGGTTTCCGCCGTGGTGGCCGCGGCCCCAGGACTCGCTGTCGACGGTGCGGCCGCGGTCGTTGCGCAGGGTCGCGGTGTCGCCGCGGTTGCCCCAGATGTAGTCGCGGCTGTCCTGGTGGACGTCGGTGCGGGTGTCACGGCCGAAACCGGTGTGGACCCGGACCGAGGATCGCCCGTCCAGCCACAGGTTCTTGAAGCGGTAACGGTTGCCGTCGGAGTCGCTCAGGGTCCAGCCGTTCAGGTTGACCGGACGGCGGCCGTTGTTGGTGACCTCGACCCACTCCGCGTTCAGGCTCCGGTTGGAGCCGTTGTCCCGCCCGGGACTGTCGTACTGGATTTCCCCCAGGGCCACGGTCGAGCGCGGGGTCTGGTGCCGGCCGTGGCCGTCGTCGGCCGAGGCCGGCAGGGCCGCCGCGGCGAGAAGAGCGCCGGAGGCCAGAACACCGGCGACCAGACGACGGGCGGTACGGGAAGAAGACATGATGCCCCCTCAGAAGCGGACACCGGCCGGAGCCGGTGTGCTGTACGGATTCCCCGGTCCGATGCCGGGACCTACAGCCTGTCCGCCCCGACCGCCTATTCCGGGCGAATTAATTCCAAGTTACAAAACACGGACATGTCCGTAATCATCGTATATGAATACAAGTGGATATCTATTGTTCTCTTGTGACCATTCATGCGCGATGCATCGGCCGTTTCTGTCAACGCGCGGCAACCGCTTGACCGTCACATCGTCAGCCGCGGCACGAACCCCCGTGGCGGAGCCGCGCGCTTGGTAACGGAAGCGATCGGCCCATCCGGTGCCGTGTTCGAGCCCGCATGTTCATAGCGTTCGAGGCGCCCGGGGGATCTTCGTGTCGCCGTAGGCGGTTGCGAGATTCCGACGAGGTGTTTTCTCGGAAACGGCCCCGCAGACTTCCGACGGAAATCGGCGGCCAACTACGGTGAAACATTCTCGCGGTTCTTCTGCGACGTCCTTGCCCTTATCCGCCGAGTCGAAGTGCGTAAGCGACACTGGCGCGCACATTCTTTTGCGAGCGGGATGAATGGGAAGCGGCGGGGAGCGGCGGATGGCGAGGGAAAGCGGCGGACACCGTCGGTCGGGTCCGGGCCGCTCTGTCCATCCGTAAATGCCTTGATGTGATGGACGCCCGGACGGACACGAAGAGTAATCAACCGCGCCACCAGGCCGAAGTCGCTCGGCCCCCGCTGTATCCCTCTTCCAGGCCGAAGTGTCCTGCCGCCGTGGGACCTTCGTACGGCTGTGCGTCGATTCCTGCTTCCAGTGGGTGCGGAGGGTAGTTGCGCGTGTCATGCCGCCAACATCCTTACTCTCTCCCTGGATCGCCCAGCTCAAGTAATTCCCATGACCAAGGGACTCCGTCTCGGAGCCCTGAGGGGAAGAACGTATGCACAGTTCGCGAGCTACTGCCGGACTATCGATTGAGGCCCGGCTCGACCGACTTCCGGTGACAGCACGCCACAAGCGCTTCGTCAATGTGATGGCGCTCGGCAACTTCTTCGAAATCTACGAACTCTTCTTGATGAGTGCCCTGTTGAGCACTCTCAAGGAAACCTTCTCCCTGAGCGGAATCTCTCTGTCGCTGTTCCTCGCGTCGACCGTCGCCGGAGGCTTCCTCGGCGCGGTCGTGGTGGGGCGGGTGGCGGACCGGATCGGGCGGCGCGGCGCCTACATGATCACGCTCAGCCTGTACTCGGCGGGTACGATCGCCTGCGCCTTCGCGCCGAACATCTGGACGCTGATCGTCTGCCGCTTTGTCATCGGCGTCGGAATCGGCGGCGAACTCCCGGTGACCGACGCGTATCTGGCCGACATCCTGCCGCCGGCCCGGCGCGGTTATTACGCGGCGAAGGCATATACCTATGCCCATGTCGCCGTACCCGTTGTCGGATTTCTGAGCCTGCTGCTCGTCGACAAGGCCCCGCTCGGTGTCGCGGGATGGCGGTGGATGTTCGCGATCGGGTCCCTGGGCGCGCTGCTGACCTTCTTCGTCCGCAGAGGTCTGCCCGAGTCACCCCGATGGCTGGAGACGGTCGGCCGGTCGGCGGAAGCGGACACGGTGACCGCCGTCTTCGAGAAGGCCGCGGAGACGGAGGGGTGGAGGCCGCCGCCCGCGCCCATGAAGGAAGAGCCGGTCCCACCGCCCGTGGAGAGGCGACTGCCCGTCCGCATGCTCTTTCGGGTGCCGCTGGCCCGCCGTACAGCGCTGATGGCCTTGCTGTGGGCTCTCGGGCCGATCGGGTACTACGGCTTCAGCAGCCTCGCCTCGCTCGCACTCCAGGCGAAGGGCTTCGATCTCGACAGCTCGCTCACGTTCATGACGCTGTCGTTCCTCGGATCGCCGATCGGCTCGTATCTGTCCATGCACATCGTGGAGAGGGCCGAGCGCAAGTGGATCCTGTGTGCGGCGCTGCTGGCCATGGCGGGGATCGGACTCGCCTACGGATACGCGCGGTCAGCGGTGATGATCACGGTTCTCGGTTTCTGTTTCACCGTGGTGGCCAACATCAAGACCAATGCCACCCACATCTACCAGTTGGAACAGTTTCCGACGAGCCTGCGCACCACGGCCAACGGCTGGCTGTTCTCGCTGAACCGGCTCTCCAGCGGGGCAGCGCCCTTCTACATGGTCCCGCTCTTCTACGGCGTCGGAGTGTGGGCTGTATACATGGTGGGGGCGGCGGCCATGCTGCTGGCCGCGACCGCTGTCGCGTTCGGTGTGCGGACCAGAGGGCTGTCGCTGGAGAACATCAATACGGCGTCCCGTCCCGAGGGTTCACCGACGGCGGCCCTCATCCCCTCACCACACACTCGCGCCACGACCAGGAAGCCGTAAGTCTTCCTGGTGGGCGCCAGGGCGCCAGGGCCCCGGGCCGCACACCGGGGGCTGTTCGCCGACGCCGGCGGTGCGGCCGAGGACTCCGCTCGTGTACGCACAGCTTCCGCCAGTTCGTCGACTCCCGCCGAGCATGGACTGCGCGGCACAGCGCAGCACAGCGCGGTCGCGCACCAGTCGTCATGGCCGGGACCCGGCCGATCGACCGGTGATCAGGCCCGAAGGCCCGAAGGGTCAGGACACCTGGTCAGGACACCTGGGTCAGGACGGCGGGATCAGGACACCGTGAAGACCTTGGACTCGGCCACCGACAGCAGCCCGTCGTCCGGCAGCAGGCGCACCACGTACCTGCCGGGTTTCAGCGGCCAGGAGTCCTCGGCTCCGATCGCGTCCGGCCCGATCTCGCCGTGGCCCTCGATCCGCGAACCGGTGTAGGTGTAGACGAGGTAGTCGGAGTTCGGCTCGCACTTGTTCTTCGGGCAGGCGAAGACCGAGATCCAGTCCAGCCCCATGCCCGGGGCGTTCGACCACGAGATGTCGATCGGCCGGCCCGTCCGGTACTCGCTCCTGCCCACCGACACCCGGGTCGGCTCACCCTTGGGATAGAGCCACACCTGGGTCTTCGAGAGCACCTTGCCGCCGTTGGAGCGGAGGACGACGTCGTACTCGCCCTGGCGCAGGCTCTTGGTCGGCAAGGTGACCGTGCCGTCCCGCCGTCCGGGCTTGCCCGTCGGCCGCCACGCCGCGATCCGGCCCCGCCGGTCCAGCAGCGCCACGCGCTCACCCGGATTGCCGGGGGCGTGGAAGGTGACCGGGAGCGTCTTGCCCATCGTGACCGAGCGAGTGGCCGGCGCGACCAGGACCGGCGGCACCGCCGGTTCGACGTCCAGTGTGGACACCACTCCGCGGTGGTCGCTCGGCCAGGGTGACAGACCCACCCCGACGTTCGGCCCACCGCTCTCGCCGACGACGGTGCTGTCGATCGTGCGGGACGGACCTGCGCGAAGCACCCAGTCGATCCGGTCGTCCACCTCGTGCGGGTCGGCCTCCGGGCTGCCCGGCGTCCAGGTGAAGCCGGGAACGGCGACCGGGTCGGGGTGCGCCTCGCGGTAGGTGTCGTGCAGTCCCGCCTTCGCCAGGGCGGCACTGACCGGCCACTTCACCGCGAACGGGACCTCCGGCCGCGCGTCCGCGACGGCCTGGGTCCAGTCCAGGTGCGACGGGCTGTTGAAATCACCGGTCAGCGTGACCGGGATGCCCTGCCGGGCGAGTCTGGGCAGCACGTCGATCTGGTCCTGGACAGCGGGCAGGCGGACATCGCGTTCGAGGTCGAGCACGTCCCGCAGGCTGCCGCCGTCCCGTACGAGGTACGGGCCGTAGGGGTCGGACGGTGTGTGGGTGTTGGCGACGGCCATCACCCGTCCCGGCGCCACCTCGACGAACACGTACAGGCCGTCGCCGCCAGGCGGGTCGATGATGGGGAACCGGGACATCACGTGCGCCCGGTCGCTGCCGTACCAGCCGAGCGCCGACGCGATCCGCTCGGTGTTCCGCTCCGACTCCTGCACACCGACGATATCGGCACGGGCGTCCTTGATGGCACGCTCGATCTGCTTCAGGGTCTCCGCGCACCCGTTCGGTGTCTCGCAGAAGTCCTCGGTGGCGAGGTCGAGGTCGTCGCCGCCGTAGAAGGTATTGAGAGTCATCACCCGCACGCGCTCGTGCGGCGCGGAACCCTGATGCCCGGCCGTCGTGAACGCGGAAGCGGATCCGAGCGAGAGCCCGGCAGCCGCGAGCAGCGCTCCGGCGAAGGCCACGATCCATCTTGTGCGCGCAGTCATTACACACTCCTCGTCATGCTCCCGGCCGCACCGGCCTCTGGCCGGCCACCTCTCGGATCGCCGGGAGCGGACCCAAGCTAGGAATGGCGAGGAAGCCGCCGCCTCCCTTTTCTCCTGTATGTCAGGCGAACCAATCCTGAATCGCGTTCGAACGCGTTCGCGACTCCTGACGCCGGGTGACCGCCGCCCTGGTGCCGGGAAGTCGCAGTGCCAGGGCCTGCGGCCGGCGGGGGCGGGCACCGCCGGGGTTCTGCGCCTCGACATGAATGGGGGAGCGGCTGGGTGCGATGGACCCGCGAGGGAATCCACGCGCCTACGGGTACGTGTCCCGGTCCTGCCGTGGTCGCGTTCACGCCCCGCCCCCGGTCCGGGGCGTGAACACGGCCCTGACTCTAGGTTCCGTGCGGCGGCCCGGCGAGAGTCGAAGTGCACAGCCTGACCGGCCGGCGGTTTCAGAAGTTCCTGTCCGGCCTTCCGCGGTCGAGGACCTCGACGGCCAGCCACAGGTCATGGCGCGCGTTCGGGACCCGTACCAGCGACCGGCGCATGACCTGTTCGAGCCGTATCAGCCGCTTACGGGTTCCCGTCACCGACACCCCGAGCGACTGCGCCGTCGCACTCAGCCGGGTGTCGTTCCGTAACCAGATACGCAGGGTCGTCTCCAGCGCGGGTGCTTCCTCACGTACGGGGCGCAACTGGGTCAGCGCCCACTCCCGTACGGCCGGCAGGCGAAGCAGCGACTCGAAGACGTCCTCGACCGGAGCCGGGCCCGCCAGGCCCGCGACGCCCGCCGTGCCTGCCGCGCGCGCCGTGCCCGTCGGCTCCGCCGTACCCCCCGGCCCTGCCGTACTCGCTGGCCTGTGGTCCGCCACGCGCGGTAACGCCCCTATCCGCAGGGCCAGATCGAGTCTCGCCTGGTCGCCCACCAGCTCCAGGTCCAGACCGAGGAGTGACTCGACGCGGCGGAGGCGCGAGGCCAGGGTGTTGCGGTGGATCTTCATATGCCGGGTCGCGGCGGACGAGAAGGACAGCCACGACCGGACCGTGTCGGTCAGCGCGCGGCTGTCGGGGGCGGTGGCTCGGGCGGGGACATGCCCGGTCAGCGGCGTCAGCAGACGGTCGGCCCAGGTGTGGCCGTGGCGGCCCGCCACGACGGGCAGCCCCAGCGCGGCGTCGAACCGCGCCCAGCGCTCGGGACGGCCACGGGCCACCGCGAGCGCGTGGAACGCCTGTTCGTAGCCGGCGGCCGTGTCACGCAGCGCCAGCGCGTCGCCGGTCCCCACGACACAGCCTTCGATCTCGGCCGCGAGCGCCGCCTCCAGCGGCCGGGCGCCGACAGTGCCGGGGCTCGCCGGCGCGACCATGAGCACATGGTCCGAGTAGACGGGACACCGTACGATCCACGCCTGACCGGCGGTGAGTTCGGCGCAGATACGGATCGCCTCGGCACGCCGGCCGGCACCGCACTCGACGACATGGAACCGGGCCGGATCGGACAGGCGCGGCGCGAGGACACCCGCGATCTGATGCGCCGTCGTGAGGTTGCCGGACATCAGCAGATGCAGCACGGCCTCCCGTCCGCGCGCGTCGGCGATCTCCACCCGCCGCCGGGTTCGTTCGGTCTCCCTCGCCCGCCAGCAGACCCCGAGCAGCGGCACCGCGTCGACCGGGGCCGCCGTCCCGAGCGGGTCGGGTCCGACGACGGCGAGGACCAGTTCGGACGGTTCGGGCCCGGAGCGGTCCCCGGGGATGCCGACGGCCAGCAGCGCGCCCGATCGGCCCGGGGACTCGCCCGCGACGAACGTACGCAGCCCCCGCTCACGCATCACGCGCAGCCCGTCGGCCACAAGCAGCATCACATCGGGGCCGCTCCCGTGGGAGGACGCGGCCTCTACGGCGCCGGCCGAGTCCACCAGCCCGACCCAGCACCCCGTCCGGCGCGCCAGCCACCGCAGCAGCGCCTGTACGCCGTCCGCCTTGTGGGCCAGCCGGTGCATGGCCAGGATGTCGGCCGCGCGCAGGGAGTCCGGGGACGGCGCCGCTCGCTCGCCCACGCCGCACTCCTTCGCTTCGCCGGTCAGCGTGCCGGGCTCCTGGAAACCCGTCACGGGAGGAGATCCATTGTCCATGCGGCGGCGGGACTTCTGCCACGCCGGGGAGGACCGCGACGGGCCGCCGGTCCATCAGTGGCAGGCCCGCCCGGACGCGGCCCCGGGGTCGATCGGCAACAACCGTGACGGGATCAGTGGGCTCGTACGGTTCCTTCCCCGGGAAGGTCCACCTCGTCGAAATCGGCTGAGCCACCGGTTTCCCACTGCCCACACCGTTGTGTTGAGGGTGAGGGGTGCGACGACGGGCCGCGCGGTCATCCGCGCGGCCCTCCGCAGTGTGATCCCGGCGGCCACCGGCCGGGGCGGTGGCGTACTTCCAGACGGCCGCCCTCCGGGACCGGCCGGGCGGCGGACGCGCGAAGCACCCACCGAAGCATGTTCCGGCCATGCGCGGCGACGGTACGCACAGAAGGGGGTGGGGCGGATGGGGCGGGGTGCGGCGACCGGTCACGGGGGAGTGGCCGGACCGGCCTACGCGCACCGTGACCCGTGGTGGCGGAGCGCGCCCCGGTACCTCCTGGGACAGGTGCGGCGGACACCGGAAGGGGTGCGGGGGGACACCGGAACGGCTGGCGGAGAACGCCACAACGGGCCGTTCTTCTGGGACGGTGAGCAGCCGGGCCACAGCGTGTGACGCACCGTCGGGACACGGGCGGACACGCGGGCCCCCGCGGTTCCCCACAGCCGCCCGCAGGACAGCGCTGAGACCGCCCGTCCCGGAACCGCACACGCCGCACACGCCGGACTTCCGCACACGCCGGACTTCCGTACACAGCACCGGACCGCGCAGGCAGCACCGACCTCACCAACAGGAGGTACGCTCATGCACGCCCGCACCGCAGTTCCGTCGAACAGACCCGTCCGGGCCGTTCTTCTCGTCATGGGGATGCTGGCCGCTCTGCTGGCCGCAGCCCTGCCCACCGCCGGCTCCGCCCAGGCCGCCGTCCCCGACCGCTGGGGATTCGCCTACCTGGACAACCCGACGCCGCCCCCCGGTTACGTACCCGACCCCTCCCGCCAGTGGGGCAGCTGGACCTCTCCGTCCGCCAACCCCGTCAAGGTCGACCAGCTCGGCCTCGGCTCGTACGTGGTGCACTTCCCGCAGATCGGCGGCCGGGGCGGCATCGCCCACGCCACCGCGGTCAGCAGGGCCGGACACTGGTGCCAGCTCGCCGACTGGCGGGCCGTGGGATCCGGTGAGGACGTCTACGTCAACTGCTATCTCCCCAGCGGCGCACCCGACAACTCCACCTTCACCGTGCTGTACACCAGCAGCAGCGGCGCTCCCGCCACACCGACCGGCTCGTACGGCTATCTGTACTCCGACATCAGTGGCGCGGTCCTCACGCAGTACAACTCCACCGGGGCCGTGAACACGGTGAGCAAGGGCGGGACCGGTATCTGGAAGGCGTGGCTTCCCAATCTCGGACTGTCCAGCTACGCCGGCAACATCCAGGTCACAGCGGTCGATGCGAGGCAAGGGGCACACTGCAAGGTGTCCGACTGGGCACCCGGTTCCACCGGGCAGACCATCCTGGTCGCCTGCTACGACGCGTCCAACGCCCCGTACGACGCCAAATGGACCCTGAGCTACTCCTATCTGCGGGCGGTGCACGGACCCGCCTTCCCGCCGAGGTCGTTCGGCTACCTCTGGTACAACGGATCGCTGCCCCCGCTGACCAACTACAACTCCAGCAGCGCCACCAACACCCTCGGTGGCTCGGGAGCGCCCTTCGTCGTCACCCTGCCGTCGGTGGCCGTCCCCTCGGACACCGCCCAGACCACCGCCTACGGCAGCGGGCCCGAATACTGCGGCCTGTACGCCCCATGGACCCGGACCGGCGGCGCCGTCCAGCTCCCCGTCAACTGCTTCGGCCCCGGCGGAACTCCGGTGAAGGTCCCCTTCTTCACCGCGTACACCTCGGCGTTCTGACCTTCCCGCACGGCCCCTTCCACAGGTCTGGCACGAGGCGGAGTACGGCGACCGCCCGGCTGTCACGGGCCGTCGCACCCCTGCCCGGGAAGAGGAAGAGCTGAACAGGGTGGGTCCGACTCCTGAGGTCGGGCCCACCCTGCCGCGCGGGCCCACTCTGCCGCGCCTCCACCCCGAGCCGGGGACCGCGCGGCCCGCGCCTGCCGCGTGGTCCACCGGAACTTGAGGCCCGGTGGAGGTTCACGTATTCCCCGCGTCCGCGGTCATGTCATCCGCGGTGCGTGACCTTGCGAGGACCGTACCGACCCTGGTCAGCATCTGACCGAGCAGGTGGAGTGCCCGTGCCCGTGTCGGTGCCCCGCGTGCGGTGCCTCTCCAGTACGCATCCGTGAACGTCTCGACCGCGTCGAGGGTCCGGTTGTCGTCGCGGGCGGCCAGCAACAGGACGAAGCGGACGTAATCGCCGATGTCGGTGCCTCGGTCGTGCTGGTCGGTGAAGACTCGAAGCCGCGGTGTGAGTGCGGGCAGGGTGCGGGTCGTGGGGAAGACCACGGCGAGGCCGGCGAGAGCCAGACGGACCGCCCCGCATTCGACGGCCCATCGGCCCAGCAGGTCCGGAGTGCTGGACCGGACGGCCTGCCGGGCGCGGGCCTCACTGCTGGGATCGGCGTGCGGCGGAAGCTCCGGCCAGCATGGGGCTAGGGTCTTTCGTTTGGATCTGGCTGGATGAGGGAGCGGGGTCTGGTGCCGTGGATCGCGAGGCGGAGGAGGGAGTCCACGCGGAGCGTAGGCGACCGACGACAACGCGGCGAGGCGCGGTGCCAGGGCACGCGAGCC
>NZ_JBSGVS010000096.1:0-25165 GCF_053608565.1 Streptomyces sp. NPDC055025
GGTGAACGGAGCGTTCACCGCACGACAGCGGCGGCCATGACCCGCCTTCTCCGTTTCTCCGCGTGGCGGAGTCAGGAGCGCGGGGTACGTGCGGACGCGGGCTCCGCCCGGCGCGGCGCGGGCACCTTCGCGGACTCCGGCTCGGCGTCCACATCCGTCAGGTCGCGCTGCCGGGTCTCCCGCGCGCAGATGATCGCCACGACGGTGATCAGCGCGGCGGCGATGACATAGAGGGAGATGGGCGTGGAGCTGTCGTAGTCGGCGAGCAGTGCCGTCGCGATGAGCGGCGCGGGCGCACCGGCCGCCACCGAGGCGAACTGCGCGCCGATCGATGCCCCCGAGTACCGCATCCGGGTCGCGAACATCTCCGAGAAGAAGGCCGCCTGCGGCGCGTACATCGCACCGTGCAGCACCAGTCCGACGGTGACGGCCAGCAGCAGATTGCCGAAGCTCGCGGTGTTGATCAGCGCGAAGAAGGGGAACATCCAGGCCCCGACGCCGACCGCGCCGATCAGATACACGGGCCGGCGCCCGATACGGTCCGACAGCGCGCCCCATGCCGGGATCACCGCGAAGTGCACGGCGGAGCCGATGAGTACGGCGTTGAGCGCGGTCTGCTTGCTCATCTCGACGGCGGTTGTCGCGTAGACCAGGATGAAGGCGGTGATCACGTAGTAGCTGATGTTCTCCGCCATCCGCGCGCCCATCGCCACCAGCACATCCCGCCAGTGGTGCTTCAGAACGGACACGATCGGCGCCTTCTCGGCCACGTCCGCCGTGGACTTGCGCTGTTCGGCCTGCGCCAACGCCGCCTTGAAGACCGGGGATTCATCGACGGAGAGCCGAATCCACAGACCGACCAGCACCAGCACACCGGAGAGCAGGAACGGTATGCGCCAGCCCCATGAGGTGAAGGCGGCGTCCGAGAGCAGCGCGGTGAGCGCCGAAAGTACCCCGGTGGCGAGCAACTGCCCGGCCGGCGCCCCGGTCTGCGGCCACGAGGCCCAGAACCCCCGCCGCTTGGCGTCCCCGTGCTCCGACACCAGCAGCACGGCCCCGCCCCACTCACCACCGAGCGCGAACCCCTGGATCAGCCGCAAGACGGTCAGCAGCACAGGAGCGGCCGTACCGATGGTGGCGTGCGTGGGCATCAGCCCGATGGCGAATGTCGCACCCCCCATCATCAGCAGACTCAGCACGAGCAGCTTCTTGCGCCCGAGCCGATCCCCGAAGTGCCCGAAGACCAGCGCCCCGATGGGCCGCGCGGCAAAACCGACGGCATAGGTGAGGAAGGAGAGCAGCGTTCCGACGAGCGGATCGGAGTCGGGAAAGAACAGTTTGTTGAACACAAGAGCGGCGGCGGAGCCGTACAGGAAGAAGTCGTACCACTCGATGGTCGTGCCGATGAGACTCGCGGCGACGATGCGCTTGAGCGAACTGGGTGTTGGAGGAGCGGATGCCGAGGCAGCCATGGTCACCACTTCCGAGCGGTTCGGGGACGGTTGTTGTGTCGCCACACCGTAGGAACGCCCAGGTCAAGGGCCCATGTGGTGGGACACCATAGTTAGGTCCCAGGGTGTGCGCGCACACCCCATGTCTGTTACCCAGGGGCCGACGCCAGGGGCTCCGCCGAGGGCGGAGCGGGCGGTGCCAAGAATGTGTAACTCCAGACGATCTGACGGTACGGTGCTGACTCCCGTGCTGACTTGGCGCTGACTACGCTGCGTTGAACTTCGGCATCTGGAATGAACCGGACGCCGGAGTAGTGGGTCCATAGGGGCGGGTGAGGCTCGGCGAGCCTGAGCGCTCCGCCGGACGGCGACCCGCTGAGCGGGGCCGCCGGCTTCGCCCGCGCAGTCCGGCGAGGCTGCCCAGGCGGCTGCGGAGCCCGTGCGGCGCCGATGGCCTGCGGCGGCGTGGCGGGTTCGGTTGCCTGTTTTTCCGCCCGTGCGTGACCGACCGGCGGCCGGTGCCAGAGCTGCGCTGCGATGCCCATCCGGCCGTTGGTGTGTCAGCTGTATGCGGCAGTCGGCCTGTCGTTGCCGCTGCTCCCCTGCTGGTGTGCCGGGCTGTCTCGGCCTACGACGCGCTCGTCGGCACCACTATTAGTCCGCGCCCAGCGCGACTGCCGCGTCGCTCCCCGTGCCGTCCTGGCGCCTTGGCTCCGCCCGCTCACTCAGCTGTCCGCGCGTTCCGGTCGCCGCTGTGCTTCCTCCGTTCGTCTCGTCGTGGAGTTGGCCCATGGCCTGACCGGTTGGTCCGGTCGCTGGCGGGATCGGAAGCCCCGGGCGTTCGAAGAAGCCCTGGGCGTGATCCTTGGCGAGATCGAGGCGCGAGCTGCTGGGGACGCTCTGCGCAAGCAGGATGAGCAGCGGGCCGAAGCAGATCGCGAAGTTCGTTGGCGCGCGGCCATGGAGGTTGCGAGGGAGCAAGCTCTTCGCGACCTGCTTGCTCAGGTGCTTTGCGAAGAGGGTGGGCGTTGGCAAGAGGCCACTGTCCTCAGTGCGTACTGCGCAGCATTGGCAGGTCGTATTGGCGAGTTGGAAGGTGCCATGGACGCGTCGGATCTGGACTCGGTCCGGCGCTGGCTGGACTGGGCAAGCGAGTATGTGAGGTCGATAGACCCCTTGAGTGGGATTCTAAAGATGCCGCACACCCCTGAACCCACGCCGGAGGAGCTCAAACCGTACCTCAGGGGATGGAGCCCCTACGGGCCGGAACGGCGCGGTTGAGGATGATGCGGGAGGGATGGGTTGGCTCAGGGGGGGGCGAGGGTGTACCGGTGGTAGTCCAAGGCGCGCAGAGGGCTTTGCCGAGTGGGTTAGCTATCGGTGACGAAGCCCAATGCGAGAAGAGATCTTCTTGAAGCCGTCTACCTGGGGGCTTCGGCCTGCGGCGATACCGCTGAACCCATCGCTGACCTGGACTGATCCATCTTTCTGGATCTTTCAGATTCCTGCCGGGCTACGCAGCCGGTTCTCCCCACGCGCTCCCCAGCGCCGTTCGTACTTCCCGGATTCTCCCCAGGGAATGGCCCCGAGCGTGGTCGGTGGGGCGTGCTGGCGAAGCTGTTCCGGTGTGTCCGATGATCACAGGTGGTTGCTGCCGAGGGTTGAGACGCCAGCCGTCGGCAGCCGCTGCCCCCCCATTTTTGCGGACCTCTCCGTGATCTCCGGATGACGCTGGCTCACGGCAGGGACAACGCCACGGACGACGACGAGGGCGGCACCGCCATCGGAAACCCCCGCCAGCCGTCGGGCTCCCCGGATCCACTCGTTGCGAAACCCCTCGGGCTGATGACCACACCGCACCCCTTGTGGCCCTGCGCTTGCTTATCACGTTGTGAACCCCTCTCGGGCCAGAGCTGCGGCGAAGAGCCCTGCCTGCGGTATACGGAAGCGCTCCGTGGCTGGTCTTGACGCTCGTTTGACGCTTGAGACGGTCAGGCAGCTGCTCGGGGCGGATGCGAACCTATGTTGACCTGCGAGAATGCCGGCTTTCGGTTCATGCGACGTCTTTCCGATGGCGCATCATGTTGAGTGTGTCGCCATCCTTGAACCAGTCGCAAAGGGCGCCTGAACTGCGGTTTCGTACGTGTGTGTTATGCGCGGTGTGGGTGTTGCGGGCGATACCTCGACGCTGAAGTGACGCCCGTTCTGATGTGGTGTCAGATGACTTGTCGGGGAGATCAGACCCCGTCTAGGTGGCGAGCATCGATGGGGTGCCGAGGGCAGGCGATGCTGCCCCGCGCAACAGCCTGGCTCTCCGCCCGCGCTACCGCGCTCGCCCGCCATCACCACCAGCGGGCCGCCCGCACAGAGGCCACCCCATGGGCGGTCTACGACGCCATCAAGGGACTCGCCGGTATCGGCCGCGTCCTCCTCGCCGCCCACGCCCGAGCCACGGCGCCGACGCCGAACCGGGACTGCGCGCCGCTCTCACCACCCTCACCCACATGATCCTCACTCCCGTCGGAACCCGCCCCGGCTGGTGGCTTCCCGCCGCCCTCCACCCGCCCACGGTCCATATCCCGCCCTCCGGCGCAGCCACCACCGGCCTCGCTCACGGCATCAGCGGCCCTCTCGCACTCCTGGCCACAGCCCACCGCGCCGGACACACCGTCCCCGGCCAAGCCGACGCCATCCACACCGCAGCCCAGTGGCTCCTCACCTGGCAAACCCCCGACCACACGTGGCCACCCCACATCAGCGGAAACACCCTCGACAGCAGCCCAGAACAGACCGCCGCCCCCATCCCAGGACGCACCACCGCCTGGTGCTACGGCACTCCCGGCATCGCCGCCGCCCTCGACAACGCCGGCCACGCCTTCGGCCTCCCCGCACTCAACCACCGCGCCACCGCCGCCATGAACGCCCTCGCAGCCCGGCCGCTCCAGGACTGGGACACCGACGGCACCGCCCTGTGCCACGGCAGCGCCGGCGTCCTTCAAAGCGCCCACCGCCTGTCCTGCCACCTTCTGGCGCACCGCGCCGCTCACACGACACTGGCCGGACCCACGACCCCGCACCCGCCCGGCTACCTCACCGGCCGGGCCGGCACCGCGCTGGCACTCGCCGACTACAGCGGCCTCCTGCCGACCGGCCCGACCGACACCTGGGACTGCCTCGTGCTGCTGTCCTAGCCTGCTGGAACCCCGTTGAGAAGATGATCAGCGGCTGACACGTGCCGTGAGTTCCGGACGACAGGATCGATGGCCTCGCCACCCCCTGGGCGGCAGGGAATCGTTCACGGACGCGCGTATCGTTCCAGCGCCGTCTGCCGTGAGCGTGCTCCCGGAGACGTCCTTCTTTCAGCTTCCTGGGGGACTTCCTGTCTTACGTACCTGACCTGGTCGGCGCCCGGCCCGACCGCCCGCCCGTCACTGGACAGGCAACCTTGTGGTTGCCTATTCTGGCGTGGAGATGACGATGGACGCGGCATTCAAGGCGCTCGCCGATCCCAGCCGCAGACTGCTGCTGGACCGGCTCAACGGACGCAACGGGCAGACCCTGCGGGAGCTGAGCGAGGGCCTGTCCATGAGCAGACAGGCGGTGAGCAAGCATCTCGCCGTGCTGGAGACCGCCCGGCTGGTCACCGCCGTACGGCGGGGCCGGGAGAAGCTGCACTATCTCAACCCCGTGCCCATCCAGGAGATCGCCGATCGCTGGATCGGGCAGTACGAGCGCGGCCGGATGACTGCGCTGTCCCATTTGAAACAGGCCCTGGAAGGACCGTCCGTGAGCAGGATGAGCAAGCCCGAGTTCGTCTATGTGACCTATATCCAGACCACCGCCGAGAAGCTGTACCAGGCGCTCACCGACCCCGAGTTCATCAAGATCTATATGGGAGGCACCGGTCCGGAGTCGACCTGGGAGGTGGGCGCCCCCGTCCTCTGGAAATCCGACCCGAACGGAGAGTTCGAGGACCTCGGCCAGCGGGTGCTGCAAGCGGAGCCCGGCAAGCGGCTCTCCTACACCTGGCACACCCTTCAGCCCATGCACCGGGGGCTGTTCGACTCGGACGAGGAGTTCGAGAAGGCCTGCGAGGAGCACTCCAGGGTCACCTTCGACATCGAACCGGCCGAGGTGCCCGTGATGGGCATCAAGCTGACCATCACGCATGACGGTTTCGACAGTCCGGAGAGCAAGATGCTGGAAGGCACGCACATCGGCTGGACCATGATCCTTTCCGCCCTCAAGACCCTTCTGGAAGGCGGAAAGCTCATCTCCGAGCAGTAGGCCGAGGTGCGCCGGGAGAGTGGGCCACCGCCCGTTTCAGCCGAGCGGCGCCGGCGCCGGCGACCTGCTCTCCGGAAACGCCGCGCTCTGGTCTGACGCGCGGCTGAGCCATCGGCGGCTTGAATCACCGCAACCATCGTCGAGGCGCTGATCGGGAACTACCGCACGGTGCTCCAACATCGACTCCGACAGTCCCGTCCAGGCCGCGCGGGAGAAGGCGGCGGCGCTGACTGCCGAGATCTTGACCGTGGTCGGGGAACTCGCCCGAGGCGTACGACCCGCACCTGGACGTCGACTTCAGCCCGCTGCGCGGAGACGGCCGGCCGGAGGCCAACGGCTACGGCCGGGCGGCGTGACTTCGACGGCAGGACACGGTGTGGTCATCCGATCGTCGATGGCAGGATCGGGTCATGGGATTGAACATAGTTGTCGGTGCCCTCGTCGATGCCGAGGACGACGACTACACCGAGATGGTCCGCGCTGACTTCGTCGCAATCGGCGGCCTACTGGAGCGTGCGGGAGCGCGACAGTGGGCTGAGCCCGACCTGGGTGAGGAGGACGGCGCGGAGTTCGAGGCGTGGGGCTACTCGGGCTTGCACACCGTTCGTCGTCTTGCCGTCCACCTTGCAGCGGACGGGCGCCTGCCTGAGCCATCCGACAGGACTCAGCGGGCGACTGACGATCCGCTCCTGAGCAAGGTGTACGAGGCTCTCCCGAGTGATCCTCCTGGACCGTTCGACCATCTGGTCCATCATTCGGACTGCGAGGGCTACTACGTCCCGGTCGACTTCGCCCACGTCATCGTCGACAAGAAGGCACCGGGCGGCTACCTGGGTTCTTCGGTGCGGCTGCTGGAGGAAACCCGGCGACTCGCTGAGGCCCTCGGGCTTCCAGAAGACCTCGACCCGGACTCGGAAGAGGTCTTCGACGCCGCCGATGCCGAGAATCCGGCGGCCGTGGGGTGGCAGCGCTACCGCGTCGAGTCCTACGTATGCCTTCAACTCCTCCATGCTGCGAAACTCTCGATCTTGACTGGCGCAGCCATCGCCTTCAGTTGAGAAGGATGTCGTCAAATGAACGTTTGACGACGGGCGGCCGACACTTCCAATGAACCTGTGTAAACCGGGGGTCCGTGGCGGCGTGAATGCAATCAGATCCGATGGCGATTGCTGACAGGGTTAGACGACAGACGCGGGCCGATCCGTCTTTCTGGGCCATTCACGCTCGTGCCCGGTTACGCAGTCGATTTTCCCCACGCGCTCCCGAGCGCCGTTCATACTCCCCAGATTCTCCCCAGGGAATGGCCCCGAGCGGGGTCGGTGGGGCGTGCTGGCGATGCTGCTCCGGTGAGTCCGATGATCACAGGCGGTTGCTGCCGAGGGTTGAGACGGCAGCCGTCAGTAGCCGCCCCAGGACGGCTGACTTGCCGGACCCCGGATGCCCGGTCACTACCCGCGCCCAGGCGTCGTGGACGGGGTCCCGCGGACCGAGATGCGCGGTCCGCTCCCGCTGCGACTCCACGTCCATCGCCTCGTCAGGCAGGCCGGACCGGTATTTCGAGTTGAGTGAGAACGGCGGGACTGGATGCCGTCGCCTCCGCCCCCGGTGGTGAGCTTGTTGTTGGCGTCGGGTACGAAGTGATCGTCCTGGAGCGTTGAGACGCATGGCACATCAGCATGATCGCCATGTCAGCCCGTGCGTGAGGGGCGCCAGCAGCGCACGGCTCGCGATCCTCAGAGCTGTGGCGGCGAGCCCTGCCTGCGGTATGCGGAAGCGCTCCGTGGCTGGTCTTGACGCTCGTTTGACGCTTGAGACGGTCAGGCAGCTGCTCGGGGCGGATGCGAACCTATGTTGACCTGCGAGAATGCCGGCTTTCGGTTCATGCGACGTCTTTCCGATGGCGCATCATGTTGAGTGTGTCGCCATCCTTGAACCAGTCACAATGGGCGCCTGGACTGCGGTTTCGTGCGTGTGTGTTATGCGCGGTGTGGGTGTTGCGGGCGATACCTCGATGCTGAAGTGACGCTCGTTCTGATGTGGTGGCAGGTGACTTGTCGGGCAGGTCAGACCCCGTTTAGGTGGCGAGCATCGATGGGGTGCCGAGGGCAGGCGATGCTGAGCACAGACCCGGAAAGCAGGAGAACTCCGTGGGGCGCGTGCGGTCCAGTTCAACGGTAGAACGCGGGGCGGGCTTCGGTGCTGCGGATGGAAGGCCGGCTCTGGTGACGGGCGCCGAGCGGCGCAGGTTCACTCCGATGCCCTTGGCCGTGAGCTGCTGGACCACGCCGTGGATGCGAAGGGCGCGACCGCTCCCCCCCGTACGCGGCGGGCAGGAGGAACGCTGCCTGGTGGGGGTGGTAATGGAAGCCATGGACGGACAGCGTCAGGCGAGCATCCACCGGCACGCTCTCGTACGGCGCGCCGAGGGCTCCATCCCGGTACAGCGTCAGGGTGAGGACTTGGCCGACCTGTGGGTCGACGTGGCCGGCTGGATGTGAACCGCCGCCTGGATCTGGACCTGGCCGCCCGCGCCGTACCGGGCCCGCGCACTCTCCAGGAGGAAGCGGCTGCGGTGCCGGGGTGAGGTATGGGCCAGGTCCAGATGCGTGCCGCGAGACAACCATGAATGTTCAGCCGTTGTAGGGCACGATTACGTTGATGCGTCGTACCGCTGGCGAGCGTCCCTGACATCCTCCGGGAAGGCGTCCACCAGGCCGAAGTCGCTGATTCGAGTTGTCGAGCTTCTCAATCGCCGTGTGCACTCTGGAGGTTCGCTGTGGTCCCAGTCTCGGGCAGTGCGGCCTCGCGCTGATGGGTGGCGGCTCCTTACTCCTCCCCGTCGGTGGAATGGAGCTGGAAGTCGACGATGACGCAACCAACCTGTCCGTCATCGGTGCGGCCGATCCAGACGGGGTAGGCCCCGTCGCCCTGGCCGGCACGGAAGGCGATGAGGTTCGGCTCGGGCTCTGTGCTGGGCAGTTCGACGGTGAAATGGCTGTCGAGGGGTATGAATAGGTCCTCGTCCAGTTGGTCTTCGCTCACCGTCCGAGTGGCGTCCATGAAAGCCGCTGTGCCGGTATCCACGCCAACCCCGTAGAACTGGCCCTCGCCGAGCAGCCCGAGATCCTCGTCGGGCCGGAGGACCATTTCCCACTCGCGGGGCGGGACGTTCAGGAACGTCACCCTGGCCGCGGCGACACCGGCCCCGCGTGTCGTGCGCAATAGCGACAGCGTGACCGGGAACTCGCCCGGTGGCACAGCGACGGTCCGCGGGGTCTCTCCGATCCAGCCGGGGTCCGAGATCACCAGCTGCCCTGACGTGATCCGCAGCGCGCCGGCGTCAACGATCTCGACGACGGCCAGCCCATCCGCAGTGTCGCACGCACCCGGGCTGAACAGTTGCTCGATTCCGGTGGCGCGCAGTGGTCCCGACCCTTCGTCCACCGACACGTCGCTCAGGACTACGGTCGTGGCGGGCTCGTGACCCTGCTGGGCGAGGAACGGCACGAACACCTGCCAGTCGCCGAATTCCGGTACGGGACAGAGGAAGCTTTCGACGGGCGCCGAAAACCGCCGTACGGGGACGCTCGACGGGCCGGATGTTCGAGCGTGCAGTGGCTCCGTCGACGCTCCCCTCGACCCGGCGAACTCGGACCTCACCTCGACCTGCCCGTCGGCCGAGACAGTCGTGGTCTCCTGAACATCCCACTTTGAGGACGCGTACTCCTGCTCGCTGGAAAACTGCCATCGGGTGTTCCGCTGAGCCAGCAACATCCCCGTGCTGTGCGGCTTGAGGTCGATCATCTGCATGCGCCAGGACCTGTCATCGAACAGATATACACGCCACATCCGGCGCGGCCAGTATTCGACCAGTGCCAGCGGTCGCTCCCGCGCGGACAGCAGAACCGCGTAATCCTTCCCGGCAGCATGCTTGCGTGCCGCGAGCGCGCGCGACATCGGGTTCGGATGGGTCATTCCCGTATAGGAACCCCACATCTCGCCGTACGACACATCAAGACTGTCGAAGATCACAGCCGCACATCTCCCCTTGTGGCACCAGCCACCCTCGAGCAGTGACGCTCGACGGGTGACCCCTGTCGCAACGCCCTGCCCTTCCGAAGCCTCTTTGTGCCGCAGTCTGCCACTGAGGTGTGACACAGAGGATTGCGGGAGGCCCGCTGGGGTTACCGACGAAATGTGCCGCCCCCAGGTGACGAAACACAGTCTCTTCGGCACGCCCCATCGGTGATGCGTGGGCTCGCGTCAGCGCCGACGCTCAGAGGGCGAGAACGAAGGAACTCCTGCACGGGAATCCAACCCGGCGGAAGCCACGTTAGGACAGGTCAACGAATTCGGTCGGTTGCGCACAGAGACGGAGCGACTGACCGCCTGGCTCGCAGGCTTCCGCGTCCCCCGCTGTCCCGTCTCATTGGATCTTGCATTCGCGGGGCCTTCTGACCAGTGAGGATGCACTTTGGCATGAGATGGGACCGCGTCCGTGTCTCATCTCATCGTGCCCGCGATGGGCAGATGTCGGCGCCTGTCTCACTTCATCGTGTCTGCTGGCCTGAAAGGATGGCCGCGGCGGGTCGGCGCTCTGAGTACTGATGGGCGATCTTCCTGGCCGTTGAACCAGTCGATAGGTTCACCTCCATGAGATCACCGCAGGCGGACGTCCAGCATTCGGCTTCGTCCTGGCGACAGCCCTGTCCTCCGCAAGCCTCCGCAGAGCGCAACACGCTGGTTGAAGAGATCGCCAAGCGCATCCTGGCTCTTGGTCAGGGTCGCCTGCTCGTCGGGATCGACGGCTTCACCGCTGCAGGGAAAACGAGCTTCGGTCATGAACTGGCTGAGTGGATCAGTGTCGCGGGACGGCCAGTGCTCCGGGCGACTCTCGACGACTTCAAAAAGCCGTGGAGGGACCGGCACCTCTATGACCGGGAGTCTGGTGAGGGGTACTACCGCAACGCGTATGACTATGAGGCGGTCAAGCGCCTGCTGCTGGATCCCTGCCGGTCATCGGAAGCGACATTCTGCGTGCTGTGCAGCATCGACCCACTGACCCAGCGAGACCACTCATCAGAGGTGACACCGCTTGGGGCGGACGCGGTGCTGATCGTGGATGGTGTCTTCGCCTTCCGCCCCGAGATCAATGAGTACTGGGACTTCCGCATCTGGCTGCAGGTGGATGCGGAACTGTCTGTTCAGCGGGGTGCCGAGCGCGACCAGGACTGGGCCGGAACTGAAGCAGAGTCGATCCACCGCAACAGGTATCTGGTGGCCGAGCACATCTATCTTCAGGAAGTCGACCCGTTGCCGATGATGGACGTTGTCATCGACAACTCAGTCTTTGCGCGTCCGCAGATCGTGGCATCGTGACGTTAGCATGCTGCCGGACGGGTGGGTGACTCAGCGAGACGCGCCGCGTATTGGCTCTTCTGGGGTGGTCAGTTCGCCGGTTTGGGTGTGATGTAGCGGTAGATAGTGGAGCGTCCGGTCTTGAAAGACTCGGCGATCTTCGGGATAGAGGCGCCTGAGTCGTAGAGTTGCTGTGCTTGCTCGGCCTGTTCAGGAGTGAGTAGGGGGCGCTGCCCACCGATCCTGCCGCGGGCGCGGGCCGCGGCCAGGCCGTCGTTGGTGGCGGCGAGTACGAACTCGTGGTGCAGGGTGGCGAAGGCGGACATCATGCCGAAGAAGTCGCGTCCTTCGAGCTTGGCTTTGGCGCCTGTACCGGGGGCGACCAGGCGCTCGTGACCGCGACGTGTGCGGAGCGCTTGCTCGCGTTGAACCTCCAGGGCGGGAGTCGGCGCGTCGATGAGCTCGCTGAGCTGTTGGCGGGTCATACCGGTCAGTTCAGGGTCCTGCAGCGAACGCTGTGTGAGGCGACGTGGTCGGTTCGCCGGGGCCTGGTCCGAGGTGCTGTCGATCGCCGTCGTGTCCAGTGGATGCTGGGGGTGGAGGGTGTAGTTCCAGTCGCCGTGGAAGCGGTGGCGGGTGATCGGCAGGGCGGCGGTCTCGTCGTCGCTGACCTGGATGCCGGTGGGGTAGGGGTTGGTGTCGAGTTCGGCGTGCACGGTCAGGCCGGTTTGGTGGTGGTCGCGGCGATGCTCTCGACGATGACTTCGTGGCTGGTCAGGGGCCTTCCGCGCCAGTTCATGGTGATGTGGGAGAACAGGTGGTGCTCGATGCGGTTCCACTTCGACGTTCCGGGAGGCAGGTGGCAGACGGTGATCGTCAGGCCGGCCTCGGCGGCGAACCGGGCGAGTTCGGTCTTCCAGGTGCGGGTGCGATACCCGTTGGAACCGCCCGCATCGGCGGTGATCAGCAGCTGGCCGGCCGTTGGATAGGCGGTCCGTCCGGCTCCGTTCCACCAGCGGCGGACGGATTCGACGGCGAACGCGGCGGTGTCGTGGTCGGTGCCCACGTTGACCCAGCCGGTGTTTGCGACGATGTCGTAGATGCCGTAGGGAACCGCCCTGCCCAGCTCGCGGTCGGGGAAGTCGTGGGTGTCGACCCGCACCGGCTCGCCTCTCGGCTCCCATTCACGGCCGTTGTTCTTGAAGGGGCCGACCAGTTCCTTCTTCTTCGTGTCGACACTGATCACCGGAGCCCCGCTGTCCTGGTGGGTCCGGGCCTGCTCGTTGAGGCAGTGGAACTGTGCGTCCCGGTCGGGGTGCTGCTTGCCTTCCAGGGTCTTGGCGTTGCTCTGCAGGCTGAAGCCCTCCTCGCGCAGGAGGTCGCCCACCGTGTCCGCGCAGATCCTGTGGCCCTGCCGGGTCAGCTGCCCGGCGAGCTTGCGGGTGGATTTGGTGGTCCAGCGCAGCGGCGACATGGGATCTCCGCGGACGTCGGGTTCGACCAGCATGAGGAGTGCCTCCCGAACGGATGGGTCCAGGTCGACGACGCGTTTGCGGCCACCGCCGGGTCTGCGGATGCGTCCCAACGGGATCTCTCCGGAGTCGAGTTCCCGCACTCCGACAGACACAGTGGCCTCGCGGACACCGGCGGCACGGGCGACCGCTCTGATCCCGCCGCGGCCGAGGGACTGTGCCTCCGCCCCTGTCAGCAGGCGACGCTGCCGCTCGTCGAGGTGCGGCAGAATCGCCTCGAACTTGGCTGCCAGCACGGCTTGTTGCACTTCCAACCCGCTCATGCCAGACCAACGAACCACCGAGCGGGAAGCTACGAGTTAAAGATCTGCACGCCCTGAGTCTTCCTTCTGGGGAAGAACCATGGCCCGATGAAGAGCCAGAAACACCGCTCACCCTCAGCTGTCCTCCGCGGCGTAAGACGGCGCGAAACCCGACGGCCGCGATTTGCCACCCGGCCCCGCTTGGGCCCTCGGCACTCAGGCCAGGCGGTGGGTGGTCACCGTCCCGGTGTCCGTCCCGGCGGCGAGGAGAGCGCTCCCGTCGGGCAGGGACACAGCGGACACGAAAGATCCGGCGAACGTCTCTTCCAATGGTTCGCCGGACCGCAGGTCCCACTGGCGCACCACGTCCTGGTCCGCGGTGAACAGCCTCATCCGGCCCGATACGGTCGCCGTCGCGATCCGCACGGATTCCCCCGCGGTCGGAATCGGCGGGCCGATCTCTTCTCCGGTCTCGGCGTCCCAGCGGCAGATGGCCTCGCCCTCCTCCACCACACCGACGATCAGCGGCCGCCCGTCCTCGGTGTAGGCCGTGGTCAGCATGTTGATATGGGGAGCGTCGATCTCCGCACCGAACTGCGACTCGCAGAGGTCCCCCTGCCAGCGCCGTACTCCTTCGTAGTCCCCCGTCACGATCAGCGTGGGGCCGCCGCGCAACATCGCCAGGGTCACGGCGACCGCGTCTCCCACATGCTCCAGCGGAGGGGCCAAGGGGGCCGCCGTGACCGGGTTCCACAGATGCAGCCCGCTCACCCCCGTGCCGGCCAGCAGAGGCCGCCCATCGCTCGTCAGTCCTCCGGCGACATCGTAGATCCGGTCCTTCCCGACCACGTCGGCCACAAGTCGCCCGCTGACTCCGTTCCAGAGGCAGAGCCCGTTCTCGTCCCCGGCCGCGATATGCACCCGCCCGCCCTTGAGCACCAGCGCTTCCAATTCGAATGTTTCGGTGGAAGCGTCCTCGGAGACCTGGAATTCACGCGTCGGACGACCGGACTCCACGTCCCACCGGGTCAGACGTCCAGCGGCAGCGGTCACCAACTCCGTCCCACCCGCGGGTGAACGGTAGACCAACGGGAAGACCCGCCCCTCGAAACCAGCGATCTCGATTCCGGCTCCAACCCTTTTCGAACGCATCGCATCCTCCATCGCCTGCCCGCGCTTCATTAGCGAAATGCGGCATACTCCCCAGCGCGGGCTGCACTGGAACGCCCACGGCTCCGTCACCCTGAACGTCGCGTGCCATCGACGACATCAAAAGGGACTGCTCATCCACTGCTTGGGAATTCGGCATGAGCCAGATCACCCTGCCTGCCGGCATTATCAATGTCTCCCGCCAGATCTCCGTGGATACGGACTTCCTTGTGCTGCGAGGAGCCGGATCCGATCCCGAGACGGGAACCCGCTTCGTGTTCCGTCCGGATGAGAACACCCGATACGACACTATCCTGGCCGACGGCAGCATGTGGGACAAGGATGTAATGACGTCCGGGTCGAACGCGACCGGCGGCTGGATCTGGCCCGGCCGCGGCCTGTTCCGGGTCCAGTCCCGCGGAGTCCACCCGGACTACCTCAGTGAGTACGACGCCGCGCCCGCCAACAGGAAGGATCTCTTCGAGGGCACCGTCAATGTGCACTGGAAAGCCGGTGCCAAACTCCGCGGCAAGCCGGGGGACGGCAACTTCGCCGGCCGCGTCGGCGACAGCTGGGTTTACCTCGGCAGCAAGACCAACATGAAGAACTGGCAGAAGTACAGCTGGGTCAACATCCGGGCGGCCAACAGCCAGAAGTTCTATGAGGAACAACACGTCGTCCCCACGGAGCATCCGCTGCTGAACATGCACATGCGGCAGCAGATTTTCAAAATCGTGGAAGTTTCCGCGACGGACAAGGCGATCAAGCTACGGACTCCGCTGGAGTTCGACGTTCCGGTCAACTCCACGTCCGACGGGTCCACGGCCATTGACGGAAAGGTGTACGACTCGAAGGCTGCCCCATTGGTGGACCCCGTCCAGGATGTCGGTTTCCAGGACTTCTCATTCACCCAGGAGATGCCTGGCCTCAACCGGGCCGATGCCGTCAACAACTACGGCAACATGGCCCCCGCCTACGCGATGCACGGGATCGTGTTCAAGTGGGCCGTGGACTCCTTCGTGCAGAACGTCCGCGCCGACATGGTGGGATCACACCCCATCGTCACGGAAGAAGCGGCCCAGCTCAGCGTTGTCGACAACTACCTCGACGGATCCTGGAACAAGGGCAAGGGAGGCAATGGATACTTCCGCGGCTCGCGAGTCTGGGATTCAGTCTTCTCCGGAAACACCTCACGAAACTTGCGTCACTTCACCATGCAGTGGTCGTCCTCGAAGAACGTGGTCATCGGAAACAGTTTCGACTCGGACCTGAACATGCATGGCGGATGGGAACGCAATAATCTGTTCGAACTCAACAGTGTCGTGGTGCCGTTCGCCCACCGGTCCGGAAACTGCAGCAGCAACTGCGGGGACGAGGTCGGCTCCGACCCGGACGACGCCACGTGGTATCCGATCTGGTGGGGAGCTGGAAAGAAGGCTGTCAAGTGGTCGGGAGCGTCAGGACCGCAGAATGTCTTCTTCAACAACGAAATGCTCAAGCAAATCGCACCGGAACAGGATAAGTGGGTCAACTACTATCCCGCGCGGCGCACGATCTACCAGTTCGGCTGGGGCTCCGGGAAATGGCAGCATCTGACCGCCGGCACATCCCCCATCCAGGACTGGCAAGGCAGCGAACTCCGCTACTACGGCGCGAGTTCAGGCGTGGGCGACAGCAGAAGCGACGATCGCGAGTCCCTCCTCCTGGAAAGGATCGTACGCAACTAGTCCGATCACATCTGTCGAGCGGCGGCCGACTCCCCCGAATTTCAGCCGGGAGGGGAACCGGCCGCCGCGTCGGCGTGGACCCGATGGAGGGCTCAAGGCGGCAACTTGCGTATAAGCTACACAACAGCGGGCAACTCCTGGACCTCGGCGGCGAGATGCTCCATCATGGCGAGCATGGCATGGACAACAGACCGCCTCGCGGTAATGTACAGGCAGTATTACCTCTGCGAATCTGGCCAATCTTTCGACCCGGATGAGATTGCCCGAATTTTTGATGGGAACTCACTCGTCGGTGCCGGCCGTGGCTATGCTGTGATTCTGTCGGGTACACACACCGGTTACCTTCACCTGACTGTAGAATTTAGCGACAGCGAGCCGCCCACGGAGTTCTCCGAATGGGAATCAGTGGTGGACGTCAGCTACCATAGTGGGAAAGGCTTACTGTTCCTCAAGGTGCCCGGAGGGGAAACCCTTCATGATGCCGGCAACTTCGCCCATGAGGGACCCGGCTGGTACCGCATACGCGTCCATACCCGCGGACGCGACGAAGGCCAGATGCTCGACTCGATGGAGGAGCAGCCGGACGATCCGGTCGAGCACCATCTCATCACCATTTGGCGAGCCCGCCCCAAGAAGGAAACGATCCACAAGATCGGGGACCGTTTCGGACGCCGGCTCTGGAATCCCTCCCGGAAACCGGCCCCACCCGTACGCCCTGCATAAAAGTGGCAGCCGAAGGCAAGAGCCTGGCAGCCGCCATCGGCTGCGAGGTGGATTCAAGTGGACGCCGACCAGCGCCAGCAGGGACATCAGGAGCAGGCTTCCGCAGATCAGGTCACCCAGAACGAACCGCGCCGGATCGCCCGTGGCGAGAGCCAGGGCCATGCGGGCTTGGCTGGACAGCCTTGGAAGGGCGCGCCGCCGCCACTCATCAGGAGCACGGGATGGGCTCGCCCCTGCAGGGTCCGCATGGCGGTGTCGGCGACCGTGGACAGCACAGCACTGACGTCCCACGTCGCGGTGTACTCGGTGGCGCCCTCGATCCAGGCCGTGGTCACCCGCACGAACCGCTCCGGCAAAAAGGCCGGCGGAGAGCCGCTCACGAGAAGCAGCCCGGCACACCACCGGCCCCTAACCAACATCCACGCCGACAAGCGACGCAAGGAAGCCCCACCCAGCTTACAAGCCCCACCTGCGACCGCCCAAGGAACCCACCCCGGTGAACAGGCTCCGGTCAGCTACCCGCCCGAGTCACGCCAAATCGCCCATGCCCGCAGCCCGCTACACCCGTCACAGGGACATCTCATGACCGAGAAGTGGTGCACGACGGCTCCACCCGCCCTGCGCAGGTATAAAAACTCTCGGGGAGTCAAATGATCAGCGCTCGGACTCAAGTCCGGTAACTGGCAAGGGCGGAGGGATTACGGCAAGGCCGGGACCGGGTCCGCCGGCTCACGCTGGTGGAGAGGAGGGAAGGATCTGCGGTCGATATGATGGTGCTCGACCTCGGCGGCGCGCTCGCCGCCTCGATCGGCCCAGACCTGGCGGGCGACCGCCTCCGCCATCCGTCGGCCTGGGCCCGGGCCCAGGCCCGATATCGCTTCGGAGCACCGAGTCCGCGACCCGAGTCCAATTCACGAGCGCACAAGCATTCAACGCGTTCACGTATTTCGTGGCTTGTCGCCCTGGCCTGTTGTGGACGGTGTGCTGTCTCCTGGGGGTGTGCCGAGCCGGGCGGATACCTCCGGCCGCAAGGCAATCCGTCAGCCGTGCAGGTGAGATGCCTGGGTGTAATGGAGCGGAGCGATGTCCAGTCCCGGTATTCGGGAGCACCGCGCGGCGAGTGGTGCTCCTGCGCGGGAGCACCCCGGACCTCCCGGTTTCAGACCCAACCCCCTAGGACCTGTTTGGGGTTCGGATCATGTGGTTGTGGTGAGGAGCTTCAGCCACATGATCGATCCGCGGAGGTGGAGTCCGGCTTCGTAGCTGTCGGGAGCTTTGTTGTAGGGGGTGGCCAGACCGTGCCAGGTTTTGATCTTCTGGAAGCAGCGTTCGACGGTGTTGCGCTGTTGGTAGCGTTCGGGATCGTAGGTGACCGGCCGTCCTCCGGCCGAGCCCTTCTTCTTGCGGTTGGCCTGCTGGTCGGTCTTCTCGGGGATCACTGCGCTGATGTGGTGCCAGCGTAAGTAGACCCGGTTGGCTCTGGAGGAGTAGGCCCTGTCCGCGGCCACGGCGTCCGGCCGGGTGCGGGGGCGGCCGACAGGCCCGAGGGCGCGGATCTTGTCCAGCACGATCTGGCACTGAGGGCAGTCCGCGGCCTGGCTGGGGTTGAGCACGAACGACAGGGGAAGCCCCGTGGCGTCGACCGCGGCATGGATCTCGCTGCTCAGCCCGCCTCGGGACCGGCCGAGCCCGGCGGCGTCCGCCCTGGCCCTGCGACGCCGTCGCGCCGCGGCCCGGTCCGGGCCCGGCGCGTCCGTACCACTCGCGTCCGCACAGGCCGTCGCCTCATCACCCGCAGCACGGGCGGCTGCCTGGGAAGCGGAGCCCCTTTTTCCTCGGTCAGGGCCTGTTCCAGAGCGTCCAGGGTCTCCCCGGCCACTGCCAGGCAAGCCGATTTGTGATGCGCCCGCACAATCGTGGAGTCCACGCTGACCAGCTCCAGGCCGACCTTTCCCCGCGCGGCCGCCTCGGCGATCAACGCGTCCATCAGGCCCTGGAACACCCCGGTCTTGGCCCAGTTGCTGAACCGGGTGTAGATCGTGGACCAAGGCCCGTACCGCTCCGGGACATCACGCCAGCCGCTGCCGGTGCGAAGCCGCCACATCACCCCGTTGAACTGGTCCCGCACCCGCCGTGGCAACGGCCCCGTCGCCGCCACCGGCAAGTGCGCCTCGATCAAGGCCCACTCGACATCCGTCACGGCAAAACGCGCCACACCCGAGTTCTACCAGCCACCACCAACGGGCCACCGGACCGCTCGGCTCTGATGCGTCGGTGCGGACAAGACCGCTGTTGGCGGGTCTCTGACGTGATTCCGATGACGCGCCACGTGGAGTGCGTGGAGATCCTGGAACCGATGAAGAAGGGCGCCTGACCTGCGGCTTCCCTTATTTTTCGTGTTCCTGGCGGATGGTGCTGACCTGTTTCGCAAAGCCCACCATGCACAGACTTCCCCGCGTGGCACAAGGCCGTGATCTATGGCTTTGCGGTGACAGTACGCAGGGTGTGCGGCGCCGATATCAGGAGGATATCGCAAGGTATCTCTGATGCTCGTGCGACGGGGTCTTCATTACTGCGAAATCGCACCGCAGTTGCGTCCGTATGCCGGAACCGCTGTTGTCATGGTGGGGGATGATGGATATTGCTACGTCCCTATTGGCTTTGATCGCGTCGCGTATACCTTTTTCTACGCCAGTGCCTCGGCGGGAGCCCTCCCGCCGAGGCACTGGCCGTGCCGTCTGCCTCCCCGCGGCGACGGTCAGCTCTTTCACGCTCTGCGGTGCCCCGGAGCAAGGCCACCGCAGAGGGAACCGTGCCTGGGAGGGTGCTCCGGCGCCGGAGCCAGAGCGGCCAGTGACCGCACAGGGCCATCGGGCTCGATGCGGACAGTGTCGTGCAGCAGACTCAGCCTCGCGGCCTTGGCATGATCAACAGCGTCTCGGCGACGCACGTGATCACTCCAAGGCCGCACCGCTGTCGCACCGGCCTGTCACTCACCCGGTGGCGCTCAACTGCCCGTCTGGAAGCGGGCATTGCGCAACAGGCTCAGGCTGCTGTCAGGAAGGCGGTGAGGCCGTCCAGGAGCATGTTGCTGCCGTACTGGGCCTGGTCGCGCTCCTCGGTGCTTTCGAAGGTCTGGGACAGGGTGATCCGGGTGCGGTCGCCGTCGGCGGCCAGGTCGACGGTCATCAGGGCGGGCTTCTCGCGGCCCGGGACGTTCATGCCGATCACCAGCCGCTTGTTCTCCACGACCTCGGTGTAGCCGCCGGACAGCGGGACGCGGGCGCCGCCGGGGATGACCATGACGGAGCTCCAGGCGCCGCCGGGCCGGACATCGAGGACGACCTCCTCGGCGCTCGCCCACTGCCCGTACTGGTCGGCGCGGGTCCAGGCGGCCCAGACGCGCCCGACGGGAGCCTCCAGGGTGCGGGTGAGGGCGTAGTCGAAACCGGTGGTGGTCATATCCGTCTCCTTCTGTCCGATCCCGCGGATGCGGGAGCGAGATTCTCTTTCACAGAGAACGTCGGAGCCGACGACACCTTCTCGACACCGCCCGGAAGATTCTTTTTCCCAGTTGCCCGCTGCCGTCCGGTACACGGCCCAGCCGGCCACCGGCAGAACCCCGTCACCAGCCCGAAGACACCTGCTGGACACCCGCGCGTCCTCCAGCGATCCCCTCCCGGCCTGCCGTAGACCCCCGCGAGAGGGCATACCGGAGTCGGACAGAGTCGGCGCGGCCCCTCACGCCGGTCAGGCACCGGCCCTCTTCGCACCGGCGGTCTGTCAGGTCCTCGCTGTTGAACCCGCGTGCGGGTGCGTGCCGACGGTGACGGGCAGGTCCCCGTATTCCTGGGTGAGGCGCCGTCTGCCATAGGGTCCAGCAGCATGAGCAGACAATGGGTGGGGTCCCTGCTGACCGGCCTGGTCGTGGTGCCGGTGGTGATGCTGGTCGCGGTACCGGCCGGGTATTTCGTGTTCATGTACGGGTGCGGGGAGGCGGAGGACCGGCTCACGGAGGCGATCGCGGGCGATCCGGTGCTGGACGCGCGACCGGCGGGAGCCGGGAAGGAGCAGCCTTACGACGGATGCGACGACGACGATCTGTTCGTCTACGTCGGCACGGACTACTCGTACCGCTCTCCCCGGCAGAGCGTCCTCGGCCACTATGAGAAGACAGCGCGGGCGAACGGCTGGCGGCCACGCGCCACGAGCGAGGACGGCGCGGCGGCGGACTGCTTCATCAAACGGATCGACGGCACGACCGCCTACCTCACCGTGGACGGCCCGGACAACGGAAAAGTGCAGGTGTCGATCACCGCGGATCGCGCCGGTTCGGAATGGTGCTGACGCGCCTACCGACCCCGGCCTCCCGCCACCCCGGCCTCCCGCCACCCCGGCCTCCCCGGCCAGGGTGCGGCCAGTTCCGTTCGGCACGGAGGGCACCCACAGGCGACGACCCCGTGGCCGAACGGTCGCCGCGAGAAGAAGAGCCTCCGGCGCCCGGCGCCCGCCAGTAAGAACTCCCTAAACTCCCGCCTTGGACCTGCTCGCTGCCGGCGAGGACATCCACTCCGCGGCTGAGTTGGGCCGGCGCGCGGAGTTGGGGAGTTCAATGCGGGCAGGGGCCGTCCGGGCTCGGCGGAGTGGGTGGCCTCGGCACGGCGGGGTGAGGCGTCGGTGGGTCGGGGGCGGCTCGGGGGGCCGGGGCGTCGAGGCGCGGGGTGATCAGGGCGAGCGGGACGAGCAGGATGCCCAGGGTCACGAAGACGGCGGGGGCCGGCAGGTGCTCCAGGAACAGGCCTGTGAGAGTGGAGCCGAGAGGGGGCGCGGCCATCAGCAGCAGGCCGACCGCGCTGTGTACCCGCCCCTGGAGGTGGTCCGGGGTGCGCAGCATGCGTGTGACCGTCGTCAGAGAGCTGGAGAGCGAGATGGCCATGCTGCAGCCGCCCATCAGCACGGCGAGCAGGGCCGCGCTGCTGCCGAGGGCCATCGCCGCGACCAGCCCGGCACACACCGCGCCGCTGACGAACAGGACATGGGTGGGCCGGAGGACCTCGCTGACGCGCGGCATGAGCAGGATGCCCGCCAGCGCGCCCATGGCCGAGGCGGCGGCGATCGCGCCCATCGACAGCCCTGCCGGGCCTTGGCGGCTGCTGACGACGACCACTGTGAGGTAGGTGCCGTCCAGTACGAAGTTCTGGCCCGCCGCGATCAGTGACACGCGCCGCAGTACCGAGTCCCGCCACACGAAACGCAGTCCGGCGCCGGTCCGCTCGACCCAGCCGGATTCCCGTTCTGCCGCTGTGGCGGCGCTCAGCGGTGTGCGTACGGCGTAGACACTCGCCGCGGCGACCGCGAAGGACGCGGCGTCCAGCCAGAACGGGTAGCCGGGCGACAGGGTGAACAGCCAGCCGCCCAGCACCGGTCCCAGAAGATATGCCGCCTGGCCACGTACCCGGTTGACGGTGAGTGCGGTGCCCAGCTGGTTCTCCGGGACGATCCGCGTCAGAGCGGCGAGGCCGGCCGCGACGGACGGCGCGGTGAGGAAGCCCAGTACGGCGCCCACGCCGAGCAGCAACGGCAGGGCCGTGTTCCCGCTCTGGACGGCGACGGCCAGCACCAGACTCGCGGCCACCCGCCCGAGCTCGCACACCAGAAGCACCGAGCGGCGGTCGAACCGGTCCGCGATGGTGCCTCCGGGCAGGCTCGCCAGGGCGAGAGAACCGGCCCACACCGCCTCGACCAGCCCGGCCCGCAGCGGTGAGCCGGTGGAGTTCAGCACAAGCAGCGGCAGCGCCAGGGCCGAGGCCGCCGAGCCCAGCATCGACAATCCCTGGCCCACACAGAGGATCTGGAAGTCGCGGTTGCGGCGCAGACTGTCCGGCCCGGCCGGTTTCACAGCCGTACGCCGAGCAGCGGCAGGGGAGCGGTCCCGGGGGACGTGGCATCCGCCGTCGCATACGTGTGGACGGCGACCAGCACACCGGCGGTCCCGGTGGCCAGATCCATCGAAAGCCGCAGCAGGCCCTCCAGGGCGAAGGCCGGGCGCCCCTCGTACCCGACGGCGTGGCGCCCGAGCGCTCGTAGCTGTAGGTCCTGGTCGGCCCGGGTGCCGCCGAGACGGGTCACGGCGTACAGGAGACCGGCGTGCCCGTCGAACAGCCCGGGTGAGAGCATCAGTTCGATGCCCAGGCTCCCCCGGATACCCGCCAGCAACTGTGCGAAATGGGCGTCGGGCTCGTGCCGCAGGTACTCGTGCAGGACGAGGCCGATTCCGGCGCTTCCCCGGGCGGGCGCGGTGATCCGCTCATCCCCGTTCCTGACATGGACCATTCGTGCCGGCGTCACGCCGCACCGGGCGATGTCCCTGGCCAGTGCCGTCCGCGCGTGGCGGAGATAGTCGCGGTCACCGGTCGACGAGAACAGACGGACGAAGAGGAGCGCCGGTCCCGACCAGCCCCACATCAGCCCCGGTTTGGCGGAGGCGGAACGTGCGGCCGGGTCTGCCGGATCCTCCGCCATCCGTACGATCGCACGGGCGAGCCGGGCCGCACGGTCGAGGTCGCCCAGGTGCAGATGGGCCAGGGCGATTCCGGCCAGGCCGCCGAAGAGACCTGGTCCGCACCCGTGGAGGTCGACCGAGTCCAGTCGGCCGAGTGCCTCCCGCGCCGCCTGCCCCCGTCCGAGGCCGTCCAGTACCACCGCCACCCCGCCGAGGCCGTCGTACAGGCCGGGGCGGGGCAGGCGGACAGCTTCGTTCGCCCGCACCAGCCAGTCGACGTGTGTGCTGAAGCCGTCGTAGTCGCCGCGCCCGGTGGCGTGCAGTGCGTGCAGGACGCCCGCGGCGCCGTACGCGAGCCCGGCCCCTTGGTGCTCGAACTGCCTGATGTCACCGGGGAAGAGCCGGTCCGCGCGGTCGGGTGTCGCCGTACTCACGATCGTGTCGCGCAGGGTGTCCAGTACGGACGACCAGTCCGCGGCCGAGTCGGATCCGGATCCGGTGTCGGTGCCGGTGCCCGGGAAGAAGGCGGTCCTGCCCGGACATCCCGCCGGGATCGCGTGGTGTTCCCCGGGCGGCGGCGCGAGTGCCTCCCGCAGTTGTTTCCCGAACTCCGGCGGTACGGGAAACCGCTCCTCCACCCAGGTGGTCAGCTCCTCCGCCTTGTCCGCGTCGAAACGCAGCAGCGGGGTCAGGGGGCAGAACACCGCCAGCCGCACACACGCCAGCCCGTACGCGTCGATCGCGACCCCCCGCCGGGCCCAGGGCGCGATGAAGCCGGCCGTGCCGAAGGCCGGGGTGAAGTCCTCCCCGAGGGCGAAGGAGGTCTCGAAGTCGACCAGGCAGACAGTGTCGTCGGGCCGGACCATGATGTTGCTGGGCTGTAGATCCCCGAAGACGACACCGCGTCCGTGCAGTTCGGCGACCGCGTTCTCGATCCGGTCGAGGACGCCCAGGGCCCAGCGGGTGTAGGCGGCGAGTTCCGCCTCCCCGGCGGTGCCGGAGCGGTGCAGGAGCGGATGACGCCGGCCGATCGCCGACAGCAACTGCTCTCCGTCCACCAACTCCTCGACGAGGAAGCGGTGCTCCCAGTGGCGTACCTCGTCGAAGAGCGCCGGCACGACGTCGAGACCGGCCAGCCGCCGCATGATCATCGCCTCGTGCGCCAGCCTGGCGACCGCGTCCACGCCATGGGCGTCCACCCCGGCGTGCGGCCGGGCCTCACGCAGTACGACCGCGCGGCCGGTGTCCTTCTCCACGGCCCGGTACACCCCGCCGCTGTTGGAGAAGTGGAGCGCTTTCTCCACCCGGTAGGGGAATCCACTTGCCGCCTGCTGACGTGAACGCCGGAGGGCGGCCTCGACGAAGCCGGGCACCTCCACCCACGGCGGCACCCGGAAAGCGGTGCCGCGTACATCGGGGACCAGCGTGCCGTCCGGGCGCGCGACAGCCGGTACGTACTCGCCGTCGGGAGCGAAGCAGTACTTCATGCTGAAGCCGCCGTAGCGCAGGTACAACGGCCCCTCGCCCCAGCGCAGATCGCTCAGGACGTAAGGGCCTTCCACGCCCGCGAGCAGCCGTTCGAGATCCCTCAGCACGTCCTCGGCGGTACCGGCGGCCGGATAGATCGTGACGAGCTTGCCACTGGCGGAGCGGGCGGACTGCTTGCTGTTGATCAGTTCCAGCATCTGGGCACTGCGCAGGAACTTGAAGCAGACACCCCGCTCCACGCAGTATGCCCACACCGTGTCGACGACCAGGGCCGCGTCGGCCGCGGTCGCCGAGACATGGATCTTCCATCCCTGTGGCGGCAGGTCGGTCCCGTCACGGTGGAGGTAGACCCAGCCACCGCTCTCCGCCTTGCGCCAGCCCGCCGGGACCGGATGGTCCGAGAGGTCGAACCGGCTGGCGGCATCGTCGATCCGATCGATCGAATCGGCGAAGAAGGGATCCGCGGCGAGATGGCCCTGAGCAAGCATTCTGTCCCCCGGTGATGGCTGATGCGTGGTGCGTGACCAGGTCCTGTCCGGCCGATCCTCATGGATCAGCCCCAGGCGTTCCGGGCCCACGAAGATCGGCCGGACAGGGCCCGGCCGAGGACGCCGAAGAGAGCGCGCGACCGGGCCTGGCCGCCCCCACCCGGCCGCCCCCCCCCCGCCGCCCGGGGGGGAACATGGGGGGGGGGAGAGCCCACCAA
>NZ_JBSGVS010000097.1:0-25153 GCF_053608565.1 Streptomyces sp. NPDC055025
GCCGCTCCCCGGGCCCTCCCCGTAGCCGTCCCGTCCTCTGGCCCCGGCGCTCGGCCCGGCCGCTCAGCCCAGCCGCTTGACCGCCGCCTCGACGCGTTCGTCCGTGGCCGTCAGCGCCACCCTCACATGGCGCGCTCCCCCCGGACCGTAGAAGTCACCGGGCGCGACCAGGATGCCCAGCTCCGCGAGGTGCGCCACGGTGTCCCAGCACGGCTCGTCGCGCGTCGACCACAGATACAGGCTGGCCTCGCTGTGGTCGACACGGAAGCCGTGCGCCTCCAGCGCGGTGCGCAGCGCGGTGCGACGGGCCGCGTACCGCGCGCGCTGTTCCCGTACGTGCGTGTCGTCGCCGAGCGCCGCCACCATCGCCGCCTGCACCGGCGCGGGGGTCATCATCCCGCCGTGCCTGCGGATCTGGAGCAGCCCTCCGAGGACGGCCGCGTCTCCCGCCACGAACGCCGCGCGGTATCCGGCGAGGTTGGAGCGCTTGGAGAGCGAGTGGACGGCGACGATCCCCTCGTACGTACCGCCGCAGACGTCCGGGTGCAGTACGGAGACGGGCTCGGCCTCCCAGCCCAGCTCCAGATAGCACTCGTCGCTGAAGACCAGCACCCCGTGCTCCCGCGCCCAGGCCACGATCCGGGCCAGCGCGTCCTTGGGCAGCACCGCTCCGGTCGGGTTCGACGGCGAGTTCAGCCAGAGGAGCTTCACATCCTCCAGTCCGGCGCCCGCGGGGTCGGCCCCGAAGGTCTCCGCGTCGTACGGAACGGGCTCGGTGCCGGCGAGCCGGGCCCCCACCTCGTACGTCGGGTACGCGAGCCGCGGATACGCGACCCGGTCGCCCGCGCCGAGGCCGAGCTGGGTCGGCAGCCAGGCCACCAGTTCCTTGGAACCGAGCACCGGCAGCACGTTCTCGTGTGTGACCCCGGCTGCGCCGAGCCTGCGCTCCACCCATCCGGTCAGCGCGTCACGCAGCGCGGCCGTGCCCCACACCGTCGGATACCCCGGTGAGTCGGCGGCGGCGGTCAGCGCCCGCTGGATCAGCTCGGGGACCGGGTCGACGGGGGTCCCGATGGACAGATCGACGATCCCGTCGGGATGAGCCGTGGCCTTCGCCTTGTGGGGCTCCAGCTTGTCCCAGGGGAAGAGGGGAAGGCGCGAAGAGACAGCGGACACGTGCTCACTCTTTCTCGTACACACTTCTCGTACACACTCGTACCGGACGGTACACACTTGTACCGGACGGCACTCGTACCGGGCTCGTACCGGACCGCGCGGACCCGGACCGTGCGGACCCGTACCGGGAAAACACCCCGGTCCCGTACGGCGCGGGCCGTACGGGACCGGGAGGCACGCTGTCAGCCGTTCTGGGGCGGCAGCGCGGCGATGAAGGGGTGGTCGCGCTCGATCAGGCCGAGCTTGGAAGCACCGCCGGGCGAGCCGAGCTCGTCGAAGAACTCGACATTCGCCTTGTAGTAGTCCTTCCACTCCTCCGGGGTGTCGTCCTCGTAGAAGATGGCCTCGACCGGGCAGACCGGCTCACAGGCTCCGCAGTCGACGCATTCGTCCGGGTGGATGTACAAGGACCGGGAGCCCTCGTAGATGCAGTCGACCGGGCACTCCTCGATGCACGCCTTGTCCTTGACGTCGACACAAGGCTGCGCGATGACGTAGGTCACGCTGTCGTTCCTCCTCGATAGGGCGCGGCGGGCCGATCTGCGGCTCCGTCCACGGGCGCGCGGAAGCGCGGCGTCGTCGATGCCCGCATCTAGTATCTCCGTTCTTGAGCACGATCCGAACAGGAGGGGCGGACAGAGCTGTGGAATTCACTGCGGGCGGACGGCTCCGGGTCCGTCTGACCCCGGCTGACGTGGGCAAACGCGTTTCGGTCAGACAGCTGACGGGCGGGGGCACGGGGGCGCAGAAGTTCACCGACACGGTCGGCGTTCTCACATCGTGGGACAAGGGTGTGTTGCTGATCACACGCCGTACCGGCGAGAGCGTCCGCGTCCCCGAATCGGCCCTGGTCGCGGGGAAGGTCGTACCGGCCGCGCCCGCCAGGCGCCGGGGGCCCGCGGCGGACTTCCGGGAACTGGCACGGGTCGGTGCGCGCGCCTGGCAGCCGGTGGAGAGCGAACCGCTCGGCGAGTGGCTGCTGCGGGCCGCGGGAGGCTTCACCCGGCGGGCCAACTCCGTCCTGCCCCTCGGCGACCCGGGGACAACGCTGGACGAGGCGCTGGAGCGCGTACGGCGGTGGTACGGGGAGCGCGGGCTGCCCGCGTACATCCAGGCCGCGACCGGCGCGGAGGGCACCCAGGAGACGCTCTGCGCGGAGCTGGAGCGGCGCGGCTGGCGGCGGGAGACGACCACGGAGGTACGGATCGGGGCGCTCGCCGCGATCGGGGACCAGGACGCCGGGGACGCCGCCCTCTCGCGGGTACGGCTGGACCGCTCCATCGGCTCCATCGGTTCCATCGGCACGGACGCGGATCCGGACACGGGCGCGGGCACAGGCACGGGCACGAGCACGGACACAGGCACGGCCACCGGCTGGCTCCGGCGTTACCAGCGGTCCGGCGTGCCGGGACCCCATGTGCTCCACGTACTGGCCGGCGGCCCTTCGGTGTGGTTCGCCTCGGTGCCCGGAACGGGGGACGTGCCCACGGCCATCGGCCGGTGTGTGGTCGACGGACGCTGGGCGGGGTTCATGGCGGTGGAGGTCGACCCGGCCCACCGCCGCGAGGGCCTGGCGACGGCCGTGATGACCGCGCTCGCCCGGCGCGCGCTGGAGGAGGGTGCGTCCGCCGCCTGGCTCCAGGTGGAGTCGGACAACACCGGGGCGCGTGCGCTGTACGACGCCATGGGCTTCGCCGTCCACCACCGCTACCACTACTTCCGATCGCCCTGAGCGGGTACGAGGCCGATATGCGACCGGAATCCGACGACCCGCGCCGCCGCTTCGCCCTGGAGGCCCGCGCGGACCGTCCCGACCTGGCGACGCTCTGTCTCCTGGTGGGCGCCGAGGCCGATCCCGCCCTGGGCGAGGCGGGTATCGACGCGGCCCAGGCCGAGTTGGACCGGCTCGCGGGGCTGCTGCCCTTCGGCGTCCTCGGGGCGCGCGCCTGGGCGGTCGCGCTCGCGGAACTGCTCGGCGGGCGATGCGGTTTCGAAGGCTCCCCCGCCGACTACCAGCGCCTCGACTCCTCGCTGCTGCCGGTGGTGCTGCGGCGCCGTCGCGGACTGCCCATCCTGCTCTCGGTGGTGTGGATGGAGGTCGCGCGACGGGCCGGGGCGCCGGTGTACGGGGTGGCCCTGCCCGGCCATTTCGTGGTCGGCTTCGGCGATCCCGGCGAACGGATCCTGGCCGATCCCTTCGCCGGCGGACGGCTGCTGACCAGCGCGGACACCGCGCTGCTGGTGACCGGTACGACGGGCGGGACCCTGGAGGACACGGCGCTGGACACCCTCTTCGCCCCGGCCGATCCGCTCGGCATCGTGCTGCGTGTCCTGAACAACATCCGTGCCTGGGCGGCCACCCGCCCCGAGCGCACCGATGTGTCGCTGTGGGCGGTCGAACTCTCCTTGCTGCTCCCCGCGCACCCGGCCCGACTGCGCTACGACCGTGCCCAACTCCTCGTCCAGCGCGGGGAGTTCCTCCAGGGCGCGACGGAGCTGGAGGAGTACGCGGAGGTGGTGGCAGCCGTCGAGCCGTCCACGGCGGAAGCGATCCGCCGCCGGGCACGGGCGGCACGGGCGATGCTCAACTGACCGCCCCGAGCGGACCGCCCAAAGCGGACCGCCCTGACCCACTCACCCACTCACCCACTCACCCACTCGGCCCGATCGCGACGGAACACACCGTCGGCGGACGCGCCGGAGCCCCCGCCCAGAAGAGGACGGGGGCTCCGGTACAGCCGATCGGCCAAACCGACTAGCTGGGGTCGAGATCGATCACCTGGGTGCGTTCGGCGGTTGTGGTGCCGAGCAGTGCCTTCTGCATCGCCTGGGCGACATCGTCGGCGGAGACGGGGTGCTCCTTGCCGTCCCCCTTGGTGATCGTGATGCCGTCGAAGACGCCTTCCAGAAGCTCCTCGATCGCCTTCTTGTCGTAGACCTCCACCAGCCGGCCGTCGATCGCCTTCATCGAGAGGATCTTCGGCAGCGACTTGGCGGGGCCGAACTGGATCTGCTTGTCGCCGGCGCTGATCGTGATCAGATCGGACATCGCGGGCTTGGCGAACTCGTTCATCGCCCGGTCCAGCTCTGCCTGTGTGATCGTCGGATCGCGAGGAGCGATGGGCAGCTCGACGGTGTTCGTACGGCCCGTCTGGACCTGGGAACGGTAGGCGTCCCGTACCGAGATGATCGAGTGGCTGACATCGAGCGACTGGCCCGACTTGCCCGGTATGGCGACGGCTCGGCCCGGCTCGAACTTGACCGTTCCCTCGGTGGCCGAGCCCGAGACACCGGCCAGATCGGTCAGCGCGGCGCTGAGCTTCTCCTCGTCGACCGGAATCACCGGCTGGGCGATCCGCTGCCCGCCGAAGAGCGAGCCGATCACCGAGACCGGGTTGTAGTCGCTGCCGGCCGCGGCCCGGACCGTCGCCTGGCTGTCCAGGCTGAGGCCCGCCTTGTCCGGGGAGAGCTCCTCGGTCTTGCCGCCGACGCTGAGCAGCAGGGGCGCCGAGGCGCGCTCGCCGAGGGCCGCGTCGAGCTTGATGACCGCCGCGTCACGGGTTCCGCCGCCGATGTCGACCCCGAGGACAGTGGTGCCCTTCGGTACGTCGGAGTGGTTCATGAGCAGACCCGCGCCGTACACACCGCCGCCCGCCACCAGCAGGACGCCAACAAGGAGCGCCAGCTTGGACCGGCCCTTCTTCTTGACGGGCTTGGGGGCGGGGGCCGCCGGAGCGGCGGACCGGGCCGGAGCGGCGGCCGAGGGCCCGCCGCCCTGCGTGGAACCGATCGGACCGGGGAAGTCCGGCGCCGAGAAGTCCTGGTCCTGGCCATGGGTGCCGGGGCCACCGGGCCGCCGGTCCTGGTCGGCGTGCGCGCCGCCGCCCTGCGCTCCCGGACCCGGGAAGGGCGAGCGGTGCTCCGGCGGGACCACGGGGATACCGCTGGTGAGCGTGTCCCCGGAGACATGGCCGCCGCCGGGTCCCGGCTGGGGCGCGTGCTGCTGCGGGGTCAGCTCCGCGGTGTCGTCGGACATCCGCGGCGCACCGCCCTGCCCGCCCTGGGCCTGGCCGGGCCCGGCGCCCAGTGCCAGGGGCGGGGTGCCCAGTGAGGCACCGCCGGTGACGGGTCCCCCGGTCGGGCCGCTGGGGCCCGCGGGAGCGCCGGGGGTACGGATACCGAGCGCCGGTGTGGTGGGCCCGCCACCGGGCCCGAAGCCGCCGGTCCCCTGGACCGGCAGCGCGGTGCCGCCGGAGGGATCGCCGTGCGGGCCGCCGCCGGTGGACGGGTGCGACCGCGCCTGCGGGGGCTCGGAGTAGTCGGCGTAGTACGGCGTGTCGGTGAGCCGGCCGGTGCCGGGGTCGGCCTGCGCCGGCACGGAGACGCCCGCGACGGCGGCCGCGCCCGCGCCCATGCCCGCGCTCGTACCGGTGCCCGTTCCCGTGCCGCCCGCCGGGCCCGTCGAGGACCTGCGTGGCGCGAACCAGTCGTTCGCGGGCTTGTCCGCGGCCGGCTTCTCGTCCGGAGCCGGGCCGCCCAGGGCGTCCGCCCCGTCCTGGCCCTGCTCGGGCATCTGGGCGCCGCTCGTGAGCTCGGCGGCCTTGACGCCCCGGCCGCCCGCGGTGTCGCTCTCGCCCATGGGTGTACGCATCACGACCGGCGGGATCGGCCGCGATCCCGGGATGTTGATCCGGATGCGTGTGGTCAGTGTGGTTTCGGTTCTTGGCTCGTCCGGCTGAGGGGCGAGCGCGGTGTCGGTCTCCTCCGGAGCATCCTGCTGGGGGTGCGACGACGGATACTGGCGGGATCCGTACGGCGGTGTCCCCGAGGGGTACGCGGCTCCGCCGCGCCCCTGGGGCCCGGAGGACGAACTGTCAGTTTCACGACTCAAAGCAGGTTCTCCCGGTTGGCTCCGCCGCCCGTTCTTACTGGTACTCAACTGTTCAGGTCCCCCACAGCCGAAGGCGAGGGGAAGGCCCGGAGCGCGCACCACCATACTGGCCCCAGCCGGCCGGCACCCCACGACCGTGTGAAGCCATGGTTCGCGGGCCGTGCTGACGGGGGCAATTCAGTGGATGACGGGCGCGTCACTTCCCAAGTCGGCCGGACTTCGTGCCCGGTTGCGGCAACCGCGACATGGTGGCACACATCACAGCCACCGCCATCCCGCCCAGCAGATAGATGAGCGGTCCGACGCCCGCGGAGAAGGCCGCGTCGCCTTCCGGGCGGCCGACGCTCAGCAGGACGGCCGCGATCAGCCAGCCCCCGGCGGGCGCTCCCACGCCCATCTGGGTTCCGGTGACACGCAGTCCGCCGAAGAAGACACCGGCGGTGGCGAGCAGGGCCAGCACCAAACCGCCGGGGAACCAGCCGCCTTGGACGAACGAGCCCGCGAGGGCGACGAGGGCGCCCAGCACGGCGAGGCCGACGTAGACGGCGATACGGGAGGGCCGGGGCGGGGTCGGGAGCCCGTCGGCGGCCTGCGGCCGCTTCAGCTCACTCATGCGACGGTCCCACTGCCAAGGCCCGCCGCGCCGTCTTCCGCGTCTCCGGCGGCTCCCGCGTCTCCACTGTCTTCAGTGACTCCGGCGAAGAGATCGCTCTCGCGTTCACCGGCGGACGCTCCGGACACCCCGTGCACCAACTGGTAGTACTCGGCGGCGAAGATCGGCTGGCCCAGATCGTTGGAGAGCGCGAAGAAGGGCCCGTCGACGGCGATTTGCGTCGCGTGGGCCCGCATCGCGGCGGCCTTGCGTTCCCGGTAGGGCGCGCCGTCGATCGCCGCGGTGATCTCCGAGTCGTCCACCACCCCCGGGATGTCGTCGACTTCGGCGATACCGGGAAAATCGGTACCAGTGTCATGAAGCCGGGCGAATCCCTCCACGGCCACCGAACGCGGCACCCGGTTCCAGTAGATCTTGCCGATCGAGTGGGGAGCGCCGAGCCCGGGGCCGTACGCGCTGTCGGCGGCCAGTGCCGCGGCGCGCATGGCGACGCGGTGGGCCTGGATATGGTCGGGGTGGCCGTAGCCGCCGTTCGGGTCGTAGGTCACCAGCACCTGGGGACGCACCTCGCGGATCACCTCGACCAGATGCCCCGCGGCCTCGTCGACCTCCGTGTGCCAGAAGGCGCCCTCGCGGTCGTTCTGCGGCAGGCCCATCATCCCGGAGTCCCGGAATCTGCCGGGACCGCCGAGGAACCGGTGGTCGGAGACACCCAGCTCCCCCATGGCCGCGGCGAGTTCACCGATGCGATGGGCGCCGAGGCCGTCCTCCCGGTCGGCGGCGAGATGGGCGAGACCGGGCGTGATGATCTCGCCCTCCTCCCCGAGGGTGCAGGTCACCAGGGTGACCAGAGCGCCCTCGGAGGCGTACTTGGCCATGGTGGCGCCGTTGTTGATCGACTCGTCGTCCGGGTGCGCGTGCACCAGCAGCAGACGACGGGCGGGTTGGTCGGTCATGAGGACAGCCTACGAGGCCGCCCGTGAAACCCCCGGCCGGTGGGCGGCGGCCGGGGGACGGCGAGCGGAGTCGGAAGGAGGGCCGGAAGCCCGGGGCAGCGGCTCCGGCGGCGGCTGGAGTCGGAGGCCGGCTGGTCGAGGACCGACGAACCGGGGATCACGGAGCGGGGGTCACGAGTCGGACGTCATGAGGCGGGGGTCAGAACTTGATCCCGCCGATCATCCCCGCCACGTTCGTGGTCAGTTCGCTGATGGTGGGAGCGATGGACGAACTGGCGATGTAGAACCCGAGCAGCATGCAGACCACCGCGTGACCGGCCTTCAGTCCGGATTTCCGGACCAGCAGGAAGACGATGATCGCCAGCAGCACCACCGCCGAAATCGAGAGTGCCACGGCGGTTCACCTCCATAAATATCAGTCGGGAAAGAGCGGCATGCATGTGCCTGCAGATTCCTACCCACCTTGCGCTACGGATCATAACTATCCGTACGTACGCATCGGTCGGTGCACGGCAGCACAGGGGGGCGCACGGGCACTAGTTTCGGTCGTATGACCTTGAGCCACGAGCACTCGTTCCCACGCCAGCACGCCAGGACACAGCGGTTCACTCTGGGCGCTCCCCGCGCGTTCGCGGTCTCGCCCGACGGAGCGCGGGTGGTCTTCCTGCGGTCCGCCTCGGGGTCGGACCGCGTGAACGCCCTCTGGGTGCTCGATCTCGAAGGCCCTGGCCCCGGCGGTCGGGAGCGGCTCGCCGCGGACCCCAGGACGCTGCTGGGGGGCGCCGTGGAGCACCTCTCCGCCGAGGAGCGGGCCCGCCGCGAGCGAAGTCGCGAGGGGGCGGAGGGCATCGTCGGCTACGCGGTGGACAATGCGGTCGAAATGGCCGCGTTCGCGCTCTCCGGGCGGCTGTACACGGCCGAGCTGCGCGCCGGCACCGCGCGCCAACTGCCCGTACGGGGACCGGTGATCGATCCGCGGCCCGCGCCCGACGGCCGGCACATCGCCTATGTGGCCGAGGGGGCGCTCCGGGTGATCGGAGCGGACGGGGAAGGCGACCGTGAGCTGGCCGGACCCGGCGGGAGCTCGGCCGACGGGGCAGACGACGGGACGGCCGAAGGGGCGGACGTCACCTACGGTCTCGCGGAGTTCATCGCCGCCGAGGAGATGGGCCGTACCCGCGGCTTCTGGTGGTCGCCCGGATCGGACCGGCTGCTGGTCGCGCGGGTGGACACCTCACCTGTGCGGCGCTGGTGGATCTCCGATCCCGCCCACCCGGACCGGGAGCCGGCCCAGGTCGCCTATCCCGCCGCGGGCACGCCCAACGCGGACGTACGGCTCTTCCTGGTCCCCCTGGAGGGGCCGGACGGCGAGGGGCCGGACGGCGGGTCCGCGCGGCGTACGGAGGTGACCTGGGACCGGGCTCGGTATCCGTATCTGGCCCGGGTCCACTGGGCGTCCGAGGGCGCCCCCCTGCTGCTGGTACAGAGCCGTGACCAGCGCGGACAGCTCTATCTGGCGGTGGACACGGAGACCGGCGCGACCAGGACCGTGCACCAGGACGAGGACCCCGCGTGGCTGGAGCTCTCCCCCGGGGTGCCGGCCTGGACGCCGGACGGACGGCTGGTGCGGCTCGCCGACGAGGGGGGCGCGCGGGTCCTGGTGCTCGGCGACCGGCCGCTGACCGGACCGCAGCTGCATCCGCGCGCGGTCCTGGACATCGGTGACCGGGATGTCCTGATCTCGGCATCGGCCGGCGAGGAGGCGGGTGATCCAGAAATTGGCCAGATTCATGTGTACAGAGTCAGCGATCTGGGGGTGGAGCGGATCTCCGCGGGCGCCGGTGTGCACACGGCCGTACGGTCGGGCGGAGTATCCGTACTGGTGTCGGCCGCCCCGGACGCCCCGGGCTCGTCCGCACAGGTCCTCAGGGACGGCGAGCGGCTCGCCACCATCACCTCGTACGCCGAACAGCCGGTGCTCACGGCTCACCCGACGCTCACCGAGGCGGGCGCGCACCGGATTCCGTGCGCCGTGCTCCTGCCGGCCGACTACCAGGAATCGGATGGTCCGCTTCCGGTTCTGCTGGATCCCTACGGCGGTCCGCACGGCCAGCGGGTGGTCGCCGCGCAGAACGCGTATCTGACCTCGCAGTGGTTCGCCGACCAGGGGTTCGCGGTGATCGTCGCCGACGGCCGGGGCACCCCGGGCCGCTCCCCCGCCTGGGAGAAGGCGGTCAAGCGGAACACGCTGCTCAGCCTGGACGACCAGATCGAGGCGCTGCACGCCCTCGCGGACCGCTTCCCGCTCGATCTGGAGCGGGTGGCGGTCCGCGGCTGGTCCTTCGGCGGCTGGCTCGCCGCGCTCGCGGTCCTGCGCCGCCCCGATGTCTTCCACGCGGCGGTCTCCGGCGCCCCGGTCACCGATCTGCGGCTCTACGACACCCACTACCAGGAGCGGTACTTCGGCACCCCGCAGGAGGCGCCCGAGGTGTACGACGCGCACTCGCTGGTCACGGACGACGGACTCTCGGCGCCCGAGCTGCCCGTACGGCCGCTGATGCTGATCCATGGACTCGCCGACGACAATGTGGTCGTCGCACACACCCTCAGGCTCTCCGCGGCGCTGCTCGCCGCGGGACGGCCCCATGAGGTGCTGCCGCTCACCGGTGTGACGCATATGACACCGCAGGAACAGATCGCGGAGAATCTGCTGCTGCTCCAGGTCGACTTCCTGAAGCGGTCGCTGGGCCTGGACTGACCCGCGGAGCGGCGGCCGGAACGGCCCGGCACAGAGGCGACCGGCCGGGGCTCCCAGAGCCCCGGCCGATCTACGGCACCCGCACGGCCGTACGGAGTTCAGCGTGACGCGTTCGTATATCGGTGTCGCGTCCGTGAAGTTGCCTGTGTGTTAACGAAATTGATGTGTTTTATTACGTTTCGCCCCCCGCGGCCGATACGATCCGTCGCCGCGCCGCGAAATGACAGGCGGAGGGATGCGCGGCCGGTCCCTCCTGCCCCAGGAAGGCCGCCGGGACCGCCAGCTCCGGCTCCTCCACCGCGCACCGCTCCCGCGCCTTCCAGCAGCGGGTACGGAACCGGCAGCCGGACGGCGGGTGCGCCGGGGACGGGACCTCGCCCGCCAGGACGATCCGGTCCCGCCTCTCGCGGGCCGCCGGATCGGGCACCGGCACGGCGGAGAGCAGCGCCTGGGTGTAGGGGTGCGTGGGGTGGTCGTAGATCTGCTGGTCCGAGCCGAGCTCGGCGAGCCGCCCCAGATACATCACTCCGACCCGGTCGGAGATGTGCCGGACGATCGACAGATCATGGGCGATGAACACATAGGAGAGCGCGAACTCGTTCTGGAGCCGCTCCATCAGATTGATGACCTGCGCCTGGACGGAGACGTCGAGGGCGGAGACCGGTTCGTCGGCGACGATGATCTCCGGCCGCAGGGCCAGCCCCCTGGCGATACCGATGCGCTGGCGCTGCCCGCCGGAGAACTGGTGCGGATAGCGGTTGACGTACTCCGGGTCGAGCCCGACCACATCCAGCAGTTCCCGCACCCTGCGGCGCCGGTCGCCCTTGGGTGCCGCCTCGGGATGGATCTCGTACGGCTCCCCGACGATGTCGCCCACGGTCATCCGGGGATCGAGCGAGGTGTACGGATCCTGGAACACCATCTGGATGTTCCTGCGCACCGCCTTCAGCGCGCGCCCCGACAGCCGGGTGATGTCCTCGCCCTTGTAGCGGATCCGACCGGACGTCGGCCGCTCCAGATTCACCAGCATCCTCGCCACGGTCGACTTGCCGCAGCCCGACTCCCCCACGATGCCGAGGGTCTCCCCGGCGGCCAGACCGAAGGAGATCCCGTCGACGGCCCGTACCGCCCCGATCTGTTTCCTGACCAGGACGCCGCGGGTCAGTGGATAGTGTTTGACCAGGTCGGTGACTTCCAGAAGGGCCTCAGCCATCGAGTGCCTCCCGCCAGAAGTGGCAGGCGCTGTGCCGGCCCCCGCCGATGTCGTGGAGCGGGGGCTCGTCCGTACGGCAGATGTCCCGGGCGATCGGGCAGCGGGGGTGGAAGGCGCAGCCGGGCGGGACGCGCAGCGGATTCGGCGGCAGGCCCCTGATCGCGTACAGCTCCCGGCCCTTGCGGTCCGGGCGCGGGACCGAGTCCAGCAGACCGCGGGTGTACGGATGGGCCGGGGCCTTGTAGAGGGCGTGCACCGGCGCGGTCTCCACGATCCGCCCCGCGTACATCACCGCGATCCGGTCCGCGGCGTCGGCGACCACCCCGAGATCATGGGTGATCAGGACCAGCCCCATGTCCAGCTCGCGGCGCAGCTCCGCGAGCAGCTCCATGACCTGGGCCTGGACGGTGACATCGAGCGCGGTGGTCGGTTCGTCGGCGATGATCAGCGGGGGTTCCAGCGCGAGGGCCATCGCGATCATGACGCGCTGGCGCATACCGCCGGAGAACTGGTGCGGATAATCGCCGACGCGTTCCCGGGCCGCCGGGATCCCGACCCGGTCCATCAGCTCGACGGCCCGTGCCCGCGCCTGCCGGCGGGACATCCCGCGGTGCACCACGAACATCTCGCCGAGCTGGGTGCCGACGCTGAGCACGGGGTTGAGCGCGGACAGCGCGTCCTGGAAGATCATCGCCATCCCGGCGCCCCGGATCCGGCGCCGCCGCTCCTCCTTGAGCTTCAGCAGATCACGGCCCTGGAAGAGCACCTCACCGCCGGTGATCCGGCCGGGGGGCGAGTCCAGGATTCCCATGACCGCCTGCGCGGTGACGGACTTGCCCGAGCCGGACTCGCCGAGCACGGCGAGCGTCTCGCCGGCGTCCACCGCGTAACTGACGCCGTTGACGGCCCTGGCGACACCCTCGCGGGTGCGGAACTCCACACGCAGATCGCGTACGTCGAGCAGCATGGGCGGACTCCCTGGAATCGCGGGTCGCAGCACTAGCGCAGCTTGGGGTCGAGGGCGTCGCGTACCGCGTCGCCGAGCATGATGAACGCGAGGACGGTGACCGCCAGCGCGCCGGCCGGCCAGAGCAGCATGTGCGGGGAGTTGCGGATGTACGGCGAGGCGTCCGAGATGTCGATCCCCCAGGACACCGCGGGCGGTCTGAGCCCCACACCGAGGTACGAGAGGGTCGCCTCCAGCGCGATGAACGTACCGAGCGCGATGGTCGCCACAACGATCACGGGCGCGACGGCGTTGGGCAGGATGTGCCGGAGCAGGATCCGTGTGCGGGAGGCGCCGAGTGCCCGCGCCGCCTGCACGAAGTCGTTCTGGCCGACCGTGATCACGGACCCGCGGGCGATCCGGGAGATCTGCGGCCAGCCGAGCAGCACCATGAAACCGATCACCGGCCAGACGGTGGTGCCCGCCACCAGGGACAGCAGGACGAGTCCGCCGAGCACCACCGGAACCGCGAAGAAGACATCGGTGATCCGGGAGAGGACCGCGTCCCAGACCCCGCCGAAGAACCCGGCCAGGGCGCCGAGGACCGAGCCGGTCACGGCGACCCCGAGGCTGGCGAGCACCCCGACGACGACCGAGGTCCTGGCGCCGTGGACCGTACGGGTGTAGATGTCGCAGCCCTGTCCGTTGAAGCCGAAGGGATGGCCGGGCCGGGAGCCCTCCTGGGCACGGGCGAGATCGCAGGAGAGCGGGTTGCCGCCGGCGATCAGGGACGGCCGGACCGAGATGGCCACCAGGAAGACGATGACGAGCGCCGAGACGAGGAAGACCGGGTTACGGCGCAGATCGTGCCAGGCGTCCGACCACAGACCGCGGGGCCGTCCGGTGGGCGCGCCGCCGCCGGGGCTCCCGGGCCGCCGCTCCGGGGCGGCGGGCCTCTCGGCCTCACCGGCGGCGAGGACGGTCGCGGCGCCCGCCGCGGAGGCGGCGACGGCGGTGGTCCTCGGTCGGGCGCACTGCGGCTCAGGCATAGCGGATCCTCGGGTCGAGAACGGCGTAGACCAGGTCGACCAGCAGATTCGCCAGCAGGAAGACGATGACGAGCACGGTCACGAAGCCGACGACGGTCTGGGTGTTCTGGCGCAGGATCCCCTGGTAGAGCTGGAATCCGACGCCATGGATGTTGAAGATCCGCTCGGTGACGATGGCGCCGCCCATCAGGGCGCCGATGTCCGTGCCGATGAAGGTGACCACCGGGATCAGCGAGTTCCGCAGGAGATGGCGGGTGATCACCCGGTGTCTGGGCAGTCCCTTGGCGACGGCGGTACGGACATGGTCGGAGCGGGCGTTCTCGGCGACCGAGGCGCGGGTCAGCCGGGTGACATACGCCAGGGAGACCGACGCCAGCACCAGTCCGGGCAGGATCAGCTCGTCGAACGGCGCGGTGTAGGAGACCGACGGCTGGATGATCCTCCACCTGACGCCGAACAGGAGCTGCGCCAGCAGCCCGGTGACAAAGGTCGGTACGGCGATGACCACGAGCGTCAGCAGCAGTACGGAGGTGTCGACCGGGCGGCCCCGGCGCAGACCCGTGATCACCCCGAGGACGACCCCGATGACGAGTTCGAAGGCGACGGCCACGAGGGTGAGCCGGATGGTGACCGGGAAGGCCGACGCCATCAGGTCGATGACCTTCTGGCCGTTGAAGGCGGTCCCGAAGTCGCCCGAGAACACACGGCCCATATAGGTCAGATACTGCTGCCACACCGGCTGGTCGAGGCCGAACTCCTGGCGCAGCCGGGCCTCGGTCGCCGGATCGCACTGTCTCTCGCCGCAGAGTCCCGCGATCGGGTCGCCCATCACATGGACCATCAGGAAGATCAGCAGGGTGGCCCCGATGAAGACGGGGATCATCTGGAGCAGACGGCGGATCACATAACGTCCCATGAGGTGCTCCCCCTTCCCGGTGTCAGCCGACCTTGATCTCGTTGTAGACCGGCACGCTGAAGGGGTTCAGTTCGACATGGGAGATCCGGGCCGCGTAACCGGCGCTGCCGTTCTGGTACCAGAGCGGGATCCCCGCCATCTCGTCCCGTACGACCTCCTCGGCCTGCTGGAACTTGCGGACCGCCGTCGCGGTGTCCGTATCGGCGTTGGCCTCGTCGACCAGTTCGTCGAACCGGGCGTTGGCCCACTTGCCGTCGTTGGACGAGCCGTTGGAGTAGTAGAGCGGCTGAAGGAAGTTCTGGATCAGCGGATAGTCCATCTGCCAGCCCGCGCGGAACGGGCCGGTGAGCTTCTTCCGGCCGATCCTGTTACGGAAGTCCGCGAAGGTGCCGACCGGGCTGCCAGCACACGATCTGTCGTTGCCCAGCGCGTTGTTGATGCTGTTGCAGACCGCGTCGACCCACTCCTTGTGCGATCCGCTGTCGGCGTTGTACGTGAGGGTGAGCCGGCCGCCGGGGATACCGCCGCCCTCCGCGATCAGTCTCTTCGCCGAGGCCGGATCGAAGGCGCAGGCCTTCCCGCAGAGCCCGGCTCTGTAGCCGCCGTCCGCGCCGAGGACCGGGGAGGTCCAGTCGGTGGCGGGGGTGCGGGTCCCGCGGAAGATCGTTTCGGTGATCTGCTCACGGTTGATCGCCATGGAGAGGCCGGTGCGGACCTTGACGGCGCCCGGGGTGTTCCAGGCCGGGTCGTAGTACGGGAAGGAGAGGCTCTGGAGGATGCCGGCGGGGGTGTTGATGTACCGGCCTTCGAGATCGGCCCTGACGTTCTTGAGCTGCGCGGCCGGGACGTCGTCGACCAGATCGAGATTGCCGGAGACCAGATCGGTGTAGGCGGTGTTGCCGTCCGTGTAGACCCGCAGATCCACTCCGCCGTTGCGCGCCTTGTCGCCGCCCGGGTAGCCCTTCCAGGTGCGCAGCGACATCTGGGCGCCCCTGGTGTACTTCTCGACCGCGTACGGGCCGTTGCCGACGGGTCTGGCGAGCCAGGCGTCGTGGTCGTCGAAGAACGCCCGGGGAAGCGGCGCGAACGCGGCGTACCCGAGGGTGTCCGGCCAGGTGGAGAAGCGCTGCGACAGTCTGACGGTGAAGGACAGGGGGCCGGTGACCCGGAGGCCCGAGAGGGTGGCCGCGGTGGGCCGGCCCGAGGCCGGGTGGACCTTGTCGTACCCCTCGATGTACTCGAAGAAGTACGCGCTCTTCTGGTTGTTCCTCAGATGCGCGCCGTAGTTCCAGGCGTCCACGAACGACTTCGCCGTGACCGGCTCGCCGTTGCTGAAGGTCCAGCCGTCCTTGAGGGTGACGGCGAAGTTCGTCGAGTCCGTGGTGTCGATCCGCCGGGCGAGGGCGTTCTCCGCCCTGCCGGTCCTCGGGTTGTACTTCTTCAGCCCCCGGAAGATCATGTCGAGGACCTTGCCGCCCTGGACCTCATTGGTGTTCGCGGGCTCCAGCGGGTTCTGCGGATCGCCCCAGGAGGAGGAGAGCACCCCGTCGGGTCCCCCGGCGGCGCCGGCGCTCCCCCCGCCGCACGCTGTCGCGGTGAGGGCGGCGGCCACCGCGTACACGGCCCATGTGACGGGTGCGGCTCCACGCATCGAACGTGCCTCCTCACCGGGCGCCGGGTCGTCCTCCGTGTCCCCCAATACACCCCACGCGGTGATCATCCGCACGTCGGCGGCGGCTGTACGGGGCGGCCGGGGGCCGACGGTATGACGGCCCGTCACAACGGAACACGTCGCAACGGATCACGCCAGGCCGGGCCCGTCACACCGGGAGCGTGACCTCCCAGGTGTCCACCGAGAAGTACAGCCCCATGCCGTTGGCCTCGTACAGCCTCAGCGCCCCCGAGGCGTTCCGGGTGTCCACCCCGAGACCGACCTGGTCACGGCCCAGTCCCGCGAAGACCGCGAAGGAGTGGCGCAGCAGATATCCGCCGAGCCCCCGGCCACGCGCCTCCTTGACCACCCCGACATTGCTGATCCAGCCCTGCGACTCGCGGTCGTTCCTGCTGACCAGCAGACCGGCGTCGCCCAGCCCTTCGACGGCGGCGATCCAGACCAGCGACCAGTCGAACCGCTCGGCCTCCAGGTCGTCCAGCCACTGCCGGTAGGTCCGCGGCTGGTGGTCGAAGTGTTCGGCGAAGGTACGCTCGCGCAGCTCGTGCGCCAGCCTGCGGTCGGCCTCGGCGGTGCACGGGCGCAGGGTCACCCCCGGCGGCGGTACGGGCACCGGGCAGGTCTCCGGGGACACCTCACGGGTCATCACCTGGTAGCGGCGTACGCGCTGCCAGCCGCGTCCCGTGATGATCGCGGTGTCCAGGGTGGGGTCGATGTTGAGATGCAGATGGACGACGGCCCGCCCGGCGCCGTTCTCCCGGGCGCGCTCGGCGGCGCGTGCCTCCATCAGGTCGAACAGCAGGACCGCCGCCGCGTCGTGGCCCGGGAGCACATAGTGGTCCACATCGATGCGCTCGGCGCCCGAGTCGTCCCACAGCAGTCCGTAACCCACCAGCTCGCCGCCCTCGTGGGCGAGCCAGGAATTGCGCGCGAGGTCCGCCTCCGGGTGCCTGAGGTCGGCCGCCACCTCGTTCAGATCGGTCTCCGGCCGGCCGATCTCGATGGTGTCGATCACATTGAGCAGATCGCGGATCGCGGGGGCGTCGTCGAGCGTGACGGGACGTATGGAAAGAGCCATGGCGCCCACTGTCCGGAGGCCGGAACCTCCTCGCAACGGCATTTCCGACCGGCGCGGCACGGGCGTACCCCGTCCCTTTCCCGTACCCGCGCGGGTGGGAGGGTGGTCCGTATGGCGGACGGCGAGGACAGTGAGGACACCGGGGACACCGAGGACACCACGGGCACCGGGGACACCGAGGTGGCACGGCTTCTCGGCCGCTTCGGGGCCGACCTGGGCGCGGTGGCGGCCCCGGTCGCGCTCTGGGCACACGGTTCACTGGCGCTCGGGGACTTCCGGCCGGGCCGGAGCGACCTCGATCTGATCGCGCTGGTCGGCGGCGAACTCACCGGCGTACAGGAGGAGCGGCTGCGCGCCGTCCATGAACGGCTGGTCGCCGAGGTGCCGTACGGCCGCTCGCTGCACTGCACGTATCTGCCGCTCACCGGTGTGGCGGACACCGGGCGCACGCATCCGACCTGGGCCCTCGGTGAGTGGTTCGAACGGCCCGTGACCCCGGTGGCCCGTCGTGAACTGGCCCTGGGCGCCCGGGTGCTGAGCGGCCCCGGGCCGTCCGGCCTGCTGCCCGAGGTGAGCGACACGGAGCTGACGGACTTCATCCGCGCCGAGCTGCGCGGCTACTGGCTCCGGGTCACCGCCAGGCCCGAGCTGTGGCTCCAGGACATCTGGGTCGATGTGGGCATGCTGACCTTCGCGCGGGCGGCGGTGACCCTGCGCGAGGGCCGGCTGGTCACCAAGCGGGAGGCGCTCGACGAGCTGCGCGCGCGGGGCGCGCCGGCCGAGGTCGTCGACGACATCGCCCGCCGCAGATACGGAACGCGCGGCGGAGGTGCCGCGGTCCCTCCCGCGAACGACCGGGAGTCCGCTCCCGCGAACGACACCGCGTCGGGCCCGGTGTCCGGCCCCGCGAACGACCCCGCGTCCGGCCGGTGGGCGTCTCACCGGGGCGAGCTGGCACGGGAGTTCGTACGGCAGGGCATCGAGCGGGTGCTCGGACAGCGGGCGCTCGAATAGCGGGCGCGGACACCGGAAGGGCCCGCGCCGGAGGAAGCTCCTCGGGCACGGGCCCTTCCGTACATCGGCGCACGGCCGGGGCGGCTCACGCCTCCTCGGACAGCTCCTTCTCGATGGCCACCAGCGCCGGGTCCAGGACGACATCCTCGCCCCGTGCCTCCGTCGTCGGCTCCTCCGGGAAATGGCAGGCCGTCAGATGCCCCTCGCGGTTGCCCGCGATCTGGAGCAGCGGCGGCTCCTCCGTGGCGCACTTGTCCTGGGCCTTCCAGCAGCGCGTACGGAACCGGCAGCCGGACGGCGGCATGATCGGCGAGGGCACGTCGCCGGCGAGCCGGATCCGCTCCTTCTTGTCCAGGTCGATGTCCGCCTCGGGCACCGCCGAGAGCAGGGCGTGGGTGTACGGGTGGCGGGGGCGCTGGTACAGCGAGTCGCGGTCCGCGACCTCCACCACCTTGCCCAGGTACATCACGGCGACGCGCTGCGAGAAGTGCCGCACGATCGCCAGGTCATGGGCGATGAAGACGAAGGCGATGCCCAGATCGCGCTGGAGGTCCTGGAGCAGATTGACGACCTGCGCCTGGATCGAGACGTCGAGCGCGGAGACCGGCTCGTCCGCGACGATCAGCTTCGGCTCCAGCGCGAGCGCGCGGGCCACCCCGATGCGCTGGCGCTGACCGCCGGAGAACTCGTGCGGGAAGCGGTTGTAGTGCTCCGGGTTGAGCCCGACGATCTCCAGCAGCTCCCGCACCCGGGCCTCACGGCCGCCGGGCGGATTGATGCCGTTGATCTCCATCGGGCTGGAGATGATCGTGCCGACCGTCTGCCGCGGGTTCAGCGAGGCGTACGGGTCCTGGAAGATCATCTGGATCTCGGACCGGATCGGCGCCATCTGCCTGCGTGAGGCGCGGGTGATGTCCCGGCCGCGGTAGGTGATCGTGCCCGCGGTCGGCTCCAGCAGCCGGGTGAACAGCCGCCCCGTGGTCGACTTGCCGCAGCCGGACTCGCCGACGAGGCCGAGGCTCTCGCCCGGGTAGACGCTCAGGTCCACGCCGTCGACGGCCTGGACCGCGCCGACCCTCCGTTTGATGGGAAAGCCGCCGTAGATCGGGAAGTGTTTGGTCAGGCCCTTCACTTCGAGCAGCGGCTCGGTCGCCGAGGCGGGGTCACGGCGCGGTGTGCCCGCGTCCGTGACGGGTGTGGTGGTGTTCTTCTCGCTCATGGTCATAGCCCCAGTCGCCGGTACATCAGCCCAGCCGGGGCTGAATCTTCTCGATGAAAACCTGCTGCTTGCGGTCCGCCGGCAGATGGCAGGCGGCGCCGCGCCCCTGCGGGAGCAGCGGGCGCTCGTGCAGACAGCGCCCCCCGTCCACCAGGTCGGCATAGGCACAGCGCGGGTTGAACGCACAGCCGGAGGGCGGGTTCAGCAGGCTGGGCGGGGTGCCGGGGATGGGCTGAAGCGGCTCGCTCACATCGGACGACAGGCGCGGCATCGAGCTGAGCAGGCCCCAGGTGTAGGGGTGCTGCGGCTGCTTGAGCACCTCGCGCACGGAGCCGCGCTCCACGGCGCGTCCCGCGTACATCACCAGCAGGTCGTCGGCGACATTGGCCACGACGCCCAGATCATGGGTGATCAGGATGATCGCGGAGCCGAATTCCTGCTGGAGGTCCTTGAGCAGATCGAGGATCTGCGCCTGGACGGTCACGTCCAGGGCGGTCGTCGGCTCGTCGGCGATCAGCAGCTCGGGATTGCACACCAGCGACATGGCGATCATCGCGCGCTGGCGCATACCGCCGGAGAACTGGTGCGGATAGTCGTCCACCCGGTTCTTCGGATCCGGGATACCGACCTTGCCCAGCATCTCGATCGCCCGTGCGCGGGCCTCCTTCTTGGAGGCACCGGTGTGCTTCATGAACGGCTCGGCGATCTGCCGGCCGACGGTGTAGTACGGCGACAGGGCGGTGAGCGCGTCCTGGAAGATCATCGCCATCTTGTTGCCGCGGAGCTTTTCGAGCCGCTTGCCCGAAACATCCGTGAGGTCCTCGCCGTCGAGCAGGATCTCGCCCGTGACGGATGACGACTCCGGGTTGTGCAGCCCCAGGATGGACAGATTGGTCACGGACTTGCCGGAGCCCGACTCGCCGACGATACCGAGCGTCTTGCCGCGCTCCAGATCGAAGGAGAGTCCGTTCACGGCTTTGACGACGCCGTCCTCGGTGGAGAAGTGGACACGCAGATCGCGCACCGACAGGAACGGGTCCGACGCGTTCGGGGCCGGGGCGTCCTGGGTCTTGGTGAGTGTGGTCACGGTCGTTCTCCTAGGACAGACGTACGCGCGGGTCGATGACGGCGTACATGGCGTCCACGATGACATTGAACAGAAGGATGAAGGCGGCGCTCACGATCATCACGCCCATGGTCAGCGGCAGGTCCTTGTCGATGACCGAGTCACGGGCCAGCCGGCCGATGCCGGGCAGTCCGAAGGTGATCTCGGTGACCATCGCACCGCCGAAGAGGGCGCCGAGGTCCATACCGAGGATGGTGACGATCGGGATGAGCGAGCCGCGCCACGCGTAGCGGAAGAAGACGTAGCGGCTGCCCATGCCCTTGGCGCGGGCCGCCCTGACATGCTCTTCCTGGAGCTGTTCGATCATGGTCGACCGGGACATACGCGTGTAGTTGGCGGTGAAGATCACGGACATGACCAGCCAGGGGATCAGCAGGCCCATGAACCAGCCGCTGAGGCTCTCGGACGGCGGGACCCACTTCGGCTTGTTCAGCCAGCCGGTGCTGTAGACGAAGAGACCGAGCACGACCGGGCCGAGGAAGTAGATCTGGAGCGAGCTGAGCACCAGCGAGACGGAGCTGAACACCTTGTCGGTGGGGGTGCCCTTCTTCCACGCGGCCAGCATGCCGGTGCCGAGGCCCACGATCAGGAAGACGATCAGACCGCCGACCGAGAGGGAGAGCGTCAGGGGGAACCGGTCGATGATGGTGTCCCACACCATCTGCTGGTTGTCGAAGGAGACACCGAAGCAGGGGGCGGCGCAGTGGCCGACCGCGAAATCCCGGCCGGCGAAGATGCCGACGATGAAGTCCCAGAACTGTACGGGCACCGGCTTGTCGAGGCCGAGGTTCTGGTGGATGACCGCCAGCGCGTCCGGAGTGCAGTTCTTGCCACACGCGAGCAGGGCGGGGTCCTGGGGGATCGCGAAGAACATGAAGAACGTGACGGCACTGATCAGAAAAAGGGTCAGGACTGCGCCGAACGCCCGGCGAGTAAGGAATTGAAGCATGGCTTGGTCGCTGCTCTCAGGACGGCGGCTGTGAGGGGGTCGAGAGGTGAGGACCGGCGGACCGGAGGTGCGCACTCCGCCGGGTGCGCACCTCCGGGCCCGGCCTACACGCTGCTTACTTCTTCAGGAACAGACGCGTGACGTCGACGTAGCTCGCGTCGGTCGAGTAGCGCAGACCACCGACGTTGGAGCCGAAGATCTGGAACACCTTGGTGAAGTAGATCGGCGCCGCCGGGTTGATCCGCTCCACGATGTCGTGGTGCAGCGCCGTCCACGCCTCCTGGGCCTCGGCCGGGTCCGTGATCTTCAGGATGCGCGCGATCTCGGAGTTGACCTTGGGGTCGTTGATGTGCGAGTAGACGGAGGAACCGTCCTGGATCTGCTTGCCGTCGTACAGCGGCGGGATGACCGTGGAGGCGGACGGCCAGTCCTGGCCCCAGCCGGTCATGTAGAGGTCCAGGCCGTTGTCGACCTTGCCGACCTGCTCGTACCAGGTGGTGGAGTCGATCTCCTTCTTGACGACATCCAGACCGATCGCCTTCAGCCGGTCGGCGATGACGACGGCCTGCTGCTGGCGGACGGGGGTGTTGCCGTACGCGTAGACGACCTTCTGGCCCTCAGCGCCGGCCTCCTTGATGAGCGCCTTGGCCTTCTCGATGTCACCGTTCGGCTTCTTGAGCTTGCCGAAGGGGTCGTAACCCTTCTCGTAGCCCGGGGTGGTCGGGGAGATCAGACCGGTCGCGGTCTCACCGCCGTAGGCGCCACCGTCGAGCTTGTAGATCTGCGCGCTCGGCATCGCGTAGGTGATGGCGTCCCGGACCTTCTTGTCCGTCAGCCGGTCCAGGTTGAAGTTGAGCTGCCACACGTACGGGGCGTAGCCCTGGATCGTGCGCTTCATCGCCTCGGGGTCGTTGACGACGTTGCGGACCTCGTTGGTGGCGACCTGACCCGTGAACATCACGGCGTTCTTGGCCTCGCCGCGGTCGGCCAGAAGGGTCTTGGTCTGGTCGGGGTCGTCGTGGTTGTACTCGATGTTGAAGCCGTCGACGTACTGGTGGCGGACCGAGTCGGTCTTCGCGTCCCAGTTCTCGTTCTTGACGAGGGTCATCGACTTGCCCGGCTTGAAGTCCGAGATCTTGTACGGGCCGGTCGAGACCGGGGCCGTGTCGTACTTCTCCTTGGTGTCCGCCTTCTCGGGCACCACCGAGTAGCCGGGCATCGCGAGCGCCTGCGGCAGGTCGGGCTGCGGGTCCTTGAACTTGAAGACGACCGTCTTGTCGTCCGGGGTCGCCAGGACCGAGTCGGGCAGGTGCTTGCCTTTGTACGGACCGTCCGGGAGCGCCTCGCGGTAGGTGGTGCCCGTGCCGGACAGCCACTGCTGGACGTAGATCGGACCGTCCGTGATGAACGGCGCGTAGAGGCGCTCGATGGTGTGGCGGATGTCGGCGGACGTTATGGCGCCACCGTTCTGGTCCTTCAGCCCGTCCTTGAGGGTGAAGGTCCAGGTCTTGCCGCCGTCGGTCTGCTTGCCGGAGTCGGTGGCCAGGTCACCCACGAGGGTGAGCTTGCCGTTGTCGTCCTCCTGGTACTGCGTCAGACCGCGCTGGATCAGACGGTCCAGCAGCTTGGCGTCACTGACATAGCTCTGACCCGGGTCCAGGTGCGAGAAGTCGGACTCCTGGTAGACCGTCAGGGTGCCACCGGGCTTGGCACCGGGCACCTCGGCCGCGGGTCCGGTGGAGGCCTTGGCGTCACCGTAGACAACCGCCGCCGACTGCTTGGCGGCGTCCTCCTGGGTTTTGCCCTTGTCCTTGGTCCCGCTGCTGCCGTCGTTGCCGCCACAGGCGGTCAGCGCCAGCGAGCCGGCCGCCAGGGCGACGACGACAGCGCGTGTCTTGCGCGTGCCAAAGATGCTCATGGTGATGAGTACCTATCTGTCAGTAGTGATCCAACTGTGCTGCCTGGCGCATCCGGTATGGACCGGCGCCCGGGTGGCAGCAGCCCCTCGGCTGAACGTCAGCGTCCGGACTTCGGGTCGAAGGCGTCTCGAACCGAGTCGCCGAGAAGGTTGAACGCCACGACGAAGATGACCATGGCGACACCCGGGAAGATCATGTAAGCCGGGTCCTGCTCGTAGATGCCGGCCCCGGTCGCGAACATGCGGCCCCAGTCCGGGGTGGGTTCCACATAGCCGACACCGACAAAGGAAAGGAAGGCGACCGCGAGAATGGTCGACGGCAGCAGCAGGGTGGCCTGCACCAGGATCGGTGTGACCAGATTGGGCAGCAGTTCCTTGCGGATGATGCGCCAGGGAGACGCGCCGGCGATCCTGGCGGCCTCCACGAATTCCCGTTCGCGCAGGGAGAGGGTGGCGGCGCGGACCAGCCGGGCCAGACCCATCCAGCCGAGGAACGACAGCACCACGATGATCGCGCCGGCACGGAGAGCCGTGGGGGTCTCCTCGTCGGGGCGGACGAAGGCCGCGACGACGACCGGCATGGAGGCGATGAAGAAGAGCTGGCTGGGGAAGCCCAGCAGGAAGTCGGTCAGCCGGCCGAGCCAGTAGTCGATCTTGCCACCGTAGTAGCCGCCGACGAGTCCGATCAGCACGCCGACGACGACCATCAGGATCGTCGCCACCAGCGCCGTGTAGATCGAGGTGCGCATGCCGTATATGAGCTGCATGAACACATCGCGGCCGAGGTTGGGCTCGATACCGAACCAGTGGTCGGCCGACATACCGCCGAAGGTGCCGGTCGGCATGTTGAACTCGTCGAGCAGATCAAGACTGTCCTGGCCGTACAGGGTGTACGGATCCTTGCCGTAGATCATCTTGATCACGGGCGCGAGAAGCGCGACCGCGAAGAAGACGATGACGACCACGGCGGAGACGACCCCGGTACGGTCACGCTTGAAGCGGCGCCACATCAACTGGCCGGGCGAGAGCCCGGCGAGCGTCTTGGCCTCCTGGGTCCCGTCCTTCGACCCGTCGGACGCGTCGGGAACGGTGGACGACGAGGCGCCCTCGGTCTGTACTGGACTTGTCACGATCGCTCTTCCCCCGTGGGGATCACTACCGCGCGCCCGACCCATTTGGTGCTTATGGCACCACGCATGGGGTCCTCCTCATGAGTCCACTTGTCACTACAAGAAGGGCACTGTCTACGCGCGCTGACACCCCTGACAGTGCGGTTTCCAAGTACCCCGAGTGTGTGCTCGTGAGTCGACGCTCCCCATAGCGTTTGACCCATTGACCCGAGCTCAATGGCCAACTATTAAGTACGGCCGGGCCGTAAACCACACTTAAAGGGTCTCGTTTTGGCAACATCGACACCCCCCGTCCGCCCGAAATCCGGACAAAGTTATCCCAGGCAGACACCCGCGAAACGGACCGTTAACACACCATCCGGTGACCACCGGCCGATAATCGGACGCGATCCACAAAAACGAACTTGACGTCAAGCTGCCCGGAACACCTCGGAACGGTCACCCTCCAGAACCGGACGATCGCGCCCCGCTCCCATGCGTAGCGGAGGTCACACGACGAACGGCCCGGCCCCCGCGATCAAGCGGGGGC
>NZ_JBSGVS010000098.1:0-24784 GCF_053608565.1 Streptomyces sp. NPDC055025
GGGAAGGACCCCCGCGCGGCGGGTCCCGCACAACACAAGGGCCGGGCCCGGGGAATCTTCCCCGGGCCCGGCCCTTCTGCCTGCCGACGGCTACGCGTTACCCGCGCGGACCCCCGTCAGTTGTCGTCCTCGTCGATCAGGAATCCCCGCATCGGCGACGGCGCCTGCTGCATCGGCTGCGGCGCCTGCGGCCGTACCGGTGCCATCGGCTGCGTCATCGCCGGGGACATCTGCTGCTGGCCGCCGTACGACGGGCCCGAGGGGCCACCGTGGCCCATGGAGGGTCCGCCCATACCGCCGTGCCCCATCGCGCCCGCTCCGGCCGGAGCCATCGACGGCGACGGCGGCAGCGACGCGGTCGCCGGCGTACGCGGCGGGGCCAGCGAGTCGTCCGCCTGGGTCTCCAACTGACGGAGCTGGCTCTCCAGGTAGGACTTCAGACGGGTCCGGTACTCGCGCTCGAAGCCGCGCAGATCCTCGACCTTGCGCTCCAGCGTCGCGCGCGCGGACTCCAGCGAGCCCATCGCGACACGGTGCTTCTCCTGCGCGTCCCGCTCCAGCGCGTCCGCCTTGGCGCGCGCGTCGCGCTCCAGGCCCTCGGCACGGCTGCGCGCCTCACCGACGATCTTGTTCGCCTCGGAGCGCGCCTCGGCGATCGCCTGGTCGGCGGTCTGCTGGGCGAGCGAGAGCACCCGCGCGGCGCTGTCGCCACCGGGACCCTGACCGGGCTGCTGCATCTGCGGGCCGTGGCCGCCCATGGGGCCGCCCATCGGTCCACCCATGGGACCGCCCTGCATCGGGCCGCCCTGCATGGGACCGCCCTGACCCATCGGACCCTGGCCCATGGGGCCGCCCTGCATGGGACCACCCTGCATCGGGCCGCCCTGCATGGGGCCACCCTGACCCATCGGACCCTGACCCATGGGGCCGCCCTGCATCGGACCGCCCTGCATCGGGCCGCCCTGCTGCATGGGGCCGCCCTGCATCGGGCCGGGGCCGTGCTGGCCACGCGGGTCATGACCCTGCTGACCGTGACCCTGCGGACCGTGGCCACTCGGTCCCGCGGGGAGCTGCGGAGCGCCACCGGGCAGCTGGGGCGGGCCCATCTGCGGCGGCTGCTGCTGAACCGGCGGTCCGGATATGGCGGCGGGGACAGGCGCACCGGGACGGTCCTGCTGTTCCGGAGGCTTGCGCATGCCCTGCTGCTGTTGGTTCTGCGCGGCGGCACGCGTCGCGGCGGCCAGCTTCGCGCGCAGATCCTCGTTCTCGCGGAGCAGGCGCGTCAGTTCGGCCTCGACCTCGTCGAGAAAGGCATCGACCTCGTCCTCGTCGTAGCCTTCTCGGAGGCGGACGGTCGTGAACTGCTTGTTCCGCACGTCCTCAGGGGTCAATGGCATCTCTTCTTCACCTCTACGTAGTCGTCGGCAGTCGGCAAGACCGTATCGTTCACATCCCCCTCGCAAGAGTGCTCACCAGCGAGATCAGGATGTAGACGATGATCATCAGAACGAAGAAGGACAGGTCGAGTGCCACGCCCCCGAGACGCAACGGCGGAATGAACCGCCGAAGAAGCTTGAGCGGTGGATCGGTGACAGTGTAGGTGGCCTCCAGAACGACCACCATCGCCTTGCCGGGCTGCCATGAGCGGGCGAACTGGAAGACGTAGTCCATGACCAACCGGAAAATAAGCACGATGAGGAAGCACATCAGCGCGATGTAGACCACCTGTAGTGCGACGCCCATCCCGCTGCTTCCCTCTCCCCTGGCTCACTTGGTCCGGTCCCGCGCCGGGCCGTTCCCGCCGCGCGACCGGGTCGTTCCCGGTGCTGTGTTCCTAGCTCTGGTTGAAGAACCCGCCCTCTGCGATGCGGGCCTTGTCCTCCGCCGTGACATCGACGTTAGCAGGAGACAGCAGGAACACCTTCTGCGTCACCCGCTCAATGCTGCCATGGAGACCGAAGACAAGTCCCGCGGCAAAGTCGACAAGTCGCTTCGCGTCGGTGTCGTCCATCTCCGTGAGATTCATGATCACCGGAGTGCCCTCGCGGAAGTGTTCCCCGATGGTACGGGCCTCGTTGTAGGTCCTCGGGTGCAACGTGGTGATGCGGTAGGGCTCCCGCTCGGACACAACCTTGGGCATGATCACCGGTGCGTTCTTCTCCAGACTCGGACGTTCAGGTGTGATGGATGCCACGGGGGCGATTCGCGCCGGACGCCCGATTTCCGCCCCCAGCGACACCGGTTCGCGCTCGCGTTCACGTTGCGCGGGAGGCTGGACCACCCGCATCGGCTCTTCCCGCTCCCGTTCCCGCTCACGCTCCTGCTGGTGCACGGGCTGGTGGCGCCGGTGCTCCCGCTCGGGTTCAGGCTCGGGTTCGAAATCGTCATCGGGGTCGAAACCCCGGCCGTCGTACCCATCGTCCTCCACGAGGCCGAGGTAGACCGCCATCTTGCGCATCGCGCCGGCCATGCTCTGAGTCCTCCGCTCTGTGGTGGATCGGCCTCGTCACCAAGTGCCCGCGATCCACTAGGTCTGTCCACCTTTCGGCGGAAATGACCATATTTTCTGCTGTGGTCCGACTTGCTTCGCGACGTTACCCGAGCCGGGGTCGGACTCCGAGTACCGCCGTACCGACGCGAACATGTGTCGCTCCGGCCGTCACGGCGTCCTCAAGGTCCGAGCTCATCCCTGCCGAGACCATGTTCGCAGCCGGATGGTCCGCGCGCAGGCGGGATGAGAATTCCAGCAGCCGCTCGAACGCCGCCCGTTGCCGGCCCGCGTACGGACCGGCCAGCGGCGCCACGGTCATCAGACCGCCGAGCCGCAGTCCCGGTGCCTCGGCCACCGCCGTGGCCAACTCCTCGATTCCGTCGGGCGCCACCCCGCCCCGCGCCCCGCGTGCGCCGGACTCCGCGTCGAGCGCGACCTGGATCAGACAGACCGGCTCGCGCCCCGCGCGGACGGCCGCCGCCGAGAGCGCCCCGACCAGTTTGATCCGGTCGACGGACTGCACGACATCGGCGTAAGTGACGACGGAACGGACCTTGTTCGTCTGCAACTGACCGACGAAGTGCCATGTAAGCGACAAATCCACACAATCAGCAGCTTTGGGGGCGGCGTCCTGATCGCGGTTCTCGGCCACCTGCCGTACGCCGAGTTCATGGAGCAGCCGTACATCGCTCGCCGGGTAGGTCTTGGTGACCACGATCAGATTCACCTCCTCCCGCTTGCGGCCCGCTGCCGCACAGGCGGAGACGATACGTTCCTCCACCGTGGCGAGATTCGCCGCGAGTTCGGTTCTGCGGTCGTTCATGCGCTATCAGTCCAGCCAGACATATCCGGCGAGCCGCCCGGTCGTGCGGTCGCGGCGGTACGAGTAGTGGTCGTCCGACTCCAGTGTGCAGGCCGCGGAGCGCTGCCGGTCCGTGACCCCCAGGGCCGCGAGCTGCGCGTGGACCCCGGCGACGACATCGACGGCCGGGGTGGACCAGCTCGTCTCGGACCAGGCCTCCGGTACCGCGGCGGCCACCTCGTCCCGCATCGCCGCCGGGACTTCGTAGCAGCGTCCGCAGACGGCGGGGCCGGTACGGGCGGTGATCCTGGAGGGTTCGGCGCCGAGCGCGGTCATCGCCTCGACGGCGGCGGGGACGACCCCGGCGACCATACCGGGACGTCCCGCGTGGGCGGCGGCGACGATCCCGGCGGCCGGGTCGGCCAGCAGTACGGGAACGCAGTCCGCGGTGAGTACGGCGAGTGCCAGTCCGCGCCGCACGGTCACGAGCGCGTCGACGGCGGGGATCTCCCCGCTCGTCCACGGTCCTTCGACGACGGCCACATCGCGGCCGTGCACCTGGTTCATCCAGACGACCCGCGCGGGGTCGAGCGCCAGCGACTTCGCGGCGAGTTCGCGGTTGGCGCGCACGGACTCGGGGTCGTCACCGACCGCGCCGCCGAGATTGAGCCGCTCATACGGAGCGGCGCTCACCCCGCCCCACCGGTCGGTGAAGGCGAAGTGCGCGCCGCTCAGTGTCTCGTGCTGCCGTATCACTTCAAGAAGTCCGGAACGTCCAGCTCTTCGGCCTGGCTGTCCTGCTGGTACGGACGGGCCGGGGGAACGTGCGGCGGGTGCACCGGCGAGAGGGGCTTCTCGTTGGCCACCGGGGCGGGGTCGCGCTTGACCGGGCGGTCCTCGCGCGGCGGCACGGTGCCGAGTCCGCTCGTGGACCGGCCGCTGTCCACGCGGGACGGGGCCGGCTCGTCGCGCTTGCCCGAGGCACCGAGCACGGTCTCGCGCCGGGCCGGGGGCTGTCCGCCGTCGAAGCCGGCCGCGATGACGGTGACCCGGACCTCGTCGCCGAGGGCGTCGTCGATGACGGCGCCGAAGATGATGTTGGCCTCGGGGTGGGCCGCCTCGCTCACCAGCTGGGCCGCCTCGTTGATCTCGAAGAGACCGAGGTCCGAGCCGCCGGAGATGGAGAGCAGGACACCGCGGGCGCCGTCGATGGACGCTTCGAGGAGCGGCGAGGAGATCGCCATCTCGGCGGCGGCCACCGCGCGGTCGTCGCCGCGGGCCGAGCCGATGCCCATGAGCGCCGAGCCCGCCTCGGACATCACGGACTTGACGTCGGCGAAGTCGAGGTTGATCAGACCGGGCGTGGTGATGAGGTCGGTGATGCCCTGGACACCGGAGAGCAGGACCTGGTCGGCCGACTTGAACGCGTCGAGCACACTGACCTGGCGGTCCGAGATGGAGAGCAGCCGGTCGTTGGGGATGACGATGAGGGTGTCGACCTCTTCGCGGAGTTCGGCGATGCCGTCCTCCGCCTGGTTCGCCCGGCGGCGGCCCTCGAAGGTGAACGGGCGGGTGACCACACCGATCGTGAGGGCCCCGAGCGAGCGGGCGATGTTGGCCACGACGGGCGCGCCGCCGGTGCCGGTGCCGCCGCCCTCCCCGGCGGTGACGAAGACCATGTCGGCCCCCTTGAGGACCTCCTCGATCTCCTCACGGTGGTCCTCCGCCGCCTTGCGGCCGACGGCCGGGTTGGCCCCGGCCCCGAGACCTCGGGTGAGTTCCCTGCCGACGTCGAGCTTGACGTCGGCGTCGCTCATCAACAGGGCTTGCGCGTCGGTGTTGATCGCGATGAACTCGACACCCTTGAGGCCGACCTCGATCATTCGGTTGATGGCATTGACACCACCGCCGCCGACACCGATGACCTTGATGACTGCGAGGTAGTTCTGCGGTGCTGCCACGTCGAAGGCCTCTCGCCTCGAGTTACGTGTCGCCGCTCCGCCGATGTGGCGCCGCGACGACTGATGCCGATGGGACGGTCCGAAACGCCGACCCAAACCCTGATGTTGAAGTTCAGGGTTACCAGTGTGTCCGCTTCTTGGACTCTTCCGAACAGGACACTAAGTCGACAAGTGGCGCACGTTCAACGAACACGCCGAACCTCCCGTTTTTCTTTTCACCCTATGTGATCACCCATAGCGCTGACCAACCAGGGTGCTGGCCAGCGCATATGTCCGTCAACTCCCCGACGCGGCAGGCGCGGTGGGAGCACTTACATCGAAGTACGCGGCCTTGGGGGCCGCTTTCATCAGAGCGGTGAGCGCACGCGCCTTGGCCGCGCCGTCCTCGGCGCTTCCCCACATCACCGTACGGCCGCCGGTCAGCTCCAGGGAGATCGAGTCGTACGAACGGACCCTGATCCTCCTGGTGTCCCGGGCCACTTTCCGGGGGAGTTCACTTCTGGCGCGTACCGCTTCGAGGATCAGCCGGTCGGTTCCGAAGCGCCGGGGGGCCGCTGTCCGGTCCACCGTCAATTCAAGGCGGGGGACGCCGGCGGGCGCCTTCTCCACCTCGGCGAAACGTACGCCGCCTCCGTCCACTTCGATGAACTTTGCGCCCTTTTCGATAAGCAGGACGGGTTTTCGTTCGATCACTTTCAGACTGATTCCATGGGGCCAGGAACGAGCCACCTCGACCGAGTCGATACGCGGCAGCTTCCGCCGGAGCCTGGCCTCGATCCCGTCCGTGTCCACGGAGATCAGCGGAGCCCCGACCGGTACGGCCGCGGCGGCCTTCACCTGCGCGCGGGTCAGCACTTCGGTGCCCGATGCGGTCACCCGCCCGACCCGCAGCCAGTCCGAGCCGTACAGCGCCCAGGTGCCGCCCGCCAGCAGCACGCTCGCCATGATCAGTACGATCATCAGCCGCCGGCCCGGCCGCCGGAAGCGGCGGGCCGCCGACTCCCGGGGAGGGCGGCCGGACTTCGAACGCGGTCGTGTGCCGCGCTCGGCGGTCGTCGGTCCGGCCACTCTCCCCTGCCTCCCTACGCCTGACGGCGTGCGGCGATCGCCTCGTACACCATGCCGACCAGCAGATCATCGGCGTCCCTGCGGCCGAACTCGGCGGCCGCGCGGGACATCTCGTACAACCGGTGCGGATCGGAGAGCACCGGAAGGACCTGGCTCTGCACCCACTCGGGAGTCAGTTCGGCGTCGTCGACCAGCAGGCCGCCGCCGGCCTTCACCACCGGCTGGGCGTTGAGCCGCTGTTCGCCGTTGCCGATCGGCAACGGGACATAGGCGGCGGGCAGCCCGACGGCGGAGAGTTCGGCGACGGTCATCGCGCCCGCGCGGCAGAGCATCATGTCGGCCGCGGCGTACGCGAGATCCATCCGGTCCACATACGGTACCGGGATGTAGGGCGGCATTCCGGGCATGTTGTCCACGCGCGGCATTTCATTCTTGGGACCGACCGCGTGCAGGATCTGGATACCGGAGCGCTGGAGCACCGGAGCGATCTGCTGGATCACCTCGTTGAGCCGGCGTGCGCCCTGCGAGCCGCCGGAGACGAGCAGCGTCGGCAGATTGGGGTCGAGCCCGAAGGCGGCGCGCGCCTCGGGACGCACCCGCGCCCGGTCGAGGGTGGCGATCGTACGGCGCAGCGGGATACCGATGTACCGGGCGCCCCGCAGCTTGCTGTCCGGTGTGGAGACGGCCACTCCGGCCGCGTACCGCGAACCGATCTTGTTGGCCAGCCCAGGCCTGGCGTTGGCCTCATGGACGATGATCGGCACCCCGAGCCGCTTCGCCGCGAGATAGCCGGGCAGGGCGACATAGCCGCCGAAGCCCACCACGCAGTCGGCCTTGGTGCGCTCCAGGATCTGCTCGGCCGCCTTGATGGTGCCGCGCAGCCGCCCGGGGACGGTGATCAGCTCCGGTGTGGGCCTGCGCGGCAGCGGTACGGCGGGGATCAGCCCCAGCTCGTAGCCGCGTTCGGGAACGAGCCTGGTCTCCAGTCCGCGCTCCGTGCCGAGGGCCGTGATCCCCACGGTGGGGTCCTGCCTCCGCAGGGCGTCCGCGAGGGCGAGCGCGGGCTCGATGTGGCCGGCGGTCCCCCCACCGGCGAGTACGACATGCACCGAAATTCACCGCTCTCCGGACGGACGCTTCTTGACGCGCCGTCTCATCGTCTTCCATCTCACCCCGGGCCGCCGCATGGCCAGGGCCGCCTTCGCGGCGGGATCCTCCCGCGCGAACGCGATCAGCAGCCCGACGGCGAACATGGTCGGCAGCAGGGCCGACCCTCCGTAGGAGAACAGCGGGAGCGGGACTCCGGCGATCGGCAGCAGACCGAGCACCGCACCGATGTTGACCACGGCCTGCGCCGCGATCCAGGTGGTCACACCTCCCGCGGCATACCTCACGAAGGGATCCTCCGTGCGTCCGGCCACGCGGATACCCGCATAGCCTAGAGCCGCGAAGAGGGCGAGTACCGACAGCGTCCCCGCCAGCCCCAGTTCCTCCCCGGTGATGGCGAAAATGAAGTCGGTGTGCGGTTCGGGCAGTTGGCCCCATTTTTCCACACTCGCGCCGAGGCCGGATCCGAACCATCCTCCGGAGGCGAGGGCGTAGATTCCGTGGACCGCCTGCCAGCACTCGCCCTCCGGGCCGAGATCGGTCGCGCCGATGCACGCGAACCGGGAGAGCCGGTTCTCGCTGGTCTTGATCAGTACGAAGCCGACCAGGCCCGCGACGGCGAGCACCCCGGCGAAGAGCCTGGTGGGAGCGCCCGCGAGCCAGAGCAGACCGAAGAGGATGGCGGTCAGGATGATCGCCGTACCCATGTCGCCGCCGAGCATGATCAGTCCGAGCAGCATGAACGCCACGGGCACGAGCGGCACCAGCAGATGCTTCCACTGGGACAGTAGTCTCCTGTCCTGTTTGCGGGCGAGCAGATCGGCGCCCCACAGGATCAGCGCGAGCTTGGCGAACTCGCTGGGCTGGAGCTGGAACGGGCCGCCCAGATAGATCCAGTTCTGGTTGCCCTTGACGGACCGCCCTATCCCGGGGACCTGCACGAGCACCATCAGGAAGACGGCGCCGACCAGCAGCGGATAGGACAGCGCCCGGTGGAGCTTGCCCGGCATCCGGGAGGCGAGCAGGAGCAGTCCGGTGCCGAGGACCACCGCGAGGAACTGCTTGCGGAAGAAGTAGGTGGACGGCAGCGAGAGCTGGAGCGCGTAGATCACCGACGCGGAGTACACCATCACCAGACCGAGCAGGGTGATCAGCAGACCGCTGCCGAGGATCAGGTAGTACGCGGTCAGCGGCCGGTCCCAGGCGCGCCGTGCCCGCTCGTACAGCTGTCTGGGCCCGCCGCCCCGGGGAGGGCGGGGGGCGCCCGTCCTGCCGCTCGCACGGCGCGCGGAGGGCGGACGGCGGACGGCGGCTCCCACCGCCCTGCCGCGCAGCGCGAGACCCTGTCCGAGCCCTGCCAGGGGCCCTGGACGGGCCGCTGCGGGGCTCCGGGCGGCGTGGCCGACGGGCGGGCCCGCGAGCACGGGCCCGCCCGTCAGACCCCAGCGGTGGAGCGCGGGACGCGGCCCCGGGGGCCGTCCCGACGGCCGCGGCGGATCGGATCTGCCGGCGATGGGGGGCCGGTGGCGCGCGTCATGGGACGGGACACCGTCCCCGGGGCCGCCGTATCCGCCGTCGCCGTACCTTCCGTAGCCGGACGGTCCCTGGCCCGCGGCGGGGTACGGTCCGCCGCCGGGGCCGGGGCCCTCCCGGCGGCGCGGGTCCGTGAAGATCCGCCGGACGGGCCTTCGGTCCGCGGTGTCGTCGGACGGCATCGTCGCTGTCCCCTCCAGTCGTGCCTGGCGCGGCTGCCGGGGATCCGGGGCCCGCGGGGTCACCACGGGTGTCGCGGCCCCGGGACGGCCCGGCACGAGGGCCGGGCCGGTCAGGCGTGCTCGGCGGCGAGTGCGTGTACCGCGTCCGCGAACGCCTCGCCTCGCTTGTTGTAGTTGGCGAACATGTCCATCGAGGCGCAGGCCGGGGCCATCAGTACCGTGTCCCCCGGCTGTGCGAGCCGTGCCGCTTCGCGGACCGCCGCCGACATCGCCCCAGTGTCGGTCCGGTCGAGGTCCACGACCGGGACTTCGGGGGCGTGTCGCGCGAGGGCTTCCCCGATCAGCGCGCGGTCGGCGCCGATCAGGACGACCCCGCGCAGCCGCTTCGCCGACGCCGTGACGAGTTCGTCGAAGGCCGCGCCCTTGGCGAGACCGCCGGCGATCCAGACGATCGGGTCGTACGCCGCCAGGGAGGCCTCGGCGGCATGGGTGTTGGTGGCCTTGGAGTCGTCGACGTAGGTGATTCCGGCGACCTCCGCGACATGTTCGATCCGGTGCGGATCGGGGCGGAAGGAGCGCAGTCCGTCGCGTACGGCGGCCGGCCCGACACCGAAGGCGCGGGCCAGGGCCGCCGCGGCGAGCGCGTTGGCGATGTTGTGCGGCGCCGGCGGCTGGACATCGGAGACCTGGGCCAGCTCCTGGGCGCGCTCCCGGCGGTTCTCGACAAAGGCGCGGTCGACCAGGATGCCGTCCACGACGCCCAGTTGGGAGGGCCCGGGGGTGCCGAGCGTGAAGCCGATCGCCCGGCAGCCCTCCTCGACATCGGCCGCCCGCACCAGTTCCTCGGTGGCGGGGTCGGCCGCGTTGTAGACACAGGCGACGGTATTGCCCTCGTAGATACGGCCCTTGTCGGTGGCGTACGCCTCCATCGAGCCGTGCCAGTCGAGATGGTCGGGCGCGAGATTGAGCACGGCCGCGGAGTGGGCGCGCAGACTCGGCGCCCAGTGGAGCTGGTAGCTGGACAGCTCGACGGCGAGGACGTCGTACGTCTCCTCACCGGTGACGGCGTCCAGCAGCGAGACCCCGATGTTGCCGACGGCCGCGGTGCGCAGCCCGGCCGCCGCCAGGATCGAGGCGAGCATCCTGACGGTCGTGGTCTTGCCGTTGGTGCCGGTGACCGCGAGCCAGGGGGCGGCCCCCGGACCGCGCAGCCGCCAGGCCAGCTCGACATCGCCCCAGATCTCCACACCGGCCGCGGCGGCGGCCGTGAAGAGGGGTTTGTCCGGCCGCCAGCCGGGGGCGGTGACGATCAGCTCGGTGGCCTCGGGCAGGGTCGCCCCGTCGCCGAGACGCACCGTGACCCCGAGCTTCTCCAGCTCGGCCGCCTGGGCGCGGGCGCCCTCGTCGTCCCCGTCGTTGACGACGGTGACCTCGGCGCCGAGGCCGCGCAGGACCCGGGCCGCCGGGACCCCGGAGACCCCGAGACCCGCGACGGTGACCCGCTTGCCGTGCCAGTTCACTTCTCGGCCGCCCAGCCCGCGTAGAAGAGCCCCAGACCCACGATCACACACATGCCCTGGATGATCCAGAACCGGACCACCACAAGGACTTCGGACCACCCCTTGAGTTCGAAGTGGTGCTGGAGCGGCGCCATCCGGAAGACCCGCTTGCCGGTCATCTTGAAGGAGCCGACCTGGATGACCACGGACATCGTGATCATCACGAACAGACCGCCGAGAAGGGCGATCAGGAACTCCGTACGGGAGCAGATCGCGAGCCCCGCGAGCGCGCCGCCGAGCGCGAGCGAACCGGTGTCACCCATGAAGATCTTGGCGGGTGAGGTGTTCCACCACAGGAAGCCGAAGCACGAGCCCATCAGGGCCGAGGCGACGACCGCGAGATCGAGCGGATCCCGTACCTCGAAACAGGCGTTGGGATTGGTCAGGGTGATCGCGTTGGCACAGGACTCCTGGAACTGCCAGAGCCCGATGAAGGTGTACGCGCCGAAGACCATCACCGAGGCGCCGGTGGCCAGACCGTCCAGACCGTCGGTGAGATTCACACCGTTGGACATCGCGAGAATCATGAAGAGCGCCCAGACCACGAACAGCACCGGGCCGATCGACCAGCCGAAGTCCATGATGAACGACAGCCTGGTGGAGGCGGGGGTGTTGCCGCGGTAGTCGGCGAACTGGAGCGACAGCACCGCGAAGGCGATACCGACGATCAGCTGGCCCGCCATCTTCGCCTTGGCCCGCAGACCCAGCGAACGCTGTTTCACGATCTTGATGTAGTCGTCCAGGAACCCCACGAGCCCCATACCGGCCATCAGGAAGAGGACCAGTACACCGGAGAACGTCGGATCCTCGCCGGTGATCACCTTCGCCAGGGCGTAGGCGATCAGTGTGGCGATGATGAAGGAGATACCGCCCATGGTGGGCGTGCCCTTCTTACTGCCATGCGAACGCGGGCCGTCGTCCCGGATGAACTGCCCGTATCCCTTGCGGGCCAGGAGCTTGATCAGCAGCGGTGTGCCGATCAGGGTCAGGAAGAGCCCGATGGCTCCCGCGAAGAGGATCTGCCTCATCGGCCGGCGACCTCGCCCTCGCTGGCGCTTTCGAGCAGTGCCAGGGCGACCCGTTCAAGACCGGCCGACCTGGAAGCCTTCACCAGCACGACGTCTCCCGGACGCAGCTCACTGCGCAACAGGTCGACCGCCGCCCGCGCGTCGGACACGTGCACCGACTCCTCACCCCACGAACCCTCGTTGTAAGCGCCCAATTGCAGCCAGGACGCTTCCCTGCCCCCGACTGCCACGAGCTTGCTGACGTTGAGCCGGACGGCGAGCCGTCCGACCGCGTCGTGCTCGGCGAGCGAGTCGTCCCCCAGCTCGGCCATCGGGCCGAGCACCGCCCACGTACGGCCCCCCGCGGCCCGTGAGGCACCGCCCATGGCGACCAGCGCACGGAGCGCCGCTCTCATGGATTCGGGATTCGCGTTGTAGGCGTCGTTGACGATCGTCACGCCGTCCGCGCGCTCGGTGACCTCCATACGCCAGCGGGAGAGGGTTCCCGCCTCGGAGAGCGCCACGGCGATCTCGTCGACGGACATGCCCAACTCATGGGCGACGGCGGCCGCGGCGAGCGCGTTCGACACGTGGTGCTCACCGTACAGCCGCAGTGTCACGTCCCTGCACCCGGAGGGTGTTCGAAGCAGGAAAGTGGGCTGTCCGGTCCCGGTGAGACGGACGTTCTCTGCCCGTACGTCTGCTTCGCCCGCCTCTCCGAACAGCAGGACGCGGGCCTTGGTGCGCGATGTCATGGCGCGTACGAGCGGATCGTCGGCGTTGAGCACGGCCACGCCGCCCTCGGCCGCGGACGGGAGGGACTCCACCATCTCGCCCTTGGCCTCGGCGATCCGCTCACGGCCGCCGAACTCCCCGATGTGGGCGGTGCCGACGTTCAGTACGAGACCGATCCTGGGCGGCACGAGCCCGGTGAGATAGCGGATGTCCCCGACGTACCTGGCGCCCATTTCGAGAACGAGGTAGCGGGTGTCCTCGACGGCCCGCAGAGCCGTCACCGGGAGACCGATCTCGTTGTTGAGATTGCCTTCGGGCCAGACGGTGGGCCCGAGGCGGCTCAGAAGCTGTGCGATCAGATCCTTGGTGCTGGTCTTGCCGGCCGAGCCGGTGAGGGCGACGGTGGTGGCGCCGAGGCGTTCGACGACGGTACGGGCGAGGGCGCCGAGGGCCTGGACGACATCGTCGACGACCACGGCGGGCACGCCGACGGGGCGGGTGGCCAGGACGGCCACCGCGCCCGCCGCGACGGCGCGCTCCGCGTAGTCGTGACCGTCGACACGCTCACCGGCGAAGGCGGCGAAGAGGCTGCCGGGCTCCACCGCGCGGGAGTCGTACACGACGGATCCGGTGACCCGGACGGACCGGTCCGGTATGTCGTGCGGCTGCCCGCCGACGATGGCGGCGATCTCGGCGAGGGAGAGGGCGATCACTGGGTCATCCCTGACTGTTGTTCTCGTGGCGGTGCTCATGGCGCTGCTCTTGGCGTGGCTCGCCGCGGTGGTCATGGCCGGGCTCCTGTCCCGGCTCGTGCCGCAGGGAGCTCTCGATGGCCTCGCGCAGGACCTGGCGGTCGTCGAAGGCGCGTACCACTCCGGCGATGTCCTGGCCCTGCTCATGGCCCTTGCCGGCGACCAGTACGGTGTCGTCGGCGTGCGCGCGGGAGACCACGGCGGTGATCGCGGAGGCACGGTCGGCGTCGACCAGCACATCGCCCCGCTCATGGACCGGTACTTCGGCGGCGCCTGCCAGCATCGCGGCGAGGATCGCGAGCGGGTCCTCCGAGCGGGGGTTGTCCGAGGTCAGTACGGCGGTGTCGGCGAGCCGGGCGGCGGCCGCTCCCATGGGCCCGCGTTTGCTCTCGTCGCGGTCGCCGCCGCAGCCGAGGACGATATGCACCTTGCCCTTGGTGACCTTGCGCAGGGAGCGCAGGACCGATTCGACGGCGTCCGTCTTGTGGGCGTAGTCGACGACGGCGAGATAGGGCTGGCCCGCGTCCACCCGCTCCAGCCGGCCCGGCACCCCGGGCACCGCGGCGATGCCGTCGGCGGCGGTGTGCGGGTCGATCCCGGCGACGGCCAGGGTGACCACCGCGGCCAGGGTGTTGGCGACGTTGAACGGGCCTGGCAGCGGCGCCTCGGCCCGGACGCGCTCGCCCCTGGGGCCGACCGCGGTGAAGGTCGAGCCGTGCGAGCCGACCACGACGTCCTCGGCGTGCCAGTCGGCGTCCGGGTGGCCCTCGGCGGAGAAGGTGGTGACGGGGACGGCCGCCTCGACCGCGAGCCTGCGGCCGTAGGCGTCGTCGAAGTTCACGACACCGGCCCTGCTGCGCTCCGGGGTGAACAGCCGTGCCTTCGCCTGGAAGTAGTCCTCCATCCCGGAGTGGAACTCCATGTGCTCCGGGCTGAGGTTGTTGAAGACGGCGACGTCGAAGACGCAGCCGTCGACCCGGCCGAGCACCAGGGCGTGGCTGGAGACCTCCATGGCGACGGAGTCGACACCGCGCTCGCGCATGACGGCGAAGAGTGCCTGGAGGTCGGTGGCCTCCGGGGTCGTGCGCTCCGACTTGATGCGCTCGTCGCCGATCCGCATCTCCACGGTGCCGATCAGACCCGTACGACGGCCCGCGCCGCGCAGTCCGCCCTCGACGAGATACGCCGTGGTGGTCTTGCCCGAGGTGCCGGTGATACCGATCTGGAGCAGATCGGGGCCGGGGTGTCCGTAGATCTCGGCGGCGAGTTCCCCCATGCTGCCGCGTGGGTCGGGGACGACCAGGACGGGCAGTCCGGTGGCCCTGGCGCGCTCGGCGCCCGCCGGATCGGTGAGGATGACGGAGGCCCCGAGGTCGGCGGCCTGGGCGGCGAAGTCGGCGCCGTGGAAGCGGGCGCCGGGCAGGGCGGCGTACACGTCTCCCGGGCGTACCGCGCGCGAGTCATGGGTGATCCCGGTCGCCTCCCCGCGGGCCGCGGACCTGCCGGGGCCCGCTTCCGCCGCCGGCCGCGCCACCTCCCCCGGGCCCGGTGCCTCGGCTCCCAGCCGGGCCGCCAGCTCCGCGAGGGAGGTCGGGCGGACCCGTTCCGGGCGGGGCGTCCCCGGCTGATTCACAGGGGCGTCCTCAGGGGTGGTTCGGTGGTACTGATCAGCTTGTGGCACGGCGGTGAGCGTACCGGGCTCCGCGGGCCGCGGGCCAAGTGAGGGGGCCTCCTGCGCGGCGCGTTCCGGGTGGTTCCCCGAATCGGGGGTGATCGTTGTCACTGGCGCTTTCCCTGGGGTCACTCGCCGGGTTTGAAGGTCACCGGCAGCCTGGCTGGGTCACTGCCGGTCGGTTCGACCTGCAGGGTCTTGAGAGCGAACTCCATGACCTTCTTGTAGATGGGTCCACAGATCTGGCCACCGAAGTAGCTGCCCTTGGTCGGGTTCTGGATGGCGCAGTAGACCGTGATCTGCGGATCGTCGGCGGGCGCGAAGCCCGCGAAGGAGGCGGTGTAGCCCTTGTAGCGGCCGAGGTCGGGGTCGACCCGGTTGGCCGTACCGGTCTTGCCGGCGACGCGGTAGCCGGGGATACGGGCCTTGGTGCCCGTGCCCTCCTCGTTGCCGACGACCGACTCCAGCATGGTGGCGACCGTCTTCGCGGTCTTCTCGCTGACCACGCGGGTCTTCTTGGGCGCGGGCGCGGGGGTGAAGCGTCCGTCGGGTCCTGTCGTACCGCGGATGAGCGTGGGTTCGATCCGTACGCCGCCGTTGGCGATGGTCGAGTAGACCGAGGCGGCCTGCATGGCGTTGAGCGAGAGGCCCTGGCCGAAGGGGATCGTGTACTGCTGCGAGGTGGACCAGTCCTCGGGTTTGGCGAGGATGCCCTGGGTCTCGCCCGGGTAGTCCAGGCCGGTGGGCCGGCCGATGCCGAACTTGGTCAGATACGAGTGGAGGACCTTGTTGGCCTCGGGCTGGGTCCTGCCGAGCTGGCCGGTCGCCAGGATGGTGCCGATGTTGGAGGACTTGGCCAGGACGCCGTTGAGCGTCAGATACCAGGTCGGGTGGTCGATGTCGTCCTTGAAGAGCCGGTCGCCGCGGTGCAGCCGGTTGGGGACGACGACATGGGTGCCGGGGGTGGCGGCCTTCTCCTCCAGTACGGCGGCCATGGACATGACCTTGCTGGTGGAGCCGGGCTCGTACACGTCCTGGAGGGCCGCGTTGCCCATGGCGGCGGTGTCGGCCTGGGAGAGGTCGTTTGGGTCGAAGCCGGGGGCGTTGGCCATGGCGAGGACCTCACCGGTCCTGGTGTTCTGGACCATCACATAGCCGCGGTCCGCCTTGGAGGCGCGGACCTGTTCGGAGATGGCCTGCTGGGCCGCCCACTGGATGTCCCGGTCGATGGTCAGCTCGATGTCGGAGCCGGGCACCGCCGGCTTCTCCCGGGAGCTCGCGGTGGGCACACGGCGGCCGCCGGACTGGGCGTAGGTGACCTCGCCGTCCTCGCCCGCGAGCTCCTTGTCGAGCATGGACTCGACACCGCCCGCGCCATGGCCCGCGGCGTTGACATACCCCAGTATCCCGGCGGCGAGATCACCGTTGGGGTACACCCGCTTGCTGCTGGCCTCCTGGAAGACACCGGCCAGCACACTGACGCCGGTGCCACCCGCGCCGCCCGTCGTGCCGTCGTCGTCCTCGGCCGCCGCCTGCTCGCTCGCCTCCTGCTCCTTGCTCGCCTTCTGGGCGAGGACGCTCTTGAGGTCCTTGATCTGGTTCCAGACCTGGGGGGTCTGGCGGTGGGCCAGGACGGCGTAGCGGGACTTGGGGGTCCTGAGCTTCTTCACCAGGGTGCCGGTCTCGGCGCCGAGGATCGGCGCGAGCAGCGCCGCCGCCTTCTCGGGTGCGTCGGAGATCTCGCTGAACTCGCGGGTGAACATGTACGGGTCGGCGGTGATGTCGTACGCGTCGACGCTGGTGGCGAGCGCGATCCCGGAGCGGTCGGTGATCTCGCCGCGCTCCGCGTCGATCTTGTGGCTGAGATAGCGGCTCTTCTCCGCCTTGGCGGCGTAGGCGCTCGCGTCGACAGCCTGTACCTGGAGCAGCCGGACGACGAACACCAGCATGATCAGAGTCAGGGCGAGGCTGACCAGACGCAGCCGGGGGCGGGGGCTGCCCAGCCGGATCCGCTGCGGCGCGGGGGCTCCGGCGCGTGGCCGGCGGGCGGGCGGCCGCCCGGCAGGCCGGTTCCGGTCCGCGCCGCCCGGCCGCGCGGGACTGCCTGGGCGCGCGGGACCGGGCAGCCGGCGGCGCGGTGGTTCCTTGGAGGACACTGGGTCACCTGCCGGAGGTTGTCGGGGCCGGAGTTCCGGGGGCCGGCGCGGGAGCCTGCCGCACCCCCGCGGAGACGTACGGAGACACCTGGGGCACCGGTACGGACGCCCCGGCCGTGGCGGCAGGCGCCGTGGCCGAGGGCAGGACCGGTGCGGGCGGGGCGGGGACCGGGGGGACGGCCGGAGCAGGGGCGGAGGGGACGACGGACGTCGGCGCGGGGACCCCCGGCGGTACCTGCTCCATCGCGGACGGCTGCACGGAGGGCTGTACCGGCTCCGCCGGACCCAGTACGTCGCTCCCGCCGGGGACTCCCCGGACCGTACCGTCGGGATTGAGGAAGGCGGGGCTGCCGCCGGGCACCATGCCCAGCTCGCGGGCCCGCCGCTCCAGCGCGTACGGCGCGGAGTAGGCGTCCACGTCCTTCTGCAGGGCCTGCTGTTCGTCGGTGAGGTCGGTGGTCCGCTTCTTGAGTTCGCTCAGCCGGAACGAACCCTCGTTGAGGGCGGAGTTCAGCAGCAGCAGGGTGATCAGTCCGCCGCCGAGGAGCAGCACGACCAGCAGGACGAAGGGGGTGCGGGCCGCCGAACTGGATCCGGCGGGCATGAGCTGGGCGAGCCGGGCCGCCCGCCCCTTCAGCTGCTTGGCCGGTCCGCTCACAGAACGTCCTCCCGGATCCGCTGCGCCCCCCGCAGCCGGGCCGGAGCGGCCCGGCGGTTCTCGGCGACCTCTTCCTCCGTGGGGAGTTCGGCGCCGCGGGTGAGCAGTTTCAGACGGGGCTGGTAGCGCTCGGGGACGACGGGCAGTCCCGGCGGCGCGGTGGTGGCGGCGCCCGCGGCGAGGACCTGCTTGACGAGGCGGTCCTCCAGCGAGTGGTAGGAGAGGACGGCGATCCGACCGCCGACGGCGAGGCTTCCCACGGCCGCCGGGACCGCCCGCTCCAGGACGGCGAGCTCTCCGTTGACCTCGATACGCAGGGCCTGGAAGGTGCGTTTGGCGGGGTTGCCGCCGGTGCGTTTGGCCGCCTGGGGAAGGGCGTCGCGGATCAGTTCGACCAGCCGGGCGCTGTGGGTGAAGGGTTCCTTCTCCCGCTCCCTGACGACCGCGGAGACGATTCGCTTGGCCTGCTTCTCCTCGCCGTAGGCGCGCAGGATCCGCACCAGTTCACCGGGCGGATAGGTGTTGAGGACCTCGGCGGCGCTGACTCCCGCCGTCTGGTCCATCCGCATGTCGAGCGGGGAGTCCTGGGCGTAGGCGAAGCCGCGGTCCGCCTCGTCGAGCTGCATCGAGGAGACACCGAGGTCGAAGAGGACACCCTGGACGCGGGGGGCGCCCAGCTCGCCGAGCACCTCGGGCAGTTCGTCGTAGACGGCGTGTACGAGCGTGGCGCGGTCCGCGTACGGCGCGAGCCGCTCGCCGGAGAGCCGCAGGGCCTCCTGGTCGCGGTCGAGGGCGATCAGCCGTACGGCGGGGAAGGCGCTGAGCAGCGCCTCGCTGTGGCCGCCGAGGCCGAGGGTGCAGTCCACGACGACCGCGCCGGGTTCGGCGAGCGCGGGCGCCAGCAGATCGAGGCACCGCTGGAGCATCACCGGGACATGCCGGACCTGGTTCATACCCGCTCCTCGCGGGGGCCGCCGGGGGTCCCCGGCCGGTGTTCCGCGGGCGCGCGGCCTTCCGTGACTCGCTCGCTGCGCTCGCTCATGCGCCCTCTCAGGTCCGGCGCGGCGCTACGTACCGCCGGGTCCCCGCCCGCTCAGAAGGGGTGATGGTCCGCCGGCGCCGGAAAGGGCGTCGGCCGACCGTCGAGCGGGAGGAGGCCGAGCCGCACGTTCGCCGCACTCGCGGGGAATTCGGAATGTGTCCGGGGCGTGCCCGGGAACTTCCGCCACTTTAGTCCACCGGCACTCGGGGTTTCGGGTCAAGCGGGCGGTCAGCGCGTCGCCGGGGCAACCCTCCACAAGACCATAAACGCCTCATTCCGCCCGTTCAGTTCCACCGCACTCACCCTTGTGGGGTAGGTCACACCATGCCGAGTTGACGTTCTTTGTCCCTTCTCACCCCGGGCCTTACCGACGCCGGACCATTACCGTCATAGGTATGTCGACTTCCGCACATCTCCCCGCAGAGCCCGCCGCGGCTCCCGCCGGTGCGGCACGCACCGGAGGAACGGTCACCGACCGTCTCGTAGACGCGAACCACCGCTACGCCGCCGGGTTCGACGACCCGGGGATGGACGCGCGGCCCGTACTCCGGGTCGCCGTGGTCGCCTGCATGGACGCCAGGCTCGACCTGCACGGCGCCCTCGGACTCGCCCTGGGCGACTGCCACACCATCCGCAACGCGGGCGGCGTGGTCACCGACGACGTCATCCGCTCCCTCACCATCAGCCAGCGCGCGCTCGGCACCCGCAGCGTGGTGCTGATCCACCACACCGGCTGCGGCCTGGAGAGCCTGACCGAGGACTTCCGTCACGAACTGGAGATGGAGGTGGGCCAGCGGCCGTCCTGGGCCGTGGAGGCGTTCCGCGATGTCGACCAGGACGTACGGCAGTCGATGCGACGCGTCAGGACGTCACCCTTCCTGCCGTACACCGACGACATCAGGGGCTTCGTCTTCGACGTGAAGTCGGGCCTGCTGAGGGAGATCGACCCGGTCGTCTGAGCACCGCCGGAACCGGCACGTGCTCCACCGAAACCAGATAGACGGCAAATCTGACATATCCCACCGACTTATCCACAGGCGAGTGACACGAAGCGGTAACGGCAACAAGAATGCGTCTGTGACAGCGTTCCGGAACTTTCCGGGGACGGTGTCCGTGTTTCGGGGTGGGCCGGGCCGTCCGATGAGCATCGGCCCGTGTAAAAGGGCCGAGGAGGGCCGGGTGACGACCTATGACGATCGAGCGAGCCTCACTGATCTGACCACCACAGCGGAGCGTGTCCGCGCATCGGTGGAGGGTGTGATCGAGGGCAAGCCTGAGGTCGTACGGCTTTCGCTGACCGTGCTCCTCGCCGAGGGACATCTTCTGATCGAGGATGTCCCCGGCGTGGGCAAGACCATGCTGGCCAAAGCGCTGGCGCGCTCCATCGACTGTTCGGTGCGGCGTATCCAGTTCACTCCCGATCTGCTGCCTTCGGACATCACCGGGGTGTCCATATACGACCAGCAGCGGCAGGACTTCGAGTTCAAGCCGGGCGCGATCTTCGCCCAGATCGTGATCGGCGACGAGATCAACCGCGCCTCGCCCAAGACCCAGTCGGCGCTGCTGGAGTCGATGGAGGAGCGTCAGGTCACCATCGACGGGCACAGTTATGAACTGCCCAGCCCCTTCATGGTGGTGGCCACGCAGAACCCGGTGGAGATGGAGGGCACGTATCCACTGCCCGAGGCGCAGCGCGACCGTTTCATGGCCCGGGTGTCGATCGGATATCCCAGCCCCGAGGCCGAGTTGCAGATGCTGGACGTGCACGGCGGGATCTCCCCGCTGGACGATCTCCAGCCGGTGGCCCACGCGCATGACATCGTGAAGCTGATCGACGCGGTGCGTACGGTCCATGTCGCCGATTCCGTACGGCGGTACGCGGTGGAGCTGGTCGGGGCGACGCGCAATCACGCGGATCTCAGACTCGGCGCCTCGCCGCGCGCCACGCTCCATCTTCTGCGCGCGGCCAAGGCCGCCGCCGCGCTGAGCGGGCGGGAGTACGCCCTGCCGGACGATGTCCAGGCGCTGGCGGTCGCGGTGCTCGCGCACCGGCTGCTGCCCACGGCCCAGGCTCAGTTGAACCGCCGCACCGCCGAGCAGGTCGTGCTGGAGATCCTCCAGCGCGTCCCCGTGCCCACGGCGGACGGCGGCCGTGCGCAGGGCCACCAGACGCCGGGCGGACCCGGCGGACCGGCCGGGCCGCTCTACGGCCGGCAGGCCGGCGTACGGCGGCTGTGATGGCGTCCGGGGGGCCGGCCGGGGTGGAGGGCGAGGACATGGGCGGGCTGCGGCCCGCGCTGTCCGGACTGACCACGCGTGGCCGGTCGTTCCTCGCCGCCGGTGTCGCGGCGGTCGTCTGCGCCTTCGTCCTGGGTCAGTCGAATCTGCTCCAGGTGGGTTTTCTGCTCACCGTGCTGCCACTGATCTGTGTGGCGGTCCTCTACCGCACGCGTTACCGGGTGGCGGGCAGCCGGCGGCTCTCGCCGGCCCGGGTCCCCGCCGGTTCCGAGGCCCGGGTGCATCTGCGGATGGACAATGTCACGCGGATGCCCACCGGACTGCTGATGCTCCAGGACCATGTGCCGTATGTCCTGGGCCCGCGGCCCCGGTTCGTGCTCGACCGGGTCGAGCCGGGCGGCCGGCGTGAGGTGTCGTACCGGGTCCGTTCCGATCTGCGCGGACGGTATCCGCTCGGGCCCCTCCAGCTGCGGCTGAGCGATCCCTTCGGTATGTGCGAACTGACCCGCTCGTTCAACGCGTTCGACACCCTGACCGTCGTCCCGCGCACCGAGGCGCTGCCGCCGGTGCGGCTCGCGGGCGAGTCACCGGCGTACGGTGACGGACGGCAGCGCTCCCAGGCGCTGGCCGGCGAGGACGATGTGATTCCGCGCGGCTACCGGCACGGTGACGATCTGCGCCGGGTGCACTGGCGCTCCACCGCGCGCTACGGCGAACTGATGGTGCGCCGCGAGGAGCAGCCGCAGCGCGCGAGATGCACCGTGCTGCTGGACACCAGACGGGGCGCCTATCACGGCGCGGGTCCCGACTCGGCCTTCGAGTGGGCGGTGTCGGGCGCGGCCTCCGTACTGGTTCATATGCTGGAACGCGGCTTCATGGTAAGGCTGTTGACGGACACGGGCAGCTCGGTGCCGGGCGAGGGCGCCGACGGCTACGCCGGGGCGACCCAGGGGGCGGCCGACTCGGCCGGACTGCTGATGGACACCCTCGCGGTCGTCGACCACTCCGACGGTCCCGGGCTCTCCGGTGCCTATGAGGTGCTGCGCGGCAGTGAGGGACTGCTGGTGGCCTTCCTCGGCGATCTGGACGAGGAACAGACCGCGGTGGTGGCCCGGATGCGGCAGCGCAGCGGCGTCGCCGTCGCCTTTGTGCTCGACAGCACCGGCTGGGCCCAGGGCATGGCCCCGGACCACCGTGTCGAGGAGCGGCTGCGCCAGCTCCGCGAGGCGGGGTGGACGGCCCTGCTGGTGCCCCCGGGCGGGGCGCTGCCCGAGCTGTGGCGGCAGGCCGCGCGACAGCGCTCCGAATCGGCCGTCACGGGCGGTCCGACAGGCTCCACCGGAGGATGGTCATGAGCGGTAGCACACGACTGGCGCTCTGTTCCTTCGCCGCCACGCTGATGGCGGCGGGCGCCCTGGTGCCGCTGGTCCAGCCGGCCACCTGGCTGCTGCACGCCGCGATCATGGTGGCGGTGCTGGGCGCGGTGGGCGCGCTGGCCCGGCGGGTGCCGCTGGCCCGGACGCTGACCGTGGCGCTCCAGGCCGTCGCCGCCCTGCTGATGCTCACGGTGGTCTTCGCCGCGGACCGGGCGCTGCTCGGTGTCCTGCCGACGCCCGGGGTCTTCCAGGAGTTCGGGCAGCTTCTGACGGCGGGCGGCGAGGACGTCGGGCGGTACGCCATACCGGCTCCGGCCACCGACGGCATCCGGCTGATGCTGGTGGGCGGCGTCCTGGTGATCGGCCTCGCGGTGGACGCTCTCGCGGTGACGTTCCGCAGCGCGGCTCCGGCCGGGCTGCCCCTGCTCGCGCTCTACTCGGTCGCAGCGGGGCTCTCCGGCGGTGACGGGGGCTCCCTGTGGTTCCTGCTCGCGGCCGCCGGTTATCTGCTGCTGCTTCTGGCCGAGGGCCGGGACCGGCTGTCCCAGTGGGGCCGGGTGTTCGGCGGTGCGGCGCGCTCGCGGGGCCGGTTCGCGGCCGGTCTGGAGGCGGCGGGCCGCGCGCCCGCCCCGGTCCGTACCGGCCGCAGGATCGGGGCGGTGGCGCTGGGCATCGCGCTGGTGGTCCCGGCGGTCCTGCCCACGCTGGACGGCGGACTTCTGGCGGGCGCGGGCCAGGGGAACGGCTCGGGACTGGGCAGCGGGGGCACCATCTCCGCGGTGAACCCGCTGGTCTCGCTCCAGGACAATCTGAACCAGCCCGAGGACCGCGAGGCGCTGCGCTACAAGACGAACGCGCCGAACACCCAGAACATGTATCTGCGGATCATGGCGCTGGACAGGTTCGACGGGACGTCCTGGAGGTTCTCGCAGCGCAGGGTCGAGGACGTGCCGGACCGGCTGCCCGGCCCCCCGGGGCTGAACCGGGGCGTGAGCACGACCGAGATCACGACCAGTATCACGACCGCCGGGTGGTACCGGCAGAACTATCTGCCGATGCCCTATCCCGCGACCAGGGTGGACATCGACGGCCGCTGGCGCTTCGAGCCCGAGGGCCGGACGCTGGTGGGCGACCGCGGGCAGTCGACCCGCGGCGCGCGGTACGAGGTGGGCAGCCTCCAGGTGAACCCGACCCGGGAGCAGCTCGCCGGCGCGCCCGAGGCGCCGGAATCCCTGCGCCGCGAGTACACCCAGGTCCCGGCCGTCCTGCCGGACATCGTCAAGGAGACCGCGCTCGGTGTCACCGAGGGCGCGGCGAACAACTACGAGAAGGCCGTCAGGCTCCAGGACTGGTTCGCGCTGGACGGCGGCTTCACCTATGACACCCAGGTGGACTCGGGCACCGGCGCCGCGGCGATCACCCGCTTCCTGGAGAACAAGGAAGGCTTCTGCGTCCACTTCTCGTTCACGATGGCCGCCATGGCCCGCACCCTGGGCATACCGGCGCGGGTGGCGGTGGGCTTCACTCCGGGCTCCCCGCAGTCGGACGGCAGCATGTCGGTCGGGCTGCGGGACGCGCACGCCTGGCCCGAGCTGTATTTCGAAGGGGTCGGATGGACCCGTTTCGAGCCGACCCCGAGCCGTGGCAGCGCTCCTGACTACACCCGTCCGGACACCCCGACGGGCAGCGAGAGCGACCCGGCGCGGCCCGAGGCCAGCGCCTCCGCCGCGCCGTCCGTGGCGCCGTCCGCCTCGGAGAGCTGCCAGGAGCAGGCGACGCCGGCGCCCGAGTGCGCCACGATCGCGCCCGGCGCGGCCCCGACGGCCACCGGCGGGGGGCTCCCGTGGAGGCTCGGGCTGCTGATCGGGCTGGCGGTACTGCTGGTGGTGGGACTGCCTCTGCTGCCGATGCTGTGGCGCAGCGAGATACGGGCCCGGCGGCTGGGCTCCCGTGGGCGTACGGAAGCCGACGCCGTGGCACGGACACTCGCGGTGTGGCGGGAGATAACCGATACGGCCTGGGACCACGGCATCCCGCCGGACGAGTCACAGACACCGCGGAAGACGGCGGCCCGGCTGGTGCGGCTGGGCAAGCTGGAGGGCCCGGCGGCCGAGGCGGCGCACCGCGTGGCCGATTCGGTGGAGCAGGTGCTGTACGCGCCACGGCCACGGCCCGGGACGGGGCTCGCGGAGGACGCCCGGCTGATCCATGAGGGGCTGCGCGCTCCGGTGAGCCGCTGGATCCGGCTACGGGCACTGCTGGCGCCGCGCTCGTCCGTACGAGTGGTCTGGGCCGCCTCGGAGCGCCGCAGGGCGTTCACGGCCGGTCTGCGGACACGCCGCGCGGATACCGCCGGTACGGGCCCGGTCGGCTGAGGCCCTTCCGCAGCACGGCTGACACGCTCAGCCACACCGTCCGTCTCCCCGGCCCCGCGCGGGGCCGGGG
>NZ_JBSGVS010000099.1:0-24405 GCF_053608565.1 Streptomyces sp. NPDC055025
GGCCCAGGATCGACATCCTGGGCCCGCCTGACGTTGTGCTCGACTCTCCCGACCCGCGCCCCGCTCAGTGGCCGCCACGCTTGGTCGTCTTGCGCCAGCCGAAGGGGCCGGGCAGATCCATCGACGTCGTACGCCGCCCGGTACTGCTCGACGTGTGCCGCGGCCCGTGCTTGCCGCCACCGGTGGTGACGGACCAGGAGCGCTTGTTGATGTTGAGTCGCACCCCCGGCAGGATCCGGAAACTCTTACGGAATGTGATCGGCATCCGCACCTCCTCTGTCAGGAGTGCGGGTGCCCCGTGGACACCGATGCATGTCTGCTCGGAGCGTGGGACCGGTGGACTGTCAAAAGCCTGGCGCGGTTGACCCCGCGCTACACGTCGGAAAGCCGCGTGGAGGACCTGCGGAGGTAGACGGCCCAGGTCAGTACCAGGCACAGGCCGTACCCCACCAGGAAGCAGAGGTACGCGGCGTTCCCGTTGTGGGTGGTCAGGAACGACTGCCGGAACGCCACGTTCACCAGTACCCCGCCGAACGCGCCCACCGCGCCCGCGATGCCGATGAGCGCGGACGCACGTGTGCGGGAGACGCGCTCGGCCGTCTCCGGGTCCGCGCCGGAGGCCACCGCGGTGCGCGCCTTGGCGCGGAAGATGGCCGGGATCATCTTGTAGGTGGAGCCGTTGCCGACACCGCTGAAGACGAACAGCGCCACGAAGCCGGCGATGAACAGGCCCAGCGAGTCCCGCTGTGAGGCGACCAGTACCACCGCCGCGCCGGCCGCCATCGCCGCGAAGTTCCACAGCGTCACCTTCGCGCCGCCGAAGCGATCCGCGAGCAGTCCGCCGACCGGCCGGATCAGCGAGCCGAGCAGGGGGCCGAGGAAGGTGAGGTACGCGGCCTTCACAGGGGTGTCGAACTGCGTGTGGAACTCCACCTGCAGCACCTGCCCGAAGGCGAAACTGAAGCCGATGAAGGAACCGAAGGTGCCGATGTAGAGCAGCGACATCACCCACGTGTGCGGATCGCGGGAGACCTCGCGCATCGCCCGCTTGTCGTTGCGTATCGCGGTGAGATTGTCCATCTTCCACGCCGCGCCGAGGGCGGCGAGGACGATCAGCGGGATGTACGCCAGCGGCAGCAGCCGCGGCTGCGCGGCCCCCGCGGTCGCGAGGATCAGCAGGCCCGCCAACTGGACCACGGGCACACCCAGATTGCCTCCGCCCGCGTTGACGCCCAGGGCCCAGCCCTTGAGCCGCTGCGGATAGAACGCGTTGATGTTCGCCATCGAGGACGCGAAGTTGCCGCCGCCGACCCCCGCGACACAGGCCACGGTGAGGAGCGTTCCGTAGGAGACACCGGGTTCGAGCACGATCCCGGCGAGGATGGTCGGGACCAGGAGCAGCAGTGCGCTGAAGACCGTCCAGTTGCGTCCGCCGAACTTCGCCACGGCGAAGGTGTACGGCAGCCGGAGCACCGAACCGAGCGCGGTGGGCAGGGCGGTGAGCAGGAACTTGCCGGCGGGGTCGACGTGGTACTCCGGCCCGAGGAAGAGAACGAGCACGGACCAGAGGCTCCACACGGAGAAGCCGATGTGCTCGGAGAGGACCGAGAACACCAGGTTCCGCCGAGCGATCCGCGCCCCGGCCTCCTCCCAGAAGCCGACGTCCTCCGGACGCCAGTCGTCGATGGTCCGGACCCGCGCCGAAGCCGGTGTCGCGGTGTTCTCGGAGTTGCTGACCGTTGTACTCATGGGCACCTGCCGGAGCGGAGAGGGAGTCTGCTGACGCGTCTGACGCGTCTGGCGCTTCGCCACGCAGCAAGGTAGGAAGGCGAGATTTCGGCTGACGGCGCATGGTGGCTCGGTGGTGGAACGTCCTGCGCACGGGGCCTGGCGGGGGGTGTGAGGACGGGCACGCGCAAGCCGCGTGTCTCTCGGGTCCGCGCGTGGTCCCCGCTCGCCTACGGCTGGACTCTCGCAGGCCACACCCTCAGCACCGCCGGCGAGCCGTCCGGGGCCGTCTCCTCGTCCAGACAGACGCCCGTGCGCAGATCGAAGGCCTGCTTGTACATGGGGGAGAGCACCACCGGGACCGCTCCCCGGTTCCCCAGCAGTCCGCGCGAGAGCACGTACGCCCCGCTGAACGGGTCGCGGTTGTCGACCGCGTACACCTCCCCCGCGCGGTCGCGGTAGAGCGCTACCTGCGCGCCGCCCACCAGCAGCGCGACCCCGCGCCCCGGGGTCAGCTCCGCGTACCCGCACACCGGAACCCACCCCGCGCCGTCGTGGATCTCCACCCGCACCGCGCTCGTCGTCCCGCTCATCGGACGCGTACCTCCAGGTCGGGGCCGGCGATCAGGGCCGGGGCCGGGGCCGGGCGGATCTGGTCCCGCTCCGGGACGAAGCGGATCGTCGGGTCGGGGACGCCCGGCGCGTTGGTGAACGAGACGAAGCGGCGCAGCCGCTCCGGATCGGCCAGGGTGGCCGCCCATTCGTCCTCGTAGTTCTCGATGTGGCGGGCCATCAGCGCGTCGAGATCGGCCCGGATGCCGAGGGAGTCGTCCAGCACGACGGCCCGCAGATGGTCCATGCCGCCCTCCAGCCGTTCCAGCCAGGAGGCCGTCCGCTCCAGCCGGTCCGCGGTGCGGACGTAGAACATCAGGAACCGGTCGATGGTGCGGATCAGCGTCTCCCGGTCCAGGTCCGCCGCCAGCAGATCCGCGTGACGCGGCGTCATCCCCCCGTTGCCGCCCACATAGAGGTTCCAGCCGGTCGCGGTCGCGATCACCCCGAAGTCCTTGCCCTGCGCCTCGGCACACTCCCGTGCGCAGCCGGAGACCGCGGACTTCAGTTTGTGCGGTGAGCGCAGCCCTCGGTAGCGCAGTTCCAGTTCGATCGCCAGGCCCACCGAGTCCTGTACGCCGTAGCGGCACCAGGTCTCGCCGACGCACGACTTCACGGTGCGCAGCGCTTTGCCGTAGGCGTGCCCGGACTCGAAGCCTGCGTCGACGAGCCGGCGCCAGATCGGGGGGAGCTGGTCCACGGTCGCGCCGAAGAGGTCGATCCGCTGGCCGCCGGTGATCTTCGTGTAGAGGCCGAAGTCGCGGGCGATCTCGCCGATGACTATCAGGCCCTGGGGGGTGATCTCGCCACCGGGGATCCGCGGCACCACCGAGTAGGAGCCGTTGCGCTGGATGTTGGCCAGGAAGTGGTCGTTGGTGTCCTGCAAGGCGGCCTGCTCGCCGTCCAGGATGTGGCCGTTGCCGAGGCCCGCCAGGATGGAGGCGACCACGGGCTTGCAGATGTCGCAGCCCTCGCCGCCCGGCGCGCTGCCATGCTCGTCGATCAGCCGGGAGAAGGAGCCGATGCCCCTGACCCGGACGATCTCGTACAGCTCGGCGCGGGTCTGCGTGAAGTGCTCGCACAGGCCCTTGGCGACCTCGACCCCGCTCGCGGCCAGCTCCTCGGCCACGATGCCGCCGAGCAGCTTGACGCAACTCCCGCAGCCGGTACCGGCCTTGGTGCACTTCTTGACCTCGGGAACGCTGGTGCGGCCCTGCTCGCGCACGGCGGCCCGGATCTCGCCCTTGCTGACGTTGTGGCAGGAACAGACGACCGCCTCGTCGGGCAGCGCGAGCGGGCCGGGGGCCGCGCCGATCGAGGCGGGCAGCACCAGCTGCTCCGGCGGGGCGGGCAGTGGGGAACCGCTCAGCGCCAGCGGGCGCAGCAGCGCGTAGGAGTCGGCGTCGCCGACCAGGACGCCCCCGAGCAGCGCGCCGTCCGCACCGATGACGAGCTTCTTGTAGACGCCCGCGCGGCTGTTGGCGTAGAGCACCTCCAGCGCGCCCTCGGTGGTGCCGTGCGCGTCGCCGAAGCTGGCCACGTCCACACCGAGCAGTTTGAGCTTGGTGGAGGTGTCCGCTCCGGTGAAGGAGCCGGTGCCGCCCGCGAGTTCGCGGGCGGCGGCCTCGGCCATCGCGTAGCCGGGGGCGACCAGCCCGTAGACCCGGCCGTCGGCGGCCAGCGCGCATTCCCCGATGGCCAGGACCGCGGGGTCGGCGGTGCGGCACCGCTCGTCGACGACGACACCGCCGCGCTCGCCGACCGGCAGGCCGCAGTCGCGGGCGAGCTGGTCGCGCGGGCGCACTCCGGCGGAGAAGACCACCAGGTCGGCGGCGAGTTCGGTGCCGTCGGACAGGGTCATACCGCGTACCCGGCCGTCCTCGTCCGTGGTGACCGCCCGCGTGCCGACGCCGGTGTGCACCAGCACGCCCAGATCCTCGATCTTGCGGCGCAGCACCTCGCCCCCGCCCTCGTCCGTCTGGATCGGCATCAGCCGGGGGGCGAATTCGACGACATGGGTCTCCAGCCCCATGGCCCGCAGCGCGCCGGCCGCCTCCAGCCCGAGCAGTCCGCCGCCGACCACGGCGCCGACCCGGGCACCGGCGGCGCCGGCCCGGATCCCCTCCAGGTCCTCGATGGTGCGGTAGACGTGGCAGCCGTCGGCGTCGTGCCCGGGGACGGGTGGTACGAACGGGTACGAGCCGGTGGCCAGCACCAGGGCGTCGTAGTGGAGCCGGTGCCCGGAGGCGGTGGTGACGATCCGTGCGTCGCGGTCGACCGCGACGGCCGGGTCGCCGAGCCGCAGGTCGATGCCGTGCCCGGTGAGGAAGCCGGGCGGGCACAGCGACAGTTCCTCGGTCGAGGTACCGGAGAACCAGGAGGTCAGATGCACCCGGTCGTATGCGGGGCGGGGTTCCTCGGCGAGCACGGTGACCCGCCGGACCGGCGCTCCAGTCCCGGCGTCCGGCTGCTCGAACAGCGCCTCCAGGAAGCGCTGGCCGACCATGCCGTGGCCGATCAGCACCAGGTGTTCGCGGTCCGTGCCACCGCGGTCCGTACCGCGGTCCGTGTCGCCCATGCGGTCCGTGCCACCGACGCGGTCCGTCCCGCCGATGCGGTCCTTGTCGGCGATGCGATCCTTCTCGGCGATGCGGTCCGTGCCGCCGATACGGTCCGTTCCGTCCGTGCGCGTCATCAACGGGCTCCTCGGGTGGTGAGCAGATGCAGGGGGTCCTCGGGCAGCGGCTCGTCCCGCTCGTACGCCCGGGTCAGGGCGCCGACCGTGGCCAGATCGCCCAGCAGGATGCCGCCGACGAGCCGGTCGCCGCGCAGCACGAGCTTCTTGTAGGAGCCGCGGGTGGCGTCGACCAGCCGCAGCACATGATGGCCGGAGCCGGCCTGGTGCGTCTCGTCGTCCACCTCGCCGAAGGCGGCGTACTCCAGCGGCCCCGCCGAGAGCCGGGTCAGCGGGCGGGAGCCGGTGTACTCCCTGTCCGGCTCGGCCCCGGACAGCCTCGCGGCCAGGACGTCGGCCTGCTCCCAGGCCGGGCCGGACAGGCCGTGCACGACGCCGCGGTGCTCGGTGCAGTCGCCGATGGCGTACACGCCGGGATGAGAGGCGGCCAGCCGGTCGTCCACCACCACGCCGGTGCGCACCAGCAGTCCGGCCGTGTGGGCGAGCCCGGTACGCGGGCGCACCCCGCAGGCCGGCACCACCAGATCGGTGGTCAGCAGATAGCCGTTGGCCAGTTCCACCGCGTCGACCCGGCCGCCGCCGCGGAGCGCCCGAGCCCGGTTGCCGAGGTAGACCTCGACGCCCAGCCCGGCCAGCGCGCTCCGTAGCGCCGCGCCCGCCTGTGCGTCGAGTTGGCGCTCGATCAGATGCGGGCCCTGGTGCACGATCTCCACCGGAAGCCCGAGCGCGGCCAACGCGCGGGCGGCGCTGACGCCGAGCACACCGCCCCCGATCACCACGGCGCGCGCGGCTCCGGCCGCGGCCTCGGCCAGGCCTCGGCAGTCGGCGAGGGTGCGCAGTGCGTGCACCCCGGCGATCAGGTCGCCGCCGGGGGCGCGCAGACCGCGGATCGGTGGCAGTACCGGGTTGGCGCCGGTGGCCAGCACCAGTTCGTCGTACTCGGCCCGCTCCCCGCCCGAGAGTCTCAACGTGCGGGCGGCCAGATCCAGTTCGACGACCTCGGCGCCAGTTCGCAGCACGGCGGTGCCGACCGGCAGGGCGATGGCCTCCGGGTCGTAGCGGCCGGTGAGTACGTCGGCGAGCAGCACCCGGTTGTAGGGGGCGCGCGGCTCCGCGCCGTAGAGCGTCACCTCGGCCTTCCCGCCGAGGTCCTGGTACTGCTGGGCGAACCGGGCGGCGGCCATGCCCGCGCCGACCACCGCGATACGCGCGTTCATAGCTCGCTCCCCGCCCGCCCGCTTCCCGCCCGCCCGCTTCCCGCCCGCTCGACCCGCACCGCGCAGACCTTGAACTCCGGCATCCGCGAGGTCGGGTCCAGGGCCGGATTGGTCAGCGAGTTGGCCCGCCCCGCGCCGCCCCAGTGGAAGGGCATGAACACGGTGTCGGGCCGGATGCTCTCGGTCACCCGGGCCGGCGCGACCGCCCGCCCGCGCCGGCTGGTCACCGCGAGCAGCTCGCCCTCGGCCACCCCGAGCCGGTGTGCGAGCAGCGGGTGCAGCTCCACGAACGGGCCGGGTGCGGCCCGGTTGAGCTCGGGCACGCGGCGGGTCTGCGCGCCGCTCTGGTACTGGGAGACCACCCGGCCCGTCGTCAGGAACAGCGGATAGTCGGCGTCCGGCTGCTCCGCCGCCGGACGGTGCGAGACGGCGGCGAACCGGGCCCGGCCGTCCGGTGTGGCGAAGCGGTCCAGGAACAGCCGTGGCGTCCCGGGGTGCGGTGCGCCGTCGCTGTCGCCGGCCGGGCAGGGCCAGAACACCCCGTCCTCGCGCCGGATCCGGGCGTAACTGATGCCCGAGTAGTCCGCCTGGCCGCCCGCCGAGGCCCGCCGCAGCTCCTCGAAGACCTGCTCGGGGTCCTCGGAGAAGCCCCGCTCCACCCCCAACCGCCGGGCGAGTCCGCTCAGCACGGCCAGATCGCTGCGAACGCCCGGTGGCGCGGGGACCGCCCGCTGACGCAGGATCACCCGCCCCTCCAGGTTGGTGGTGGTGCCGGTCTCCTCGGCCCACTGCGCCGACGGCAGTACGACATCGGCCAGTTCGGCCGTCTCGGACAGCACCAGATCGCTCACCACGAGGAAGTCGAGGCTCCGCAGCCGCTCGGCGATGTGCCCGGCCCGGGGCGCGGAGACCACCGGGTTGGACCCCATCAGCAGCAGCGCCCGCACACCGCCCTCCTGCCCGAGGCAGTCCAGCAGCTCGTACGCCGAGCGCCCCGAGCGCGGCAGTTCCCTCGGATCCACCCCCCACACCGCGGCGACGTGCGCCCGCGCCGCCGGGTCCTCGATCGAGCGGTAGCCGGGGAGCTGGTCGGCCTTCTGCCCGTGCTCCCGGCCGCCCTGCCCGTTGCCCTGGCCGGTCAGGCAGCCGTACCCGGAGTAACGGCGGCCGGCCTTGCCGGTGGCCAGGCACAGATTGATCCAGGCGCTGACGGTGTCGGTGCCCTTGCTCTGCTGCTCGGGGCCGCGGGCCGTGAGCACCATGCCGGTCTCCGCGTCCGCGAACATGCCCGCGGCCTCGCGCAGTTGGGCCACCGGTACACCGGTCAGCCGCTCCACCCGCTCGGGCCAGTGCGCCATCGCACAGGCGCGGGCCGCCTCGAAGCCGGTGGTGCGCTCCTCGATGAAGTCCTTGTCGAGCCTCCCGTCCGCGACCACCAGGTGCAGCAGGCCGAGTGCGAGCGCCAGATCGGTGCCGGGCGGCGGTTGGAGATGCAGGTCGGCCAGCTCGGCGGTCCTGGTCCGACGCGGGTCCACCACGATCAACCGCCCGCCGTTCTCGCGCAGTTCGTGGAAGTAGCGCAGGGCCGGCGGCATGGTCTCGGCGGGGTTGGCGCCGACCAGGATCACACAGCCGCTGCGCGCGATGTCCGCCATCGGGAACGGCAGTCCGCGGTCGATCCCGAACGCCTGCCGGTGCGCGGCAGCGGCCGAGGACATGCAGAAGCGGCCGTTGTAGTCGATGTTCGCGGTACGCAGCGCCACGCGGGCGAACTTGCCCAGCAGGTACGCCTTCTCGTTGGTCAGTCCGCCCCCGCCGAAGACCCCCACCGCGTCCCGGCCGTATTGCTCGGCGGCACCCGCCAGACCGGCCGCGGCCCGGTCCAGCGCCTCCTCCCACGACGCCTCGCGCAACTCGCCGCCCCGCCGGTCGCGCACCAGCGGCGCGGTCAGCCGGGCGACCCGGTCGAGCAGCGCCGCGGCGCTGCGCCCCTTGCCGCACAGCGCGCCGAGGTTGACCGGAAAGCCCGGCCGCTCCACGACTTCCACCGGCACCGCCGCTCCGGAAGGCGCGGTGCGCAGCCGCATGCCGCACTGCAGCGAGCAGTACGGGCAGTGGGTGTCGGTCGTCGTCATGGCACTGAGCGTCATCCGCCGCGGTTACGCGATCGGGTCACACGCATTGCGGCCGGGATACACGTCCCTCATGGAGCCTCCGGGACAAGGTGGGGGTAACGACATCTTCCGTAACAGCACACCGAGCTTCGCTAACCCCCATGTGACGGCCACGCAACGCGACCGAAACCCCACGGGCTGAGCCTGCACAGCATGGAAACCGTCAGCACGTCCACCGGCGGCCCTCCGGCCACCGAGCCGGTCGGCCCGCTGGTCGGCTACACGATCGGGGTGACCGCCGCGCGCCGCCGCGACGAGCTCACCGCCCTGCTGCGCCGGCGAGGCGCGCGCGTGGTCGAGGCGCCCACCATGCGGATCGTCCCGCTGGAGGACGACGCGGCACTGCGCCGGGCCACCGAGCTGTGTCTGACCGCCCCGCTGGACTACGTGGTCGCCACCACCGGAGTCGGCTGGCGCGGCTGGATGAGCGCCGCCGAGGGCTGGGGACAGGGCGGCCGGCTGGCCCAGACCTGCCGGGACGCGGTGGTGCTCAGCCGCGGCCCGAAGGCGACCGGCGCGGTCCGTGCCACCGGGCTGGACGAGACCTTCTCACCGCGCTCCGAGGCGAACGACGAGTTGCTGACCTGGCTGCTCGCCCGGAATCTGAGCGGGCGCCGGATCGCGGTGCAGGAACACGGCGCCCCGCTGGACGGCTTCACCGCCGCGCTGCGTGAACGCGGCGCCGAAGTGATCGAGGTCCCGGTCTACCGCTGGGCCCCGCCCGAGGACCCGGAGCCGGTACGCCGTCTGGTGCTCCAGACGATACGCCGGGAGGTACACGCCATCGCCTTCACCAGCGCGCCGGCGATCACCGCCTTCCTGCACGCGGCGGACACGCTGGGACTGCGTCCCGAGATCCTGGCCGCGCTGCGCGAGGACGTGCTGCCGGTGTGCGTCGGCCCGGTCTGCGCCCGGCCGCTGGAGAGCGTCGGCGTACCCGTGGTCTGCCCCGAACGCGGACGGCTCGGGGCGCTGGTGCGCACCATCACCGAGACGGTCCCGGTGCGCAACCGCCGCGAGCTGGAAGCCGGCGGGCGCACCCTGGCGCTGCAGGGCAGCGCGCTCGTCGTCGGCGAGGAGAGTTACTGGCTGCCGCCGGTCTCCGCGGCGGTGCTGCGGGCGCTGGCCGAACACCCGGGCTGGGTGGTCAGCCGCGCCGACCTGCTGCGCCGGGTCTGGGCGGGCACGACCACGGACGAGCACGCGGTCGAGGCCGCGGTCGCGCGACTGCGTGGCGCACTGGGACCGCACGCGGGGCTGGTACGGACGGTGCCGAAGCGCGGGTACCGGCTGGAGGTCGGCGGATGACGGGCCCGACTCTCGTCGCCGTCGCCCACGGCACCCGCGACCCGGCCGGTGTCGCCACCGTCGAAGCCCTGCTCGGCATGGTCCGTTCGCTGCGGCCCGGGTTGCGGGTCGAGGCCGGCTATCTGGACCTCGTGCGGCCCTCGCTGGACGAGACCCTGGCGGCGCTGCGGGGCCATGCGGTGCTCGTCCCGCTGCTTCTGGGCGCGGGCTATCACGTCCACACCGACATCCCGAAGGCGCTGGCCGCCGCCCCACACCTGCGGGCGTCCGTCGCCCGCGCGCTGGGCCCGGACCCGCTGCTGGCCACCGCGCTGTCGGCGCGGCTCGCCGAGGCAGGGTGGGCCGGGAGCGCGGTCGTCCTCGCCGCCGCGGGCTCCACGGATCCCGCGGCCAACGCGGACACCGCCCGCATGGCCATGATGCTCCAGGCCCGGCTGAGCGCGCCCGTCCTCCCCTCCTACCTCTGCGCCGGCTCCCCCACACCGGCCCAGGCCGTCGCCCACCTGCACGCCGAGGGCCACGACTCCGTCGCCGTCGCCGGCTACCTCCTTGCCCCCGGCTTCTTCTCCCGCCGGGCCTCCCGCTCGGGCGCGGCCCTCACTTCGGCACCGCTGGGAACACACACGGCGGTGGCGGAACTGATCCTCCGCCGATACGACGAGACACGCGCATGAGGTGCCCTGCCCAGGCCATGCCGGTCCCCTCGTGACGGAGCATCAGCCGTGACGAAGCGTCAGCACGCTCGTCACCGGGCCCGCTTGAGACCTGACGCCGCAGATCCTGTTGACGCGCCGCATCAGCCTGCGGTCAATCCGTCTCGAACCAATGCCTGTCCGGCCGTTCCGGCATCCGGTCCTTTGGGGATCGACTGGGGCACGGTCGGTGTCGACTCGACGTCCTGCCGGCCTCGGCACCAGCCCAGGAAGCTGAGTCTGACCTGGCGGTCGGGGTTGTCGGTGTTGGTGTCCGCCAACCCCCGCTAAGACAATCTCCACCGTATCGCCAGTTGCTTCTCGCTTCTGGCCCTGCCGACTTGAAGGTGAAGTACAGGGAAACCGCGCGGCGGCCTCGCAGTAAACATCATCGAGTGCTCACGAGATAGGCTCTGATCAGCAGTTTCCCGTCTTTCAGCTCATCACGAACTTTCCTGTCTGCACGACGGATCCTCCCTGGAAAATCCTTCTGACAGAGCTGAAAATCCCTGGGCGAATGACCACCAGCGGGGCCTACCGGTTGAGCTCCACTCGCGTTTCTGTAGAACCACCCCAGGCAATACGACCCATACGCGCAAACCACACCAAAGGACCTCGCCTCTTCCCGGCAGGAAGAAATGGCGCTCGATTCGCGTCCTCGCCCGGAGGTGAACGGTATTTTCCTCACTAAGTCTCGGGGGGAAGCTGTTTGCCAGACTGAGGAAGGTCGCCCAGCAGGCCCCGAGACCGCCTTCCTGGTGTCGGTGTCGAGACTCCGTCCATGGCCCGCGGACAGATGGCACCCTCCCGGCCTCCTTGTCCAGCAGTGGTTCGCCGGAGGCTCCGGAAGCCGTAACACCGCCCGCGGCCGGGGCGGGGCGGCGGCACGGGCACCGGGTTCTTGAGCTGACCGACTTCGCGCAGCTCAGGACAGTTCCGGTCGGGTTCCGGCCGGGTGGCGCGAAACCCTGTTGACTCCTCTGCGTTGTTGATCGTTAACTCAAGGGCACTTGTGCAATTTCTGTGTCGTTGAGGTGGGGGCGATGAGCGTGGTGTTGTGGTGCCGTAGAGACGGTTCGGTGGGCAGAGTGAGTGGAGTGGCCGTCGCGGCACTGGCGACCGCCCTGATCACCCTTCCAACCGGAGCCGCTCACTCGTACACGGGCGGCTCGACCGCCCTGGCACCCGGCGCCCAGGCCGCAGCCTGCACCGGCGGCACGGAGGTGGATTTCAACGGGGACGGCATCCGGGACATCGCGATCGCCGACCCCGATGCCACCGTCAACGACCAGACCACCGCCGGTCTCGTCCGCGTCGTCCTAGGCGGCGGCAAGGGGACCTCGGAGCTCTCGCAGGCACTGCCGGGCAGTGCCGCGGGACCGGAGGCCGGAGACAGGTTCGGCTACTCGCTGGACACCTACGACGTGGATCGGGACGGCTGCACGGACCTGGTGGTAGGCGCACCGTACGAGGACGTCGTCAGGGACGGTGTCAACCAGCTCGACGCCGGACTGATCCATGTGATCCACGGCTCCCCGACGGGTATCGGCGCCGGATCCGTCATCAACACCTACTCGCAGGCGGGCTTCGTCTCCGACGCGACCAACGAAGCCGGAGACCTCTTCGGCTTCTCCCTCGCGGCCGGCGAGACGTCAGGGGGCAAGCCCTTCCTCGCTGTGGGCGTACCTGGCGAGGATGTCGGAGCCGCCACGGACGCCGGGTGCATCCAGTACGTACAGGACACGACGAAGGTGGGCGTGACCCAGGACGACGCCGGAGTTCCCGGGGCTGTCGAGACGAACGACCGCTTCGGCGCGTCGCTCGTCGCCACGGAGCGGTTCTTCGCGGTGGGCACGCCCGGCGAGGCCGTCGGTACACAGACCTTCGCCGGCATGGTGACGGTGTTCAACCACACGGTCGTCGGTGGACTGCCGACCCCTCTGCTCGGTATGGAGGAGGAGCATCCGGCGCTCGTGTCCGGTACGGCGGAGGCCGATGACCGGTTCGGCACGGCGCTTTCGATCCTCCCGTACCGGCCGCAGGGGGCTGCGTCCGCGACCGATGTCCTGCTCGCCATCGGCACGCCGAACGAAGATGTCGGCGATGTCCGGGACGCGGGCGCCGTCACCGTGGTCCAGGTGAAACCGACAGGGGCGGTGACCGAAGTCAATCTGATCGATCGCCTCTCGCCCGATGTCGAGGGTGACCCGGTGATCAGCGACTTCTTCGGTCAGCGTGTCGCGCTCGCCGATACCGCTCCCGGCGCCGTCGGCACGGCCGCCACGGTCAAGCTGGCTGTCAGTGTGCCGAATCAGGAGGTCGGCGCGGCGGAGAACGCCGGCGCCGTTCAGGTCCTGCCCGGTCTGGGGGCCCCGGGAGCGGGCGACAGGATCCTGACGCGCGGGGACGGACTGCTGCCTGGCACGGCGGGTGCCCGGGAATTCGCGGGTATGGGACTGTGGGCCACTTCCACCGACCTGTACGTGGGCGTGCCGTCGAGCAAGGGCGAGGACGCACCGAAGGGCCTGGTGAACACGGTGCCGTGGGCGGCGGTCGCCGCCGGTACCGGCACGGTGCAGACCTTCAAGCCGGGGGCCGGTGGGCTCCCGGACGAGGGCAAGGCATTCGGCGCGGTCGTTCGATGAGTGACTATCGAACGCGTGCGCGCGCCAAGGGAACGGCGGTCGGCAGCACAGTAGAAACCGCTCGCGCAAAGGGTCTTCGCCGGCGTCGGCTGCTGGTGACAGGTACGGCGCTGACCGCTCTGCTCTGCGTCGGTGGGACCACCCCGTCCGCCACCGCCGTGGACACCCCCCGGTCGCGTGGGGCAGGCGAGCAGGCACGGACAGCCGCCGGAACCGAGCAGGAGGCGCTCACCGCCGCGAGGGAGTCCGGCGATCCCGCCGAGGTTCTCTCACTGCGCCATGAACGTGGTGAGACCTTCGCCAATCCGGACGGAACATTCACGGCCAGGGAGTACGCGCAGCCGGTGAGGACCCGCAAGGGCGGTACGTGGGCCGATATCGACACCACTCTCGCCGAGCAGGCGAACGGTCGCCTGGCCCCGCGGGCCACGACCACGGCGATGACGTTCTCCGGCGGCGGTGACAAGGTGTTCGCCACCCTTGGACGTGACGGAAGGACTCTCTCCTTCTTCTGGCCCGAGGTACTGCCGGAGCCCGAGGTCGACGGTGACAGCGCCACCTACCGTTCCGTACTGCCCGACGTGGACCTGGTGGTGCGGGCGGAGAACGACGGTCTGTCGCATCTGCTCGTGGTGAAGACGGCGGAAGCTGCGGCGAATCCCGCTCTCTCCTCCATCGAACTTCCCGTCCGTGCCGATGGACTTGAGGTGAGCACGGACACGGAAGGCGGGATCGTCGCCGAGGACGCTGCGTCGGGCGGAGCAGTGTTCGAGGCACCACAGCCGCTGATGTGGGACTCCCGGGGCGCGTTGCAGGAAGGGGCTGCGAAGCGGGTGGCGGCGGAGCTACGCGCCACCGCTGTCGCCGGACCGGCCGAGGGAGCCCAGGTCGCCGATGTGGGACTGGAGTGGCGACAGGGCAGCATGGTGCTCACGCCGGACCAAGAACTTCTGACCGGCCAGGACACGCGGTACCCCGTCTTCATCGACCCCGTGAGCAAGACCGTCGGCCGCACCGGCTGGACCTGGGTGTCGTCCGCCAACCCCACCTTGGAAGGCTGGAAGTTCGCCAACTCGGACGGTGCGGGAGAGTCGGGCAAGGGCGTGGGGCGCTGCCCGGCGGACGTGTCCGTACGGTGCGCGAGCGGAAGCGATGTGCAGCGTCAGTACTACGCGATACCCACGGGCAGCCTTGAGGGAAAGACGATCCTCAAGGCCGAGTTCGCCATCACGCTGGTGCACACGTACAACAGCGAAGCACGCTCGGTCCAGTTACACCGTGTGAACAGCTCGGGAGGCAGCGCGATCAGTTCCAAAACGAATTGGTCCAACAGGCCCTCAAGCAAGGCGCAGGCGGCTGCCCAGTCCCCGACCAATCCGGCGGGAAACTGCTCCACGACGAACCAGAACGTCCGCTTCCAGGTCACCAGCACCGTGCAGCAGGCCGTGTCGAGCGGCTGGGAGACCACCACCTTCGGCCTTCAGGCGGCAGCGGAGGATTCGTACGCGTCATGGAAGCGCTTCTGCAACAACGCAGCGCTGGAAATCACCTACAACCGGGCGCCGTACCAGCCGAAGATGTCCGAACTGACGATGAACCCGGGCGGAAAGTGCGCGTATGGCGAGGCTCAGAAGCACTACGCGGATGAGGCGCCGATGCTTCAGGCGATCGTTCGGGACCAGGACCACGGAGACGTGGGCGGCAACACCGAGCGGCTGAAGGCGGAGTTCGAGATCTTCTGGACAGGAGCGGATGGAAAGGAGAAACGATACTCCGTCACCACTGGGGAGAAGACTTCCAACTCGGACCAGTCGGCCGGTGGTTACGAGACGTTCAAGTACCGGACCGGCACCGATCTCACCACTGATGACACCCCGGCCTTCACGCTCCCCCAGAACACCGTCATCGGCTGGCGTGCTCGCGGCAGTGACGGCACCGCGTGGGGGCCCTGGAGCGACGCCGGTACGGCGACCCGCTGTGAATTCATCTACGACGCGACGAAACCCGACGCACCCATCGTGACGTCGCCGGAGTATCCCGACGACGACCTCTGGCACCGAGGGGTGGGCGACTACGGTTCCTTCACCCTGTACTCACCAGGCACCGGAATCGCCTCCTACCGCTATCAGTTCACCGGTGAGGCACAGAAGACCGCCCTGCCGGTCGAGCCCGGCCGGCCCGTCACCGTGCGCTGGATGCCGCCGAGCGAGGGCCCCTACACCCTGTTCGTCGAGGCCGTCGACCAGGCGGGCAACAGCCGGGAGGTCACAACGGGCTACACCTTCCGGGTGGAGAAGGGCCGGGCCCCCAAAACCGCCTGGTCCCTGGCGGACCCCGCCGGATCCTCGCAGGCCGCGGACGGAAGCGGCGGACCAGCCGCAACCGCGGGGCCGGGGGTGACCTTCGGCATGCCTGGCCCGCACGGATCCCTGCGAACCGCGGCCCAACTGGACGGATCCGCCGGCGCGTACCTGGACTCGGGCCGGCATGTGGTGGACACCGACAAAACCTTTTCGGTGGCCGCCTGGGTGATGCTCCCCGAGCTGCCGAGAAGCTCCATGACGGTGGTCAGCCAGGACGGCTCCGCCCAGTCCGGCTTCTCGCTCGGCTACGACGGCACGTCGAAGCGCTGGTCCTTCCTCGCACCGGACAGCGAGATCGACTCCATGACCTCGTGGGAAGTGCTGGGCCCTCAGCCGGTGACCGGCGAATGGACCCATCTGATCGGTGTCTACGACATGAATGACGGCAAGGCCCCCGGCACGATGCGGATGTATATCAACGGGCGGCTGATCTCCGGGGACATCCAGCAGCGCTCCACGACCTGGAACGCCACGGGCGGCCTCCAGATCGGCCGTGCCCTGGAGCCCGCCGGCTACACCGCGTATCTCAAGGGCATCGTGGCCGATGTCCAGGTCTTCGACCGGGTGGTGGCCCAGGGCGAGAGTACGAGCCTCGGCGGACTGCCTCCGCGTCAGCTCGGCTACTGGAACATGGACGAGGCCGTCGACGGCACCACACCTGATATCACCGGCGGAACGGGGCTCTCACTGCGCGGCAGTGCGTCCGTGTACCGGCCGGACGATTCCTGTGATCCGGCCGGCGATCCGGAATGTCTGCCTGCCGCCGAACCACTCTGGGGCGACGGACATCTCCTGCTGGGCGGGACCGACGGTTACGCGGACCGGGCCGCCGGGCTGCTGAAGCCGAAGGCCAGCTTCACCGTGACCGCACGGGCCAGGCTTTCCTCACCCACGGCGACCATCGATCAGAGCGTGCTGTCTCTCGTCGGCTCGACCGGCGCGGCGGCCCGCGTCCGGTACAACGCCGCCGCCGACCGCTGGCAGTTGACGCTCACCGAGAAGGACACCGCCGACGCCGTGGTCACCGAGGCCGCCGCCACCGGATGGCTGCCCAGCGCCGAGGACGATGGCGATCATCTGGCTCTGAGCTACAACGCGCTCTTCGCCGAGGTGCAGCTCTTCGTGAACGGGGAACCGGCCGGACCGGCCGTCAGCTGGCCCAACACCTGGGATCTGTCGAAGGCGGGAATCCAGGTCGGTCGTACATCGGCGAACGCGGTCGGCCGGGAGTACTTCTCCGGCGCGATCGACGAAGTGCGCGTCTTCGAGGGCGCGCTCGACCAGCCGCTCATCGCGGCAGTGGCGGGACTACAGACCGGCGAGAGCCTGGGCAGCGTCACGTGACACAACCGCGGACGGCTGCCGGACGGCAGCCGTCCGCGCCCGTTCCCTGTGCGTGATCCTCCCGCTGACCCATGGAGATGTGACATGTCTATGCCTCAATGGTTCCGTTCCTCCCCCCGGCTCTCCCGCCGCGGCCTCCGCGTACGTACGGTCGGCGCCCTCGCTGTGGCACTGACGGTCGGCCTGCTCCCGCAGTACGCGCCGGAAGCGAAGGCGCGGGACAACGGGCCCACCCGGCCCCACGTGCCGAACCTCACCGCACCCGCGCCTGGTGCTGATCTGAAGTCCAGGCCCCATCAGAGCAATCCGGCCGAGAAGGCACGGGTGAAACGTCCGGCCGACGTGAGCTGGCCGACAGCGGCTCGCGACGAGACCACCGTCGGCGCCGTACCGGTCAAGGCCGACGGCTTGCCCATAGAAGTCGGACCGCCGCCAAGAACGGCCAAGTCCAGATCTGCCGCCGCGTCCACCCCCGTCTCGTTCGCCGTCGAGACGGTCAGCCGTACGAAGACGCGGGCCGCGGGTATCGACGGTGTGCTGTTCACCATCTCCGCAACGGACACTCCGTCCACCGCCGACCCGGCGGACGCGGCCCGTCTGACCCTCGACTACTCCGGCTTCGCCGACGCGTACGGCGGAGGCTACGGCTCCCGGCTGCGTCTGGTGCAGTATCCCTCCTGCCTGCTCACCACGCCGGAGAAGGCCGCCTGCTCCACACCGCGCGAGCTGCCGGCCACCAATGACACCGCCGGCCGGACCCTGTCCGCCGACGTGCCGGTCGCATCGAAGACCGCCAAGACAGACGCCCGTACGGCAGCCGAAGACGGAGGCACCGGCGGGGTGACGGTACTCGCCGCGATCGCCGCCGCCTCCGGCGATCAGGGCAGTTATGGTGCCACGCCCCTCGCTCCGTCATCGGAATGGAGCGTGGCGAACTCCTCCGGTGCCTTCAACTGGTCGTACCCCCTGCGTACGCCCCCCGCACCCGGCGGACTCGTCCCCTCGGTCTCCTTCGGCTACAGCTCCCAGTCGGTCGACGGCCAAACGGCGACCACCAACAACCAGGGCTCCTGGATCGGTCAGGGCTTCGGCTACGAGCCCGGCTTCATCGAACGCCGTTACAAGCCCTGCGCGGACGACGGCCATGACAAGACCAACGGTGACCAGTGCTGGGCCTATGACAACGCCACGATCCAGCTCGCCGGAGGTACATCGGGCGAACTGATCAAGGTGGACGCCGACGACAACGACGCCGTACAGGAATGGCGTGTCAGTAATGACGCCAACACCAAGGTCGAGAAGCTGACCGGCGGCGCCAACGGCGACAACGACGGTGAGCACTGGCGCGTCACCAGCACGGACGGAGTTCAGTACTACTTCGGTCTCAGCCGCCCGCCCGGCTGGACCTCTGGCAAGGAGGAGACGGGATCGGCCTGGACCGTCCCCGTCTACGGTGATGACGCGGGCGAACCCTGCTACAAGGCCGCGCTCGCGGACGCGCACTGCCTCCAGGCATGGCGCTGGAATCTGGACTACGTGGTCGACCCGCACGGCAACGCCATGTCGTACTACTACGGCAAGGAGACCAATTACTACACGCAGGGTCTCAAGACCGGGGAGAACGGCAAGCCGTACACCCGTGGCGGCTATCTGAAGCGGATCGACTACGGTCAGCGCGACGGCAAACTGTACGACACCCCTGCCCCCGCGCACATGGTCTTCACGACCGATGAGCGCTGCCTCGACACGGCGGCCGACTGCGAGCCCGGCGATCTGACGGACGCCACGGCGAACCGCTGGCCGGACGTCCCCTGGGACCGCGACTGCAAGGCGGACACCAAGTGCCCGGGACAGAACTCACCCACGTTCTGGACCCGGAAGAAGCTCAGCAAGGTCACGACGCAGATCCGCAGCGGCACCGGCTACTCGGACATCGACTCCTGGACTCTCAAGCACATCTTCACGGACAACGGCGACAGCTCGCAGTCGCTCTGGTTGAACGAGATCAAGCACACCGGTCATGCCGGCACCAGTTCCGTCGAGATGCCGTCCGTCGAACTGCTCGGTGAGCAACTGCCGAACCGTATCGACACCACTGACGACAACATCCAGCCGATGAAACGCTTCCGGCTCTCCGGCGTCGACAACGACACCGGCGGCCAGTTGGACATCATCTACCGAGACGCCGAATGCCGGGCCGGTGCTCTGCCACCCGCCGACAGTTCCGCCAAGGCCTGCTACCCCGTCAAATGGAATCCGCCCGGTGAGCCGGAGCCGGTCACCGACTGGTTCCACAAGTACCTCGTCGAACGCGTGGTGCAGACCGATCTGACCGGTGGCGCACCGGACATGGTCAGCGAGTACGAGTATCTGGGCGACGCCGGCTGGAAGATGACCGAGCCCGACGGCATCACGGACGACAAGTACCGTACGCGCAGCGACTGGCGCGGCTACGGAAAGGTGCGCGTCACCAACTCCGGCGATACGGTCAGCCCTGCCAACACCCGCACCGAGCACACCTTCCTGCGCGGACTCGGCGGCCAGGTGACCGACTCCACGGGCACGGCGCACGCCGACAGCAACGAGCTCTCCGGCCAGGAACTGGAGACGGCGACCTACAACGGCGCCTTCACGGCCGACAGGATCGTCTCCAAGAGCATCAACACCACCTGGTCCCGCACGACGGCGACGCGGGTCAACAGCTGGGGCACCGACCGCGCGTACTTCGTGCGTCCCGAGACGACCACGTCGTACACCGCGCTGGAGAGCGGCGGCTGGCAGGAGACCAAGTCCACCACGCGCTACGACGCGGCGACCGGCCGGGCGACCGAGGTCGACGACTTCGGTGCCACCGGTGATCCTTCGGACAACCGTTGTGTCCGGACCCAGTACGCGGACAACACGGCGAAGCACATGCTCTCCTTCGTCTCGCGGGTGGAGCAGGTGGCCGTCGCCTGCGGCACGACACCCGACCGAAGGACCCAGGTCATCTCCGACGACCTGACGTACTACGACGGTCTGGGACTGGGCGCGGCCCCCGTGAAGGGCGACACCACCAAGGTCCAGCGCCTCGCGTCCCACGACGGCACCCAGGCCACCTACGAAACCCTCACCTCGTCGGCGATGGCCGACTTCGACGCCTTCGGCAGGCCCCTGAAGGTGACCGACGCGGCCGGCAAGTCCACAACGATCGCCTACGCCGAGACGGACGGCCTCACCACCAAGAAGACCGAGACCAACCCGCTCGGCTGGAAGACATCGACCGAGTACGACCGCTCATGGGGCTCCCCGGCCGCACAGGTCGACATGAACGAGAAACGTACCGACCTCGGTTACGACGCCCTGGGCCGTCTCACCTCCGTATGGCTGCCCGACCGGCCCAAGGCCAGCGACTTCCCACCCTCCATCAAATACACGTACGTGGTGCGGAAGACAGGCGGGCCGGTAGCCGTCAAGACGGAGAAGCTCGAAAGGCAGAAGGACGGCACCGAGCGGTACGGCGTCGAATACGCCCTGTACGACGGAATGCTCCGCCCCCGCCAGCAGCAGACCGAAGGCCCCAACGGCGGCCGCATCATCGCCGACACCTTCTACGACGGACTGGGCAATATCGCCAAGGCCAACGCCGACTACTTCACCACCGAGGCCCCGAAGGACCAGGTCTTCGACGCGGTCGACAAAGGGGTGAACGGCCAGACCCTCACCGAGTACGACGGGGCGGGCCGCACGACCGCGGAGATCTTCCGCAGCGCCGGTGAGGAGAAATGGCGCACGACGTACACCTACGGGGGCGACCGGGTCCATGTCGACCCGCCCGTCGGTACGCCGCCGACCACCACCATCACCAACGGCCGGGGCCTGACCACGGACATCCGCCGCTACAAGGGCGACGAGCCCCTGCCGACCGGCACCCCCGCCGACTACGAGAACACGCACTACACCTACACACCGGCGGACCAGCTCAAGACCGTCCACGACGCGGCGGGCAACGTCTGGACCACCGGCTACGACCAGCGTGGACGCAAAATATGGAGCGAGGACCCCGACACCGGCAGAACCGACTACGGGTATGACGAGCTGGACCGGCCGACCTCCGTCACCGATGCGCGGCGCAAGAAGATATCGACCAAGTACGACGCGATCGGTCGCCCCGTCTCCACCTGGGAGGGCGAACCGGACACAGGAACGAGACTGACGGTCTCCACCTACGACATCGTCGCCAAGGGCGAGCCGTACGGGAGCTACCGGTATGCCAACGGGGTCGTGCAGTCGTCGACCCTCAATGTGCAGCTCGACAACATGTACCAGCCGACCCTCACCCGGGTCACCCTCGCGGGCACCGAGGACGCGGCGCTGAAGGCTTCCTACGACTTCGGCACCCAGTACAACCAGGACGGCACCGTCCAGTCCATGAGCATGCCGGCAGCGGGAGGACTGCCGGCCGAGACCCTCGTCTACAGCTACGACGAACTGCAGCGACCGACCGCTCTCAGAACGACGCTCGGCGGGACTTCGGGCAGCTACGTCACCAAGGCGGCCTACTCGCCGACGTCGCAACTCCAGCAGCTCGAACTGTCCACGGGGGCGTCCGGCTCCAGAAAGACATGGCTGTCGTACGAGTACGAGCGCGGTACCGAGCGGCTCACCCAGTCGCGGACCGAGGTCGAGAGTGTCGCCGAGGTCACGTCGGAAGCCCGCTACACCTATGACGCGTCGGGCAACGTCACCACCATCGCGGATGTACCGACCGGTGGCCAGGCGGATGTCCAGTGCTTCACCTATGACTGGCAGCGCAGACTGGACGCGGCCTGGGCGACGTCCAACTCCTCCGACGGATCGGTCGGCACGGGCAGGACGAACACCGCCTGCGCCGCCGACCCGGCTCCGGCCACCATCGGGGGACCCGCCCCGTACTGGCACTCCTTCACCTACGACACCGCGGGCAACCGCAAGCAGCAGACCCTGCACGCGGCCGGCGGCAGTCCCGAGACGGTCCGCACCTACACCTACGGTGACGCCAACCTGAACGGCACACCGGGTGAAGCCGATGACGGCGGTCCGCACACCCTGAGCAGAATGGTGCGGGACGTAGCGGCGGGCGGCGGCAGTCCGGCGGTCCATGCCCAGGACACCTACACCTACGACCCTTCCGGCAGCGCGCGGCAGAGCGTCCGGAACGGTACGACCCAGGACATGACCTGGAACGCCGAGGGGCGTCTGGACACCTCGACCACCGGCGGTGCCACGGCTTCCTTCGCCTACGACGCCGCCGGTGAACGGCTGCTGCGCAAAGAGGCTGGACGGACAACCCTCTATTTGCCGGGTATGGAGCTGAGTCTCGACACCGCCACGAAGAAGGTCGAGGCCACCCGCTACTACTCCTTCGCGGGCCGGACGGTCGCGATGCGCACCGCCGGGGGCGTCAAGTTCCTCGCCGGTGACCGGCACGGAACGATGTCGGTCGCCGTCGACGCCATGACCGGCGCGACGGTGCGCCGCAGGATGGATCCGTTCGGCAACGAGCGCGGTACGTCCAGTCCCTGGGTGGACGACAAGGGCTTCCTCGGCAAGCCGGCTGACACGTCGACAGGCTTCACCCACCTCGGCGCGCGCGAGTACGAGCCCGAGAACGGCCGGTTCATCTCGGCCGACCCGGTCATCGACGTGACCGACCCGCAGCAGATGAACGGCTACGCGTACAGCAACAACAACCCGGTCACCTACTCCGATCCGACCGGCCTCTGCCCCGCGGACCTGTGCGGCATCGGCTACCCCATCGGAGGCACGGGCCAGGTCGCCGGTGACCCGCTCCGTTTCGTCACCGTCGCTCCGACCCAGGGCAGGGACTGGGACTACCGGACCCCGGCCAAGAAGACGTACGACCAGGCACGGGCCAAGGCCGACGCGGCGAAGATCCGGGCACAGGCCGCGGCCAAGGAACTCGCGGGCATCCTCGCCGACGAACTGGGCCTCACCGACGCACTGGACTGCTTCACCACCGGCAGCCTCGGCGCCTGCGGGGCGACCTTCCTCAATGTCGCGAGCAGCTTCCTCGGCGGCATCCTCGGAAAACTCGCCGCGAAGTACGGCATGCCGTGGAAGTGGAAGAAAGCCGTAGCACTCGGCAAACGGATAGCGGGCCTGGTCGACAAGCTCATCAAGAACTTCTCGTCCTGGCTGAAGTTCGACAAGAAGGCCGAGAAGCTGGCGGGTGCGGTCGACGACGGCTGCAACAGCTTCACCCCCGAAACGAAAGTCCTGATGGCCGACGGCACCACCAAAACCATCAAGGACATCGACATCGGGGACAAGGTCGTGGCGACCGACCCCGAATCGGGCAAAACCAGAACCAAGACCGTCACCGCCGAGATCACGGGCAAGGGCGCCAAGAACCTGGTCCAGGTCACCCTGGACACCGACGGCAAACACGGCAACCGAACGGCCTCGGTCACAGCCACCGACGGCCACCCCTTCTGGGTCCCGGAACTCGGCGAGTGGATCGACGCCACGGACCTCAATCCCGGCCAGTGGCTCCGCACCAGCGCAGGCACGTACGTCCAAATCACCGCCGTCACCCGCTGGACCCAGCAGTCCACGGTCCACAACCTGACCGTCGCAGACATCCACACATACTATGTGGTGGCAGGTGCCACACCGGTCCTGGTTCACAACTGCGATACCGTCGATCTCTATCGTGTATCGCCCAGAGATCGAGGCACGAGCGAACTCGACAACGGAGTCCTTCCCGAGAATCATCCGCTTGATTTGGACGAGGGGCTCGATGGGTCTGCATACTTTGGAAACAGGCAGCGAGTCGAAGACTATGCGTCTCAGCATCGTGACACGCACGGTCAGGGAATCCGGGTGACTGTTCCGTCCCGATGGTTGAGGGAGAACGACATCAAGCCGATGGAAGATTTTCTCAACGAAGGGGCGGTTGAATATGCCATCCCGAGGCACTTGTTCGACAAGTTCAATTCATTTCCGCGCGCTCCATGGAATCCTGGAGGGAAATAATGGACATTTCGAGTGTGCGAGACTATTCGCTCATCAAATGTCGAATCGCGAGTCACCAGCACTACGGCCTGACGGTTCATACGATTGAGGGCAACATTCCTGGCTACGTGGATGAGTCCGCCATATCGGACGAGGATTTCACCCCGCGAGACTACTGGCCGCCTAAAGGTGAGCGGCTGACTTGTGTGGTCCTTGGGCAAGCCAGCGGTGGCAGGCTTCGTCTGAGTTCCCGTCCCCGTGACATTCAACTGGCAAATTCTGTCGTTGATGTGGCGATCGCGCTGACCGCGTGGCGACTGGCGCGAGACGATGAAGAAGGTGCGGGTGGACTAGCGGAGTTTTGGCGGTTGCCTGACGTCGCAGCTGTCTTGCGGTGGGCGCTGCGCCGCCCCGCGCACTCGAGAGATCATGCGCGCGCGGTGGAAATTGTCGCCTTGGCGCCGACGGTAATAAAGGATTCACTGCGGGAGGCGGATTATGTCTCCTCCAGTCCAAGAGGCAAAGAACCCGACGCGGATCACCCGCGCCCTGGCTGAGTCGCCCACAGGGTCCGTTCTGCGGCTTGACGGCAGTAGATGACGGCAACGGCGGCGGACACCAAGTGATGTCC